>CAZBGL010000106.1:0-6849 GCA_964491375.1 uncultured Thermodesulfobacteriota bacterium | reverse complement strand
GGTGTGGGTGCCTCGCACTCCAGTGTATCGCAAATCGCCTTCGGCCTGACCACGGGAAACAACGCCGGGAGGAAAGAAGAAAACCCCGGAGGCCGGGCCGGCCCCCGGGGCGCCACGGGGAGGAAGTGCGATCAGGCCGCGCGCCGGTCGGCGCCCACGGCCCGGTTCAGCTCGTCCAGCAGCCGGTCCAGGTCCACGTTGTGGATCATGGCGCTCTGCTTGATGGTTTCGGTCTTCTGGCCGGGGCAGGAAAAGCATCCTGACCCGTAGTACTTCCGGAACACCGCCTCGGTCTCCGGGTGGGCGGCCAGGACCTCGCCGATGATCTGGTCGGGCCGGATCTCGGGTACGGCAGGAGCCCCCCGCGCAATGGCCTCGTTCAGCCTGGCGAGCAGCTCCTGCACGTCCACGCCGTGGCGCTGGCAGGCCATGCGCACGGTGATGGGGAGCTGCTTCACCTGCTCGCGGTGCCCGGGGTCGGCCAGGCCCCCGAATCCGGCGTCCACGAACACCTGGGCCGTGTGGGGCCAGCGGGAGAGGATCTCGCCCACGCGGGTGTCCGGGCCGATCTCGGCCCGCTCGGCGGGCGTGCCCGCACCCTGGGCCGGGGCGGGGCCCCGGGCCGGCTGCTCCTCTTCACGCTCCGGCAGGAGCAGGGTGGCCCCGATGTTCGCGGCGAACAGCACGGCCGAAAGCACGCTCAGGCCGGCAAACAGGCCGAACGCCGGAGAAGGGTTCTCGGGGTATGCCGCCACCATGCCCACCAGCCCGACGTTGGCCACCCAGAAATGCAGCGGCACCCAGCCCGGCCATCGCAGTTCCCGGGCGTTGAACCGGGGCAGCACGAAGTACCCCACCCCGTAGACCATCATGGCCATGAAGCCCAGCAGGTTGAAGTGCACGTGGGCGAACATCGCCCAGTCGGGGGCATTCCCCATGCCCATCCACAGCCCCAGGCCTGCGGCCAGGGCGAAGTACACCACCGATGCGACGACGAATCCCTTTGTGTAGCGGTCCATGGGGCACCTCCTTACGGACGCGCGTTGCCTTCGCGTTGCAGGGCCAACCTATCCCGGCCCCCGGAGCACGGCCTTGATGTGGGTCAACCCCGTTCACTCCGCAGGGTTGCGGTCCGCCGGGGGGCAGGGAAAAATGGCGTTCGCAGGGTTTGTCTCACCCCGGGAGATCCCATGATCCCGATCGACGGCTCCCACGGAGAGGGCGGGGGGCAGATCCTCCGCACGGCCCTTTCTCTTTCGGCCCTCACGGGCCGGTCCGTGAGGGTCACGGACATCCGGGCCGGCCGGCCCCGTCCCGGCCTGGCTGCCCAGCATCTGGCGGCGGTGCGGGCCGCGGCGGACGTGTGCGGAGCCCGTATCGGGGGTTCCCGCAGGGGCTCGCTCGAGGTCTGGTTCGAGCCCGGCTCCCCGCGGGCCGGCACGTACCGGTTCGAGGTCGGAACGGCCGGGTCCGCGTGCCTCGTGCTGCAGACCGTCGTCGTACCCCTGGCGTTCGCCAGGGGGGAATCCGCGGTCACGGTCACGGGCGGCACCCACGTGCCGTGGAGTCCCCCGTTCGAGTTCCTGGCCGGGGTCTGGGCCGAAGCGGTGCGGCGGTTCGGCATCCCCGTGGACGTGAGCCTGGGGCGCGCCGGGTTCTATCCCCGGGGCGGGGGCGAGGTCCGCTGCCGGGTGGGACCGGCGCGCCCCCCCCTGGAACCGGTCCGGCTGACGGAGCCGGGACGCCTCCTTCGCGTGCGGGGCGTGGCCGGAACGGCCGGCCTGCCCGGTCACGTGGGGCGGCGCATGGCCGGCGCGGCCCGGGAAGCCCTGGCCTCCCTGGGCGTCCCGGTGGAGGTGGAGCCCCGGTGCCTGGACGCCCCTTCGCCCGGGGCGTACCTGGTGCTCGTGGCCGAGTGCGGGGCCGCGAGGCTCTCGGCCTCGGCCCTGGGCGAGCGCGGCAAGCCGGCCGAGCGCGTGGGCGAGGAGGCGGCAGAGGAGCTGAGGGCACGGCTCGAGGCGGGCTCTGCCGTGGACCCCCACCTGGCGGACCAGATCCTCCTGCCCGCAGCCCTGGCCGGGGGCACGAGCGAATACACCGTGTGCCGGATCACCCGGCACCTCGCCACCAACGCGTGGGTCATCGGCCGGATCCTGCCCGAGGCCCGCATTTGGATCGAGGGCAGCGAAGGGGGGCCCGGCAGGGTGGTGGTGGAGGGCGCCGGGTGGGAGCCCGGGCGGTGAGCACAAAGGCGCGGGCGCCCCCAGCCGGGGAGAGCCCCGGCTTCGGCGGGCGGGAGCGGCGCCGGGGACCGGGAAGGGGTTGACAGCCGGCGGCCGCGCAAGGCACGTTGTCCTGGACGGGACCCCCGGTGCGGGCCGGGGGTCCCCGTGCTTCCCCACAGGCGTCTGCCCGGGTGGTGGAACAGGCAGACACAAGGGACTTAAAATCCCTAGGCCGCAAGGCCGTGCGGGTTCGAATCCCGCCCCGGGCACCAGGCCAGACCAGGGCCTGGGCGTCGCCGCTCAGGCCCCTCTCCGTGTTCCCCCGCGTGACGGTTATGGGCTCTTCACCCGGTATGCGGCCACCCGGAAGAAGTGGACCAGTTCGAACGGGTGGTCCACGCCGAACAGGGATTCGGTCTGGCTCAGGAACAGGTACCCCCCGGGGCGCATCACCTTGGCCAGGTTGTGGAGTACCTTGGTCTTGGAAGCCTTGTCGAAGTAGATGAGCACGTTGCGGCACAGCACGAGGTCTGGGGGTGGGAGCCGGCGGATCTGGGCGAGGTCCATGAAGTTGGCCACGTGGAACTGGACCAGGCGCCGGATGTAGGGGACCAGAACGTAGCGGTTGCCCTGCTTGCGAAAGTAGAGTTTCTTCTGGTCAGGCGTGCACTGCCGGATGCTGTAGTCGGAGTACTCTGCCTTCTTGGCCTGTTCGATCACCTCGGAGTTGATGTCGAAGCCGGTGATGGAGACGTGGCCCAGTTCTCCGGGGAAGCTCTCCTTGATCAGGATGGCCAGGGAGTAGGCCTCCTCGCCGCTGCTGCACGCCGCGCTCCAGATGTTCACGCGGCTGATTTCCCCGGCTCGCCGCCGCTCGAACAGTCCGGGAAGCACCTTGTCCCGCAGCACGCTGTACTGGGGCCTCTCGCGGAAAAAATAGGTCTCGTTGACCGTCACCTGGTTGAAGAACTCCCACAGCTCGCTCCCCGGACCGGTTCGCGACCGCAGGAGCGCCAGATACGCTTGCGGGTCCTTCTTGCCGGTGGCCTCCATACGGGCTGCCACGTGGGCGAGCAGGCGGTCGCGGTTGCGGTCGGAAAAGTAAATCCCCGAGGTTTCGTACAAGAAGTCGCGGAAGGCCTCGAAGGCCTTGGCCAGTTCCATCGGAATGGGGCGGGTGGAAGCCATGCGCGTCCCTCAGTCTGCGGGCTCCTGCACGTTGCGCACAAAGTCCTGGGTGGCCAGGTATTCCCGTTCCAGGTCGAACACCACCCGGGCCACGTCCCAGCGGGCCATCTGGGGATGGCGCTCGACCAAGAGCTTCCAGGCCGGCAGTTCCTCGATCACCACCTCCACGTCGGCGGTACCCCGGAAAAAGGTCAGACCGCACAGGTGGGCCATCTGGTTGGCCAACGACACCACGCACACCAGGGGTTGGAACTCAGGGGGGGCCCGCCCGGGGTCGCGGTGGTGACGGATGACCAATTGGATGCTGTCCGCCAGTTGGGAGACCTCGGCCAGGATCAGGCCCGCTTCGTCCACCGAGATCCCGAAAAGGGCTTCCAGCTCCCGGGCCAGGAATCCGTTTTGCTCGGCCGCCCGGCGTACGGCCGTGCGAAACCGAACTTTGCCGAAACGGGCCAGCGCCAGGTAGCCGATGTCGTGGAGGAGCCCGGCCAGGAACTCCGCCCCCTCGAACTGAAGGCCCAGGCGCTCGGCGAGGGAGCACGCGATGAACGCGGTGCCGCTGCTGTGTTCCCAGAAACGGGCCCACTCGAACCGGGGGTCGTCCAGGAACTTCTCGCACCGTCCCATGGTGGCCACCCCCGAGAGCACGGCGGCCAGTTGATGCATCCCGATCACGGCGAACGCGCGCTCCAGCGAGGTGATCTCGGTCGTCTGGTGGTACGCGGCCGAGTTGGCCAGCCTCAAGACCCGCAGCGCCAGGGCGGGGTCCTTCTTGACTTCCTCTGCCAGTTCCTGGAACGAGACGTCCTCGTCTCCGATCAGGGCCATGATGCGGCGCACATGGTCGGGCAGGGTGGGCAGGTTCGGGTCCTGTTCGAACACGGCACGAAGTTGGTCGGCGACGGTCGGGCTCATGACATTCCTCCCAGGCCTTGGAGCCCGGTTGTGGACCGGTCACAGGAGGCGTATCGTCCCCTCCGGGGGCAACCTTGAACGGTACGGCAGGGAGCGGCCAAGCCGATGTGGGGAGCGATCGCGGGGGACATCATCGGGAGTCCCTACGAGGCCTGCCCGATCAAGCGGACGGATTTTCCCCTGTTCGGCCCGGCCAGCCGGTTCACCGACGACTCGGTGCTTACCGCGGCCACGGCCGAGGCCATCTTGACGGGGAAAGACTATGGCGAGGCCTACCGGGCGTGGTACCGGAGGCATCCCGGGCGGGGCTACGGACCCGGTTTTGCCCGGTGGGCGGAGGCCGGCCGCTCCGGGCCCTACGGGAGCCTGGGCAACGGCTCCGCCATGCGGGTGGCCCCCGTGGGATGGGCCTTCGACTCCTTGGAGCGGGTCCTGGCCGAAGCGGAGCGCTCGGCCCGCCCCACCCACGACCACCCCGAGGGGATCCGAGGCGCCCAGGCCGTGGCCTCCGCCGTGTTCCTGGCCCGCACCGGCGCGGACAAGGCGGCGATCCGTTCGTTCGTGGCCTCTGCCTTTGGGTACCGCATGGGCCGCACCGTGGAGCAGATCCGCCCCGGCTACCGCTTCGACGCCACGTGCCCCGGATCCGTGCCCGAGGCCCTGATCGCCTTTCTGGACTCCACGGACTGGGAAGACGCCGTGCGGAAAGCCGTGTCCCTGGGGGGGGACAGCGACACCTTGGCGTGCATCGCGGGGGCTGTGGCCGAGGCCCATTACGGGGGGGTGCCTGCATGGATCCGGCGGCAGGCCGCGTCCCTGCTGACGCCCGATCTGCTCGCGGTGGTCGACCGGTTCGGCCTAGTGTACCGGGTGCCGGTGCGGTAGGTCTTACGGGATGCGTACCGGCCCGGAGCGTGGTAGGGTAGGAAAGAGCCCGGCGAAGGCTCGCACGGGGCGGACTCTGGTGATTCGGGAGATACGCGGCAGGCCAAGAGTCGGGTTCGAAGGGCCGCCGCAGAGATCCAAGGGGGTGCAGGGTGCGCGGGGTGGTTGGGGTATGCGTCGCGTTGATGGCATGGGCCCAGGCGGCGGCGTATGACATCGCTGTTCTCTACAGTTCCCGGATCGAACCCTACCGGGTCTCGGCCAGCGCGTTCCGGAGGTCCTTGTCCCGGAAGCTTCCCCTGGTGGGCTCCAAGAGAATCGAGCCGGTGCGCTTTGCCGAGTTCGTTATCGGCGATCCTGCCGAGCGGGGGGCCGCGGAGCGGTTCTTGCGGGGAGGCGGGGCCGATCTGATCCTGGCCGTCGGCGGGGGTGCGTTGTCGTTTGCGGACGGTTTTCCCGGGATCCCGGTGGTGTACACCATGGTGCCCGATCCCGCCTCTCGGATCGTGCTGCACCGAAGCGCGGTGGGTGTTCCGATGGCCGTGCCACCGGAACGGTGGATGGAGGTCACCCGGAAGACCCTTCCGTCGGTCCGGGTGGTCGGGATCGTCTACTCCGAGAGGTGGTCGGGTGATTTCGTGAGGCGAGCCGAGATGTTGGCCCGCCTGAGGGGGCTGGACGTGCTGGCCCTCCAGACGAGCTCACCTCACGAGGTATATGGGCGGCTCGAGACCCTCCGTGGACGCATCGGGGTGCTGTGGATGCTCCCGGATCTCACCGTGCTCACACCCCAGACCGTCCAGGCCATTTTCCGGTTTTCCATGGAGGAGCGGGTTCCGGTGGTGACCTTTGCGGAAAAGTACCTTCGGAGGGGTGCGCTGATCGCGTTGACCCCCGACTACAGGCTCATGGGCGAACAGGCTGCCGCGCTCGCCGTGCGCTGTCTCGCGGGAAAGGGGGAGGCGGTCGTCCCGCCGGTCACGGAGCCCCGGGTGCGCGTAGAGATCAATACGGACGTCGCGCGAAAGCTCGGGGTCTCCCCCAGCACGGCGTGGCTGGAGGATGCCGGGCGTTAGGAGGGTGCCGGACGCCCCACACCGAGGCCCGAGCACGGGGGCTCGAGCCGGACGGGCCCTGGGATGAACGCTCCGGAGACCTTTGCGGAAGGAGGCCTCAGGGGGTGTCCTTCCGCGCCCTGACGGATCCCACAAGCTTTCGGGACGGATCGGACCCCAAGTGCCGCGGAGAGTAGCCGCGTTGCCCGCCGTGTTTCGCCCGTGGACGTTTCGCACCCGAGTTCTCCTCTACCTCGTGGCCTTTGTGGTCCTCCTCACCGTCGCCCTCAGCGGGATCCTGATCCACGCCCAGAGGAAGGCCCTGCGGGACCATTTCGAAGAGGGCGGTCGAACGGTGACGCACGTGTTCGCCGACAGCGTCCGCCTGGATGTCTTTGCGGCAGACACCCAGGGGTTGTTGCGCACGGCCGCCGTGCTCCTGAAGGATCCGAGCATCGTGCGGGTGATGGTGCTCGACCCCTCCGGCCGCGTGCTCGCGGATGCGGGCGCTCCGTCCCCCCTGCCCGACCCGGGGGGCCCCCCTGCGATACCCCCTGCCCTGCGGAACGGAAGCCCGGACG
>CAZBGL010000105.1:0-6369 GCA_964491375.1 uncultured Thermodesulfobacteriota bacterium | reverse complement strand
CGCCACGTCGGGGGCGCGGTCCGGGGGGGCGGTGAACAGGAGCTCGTAGTCCTCGCCCCCGGTCAGGGCGAGGTCCAGGGGATCCTCGGAAACGACGCGCGCGGCCTCTTTCAGGGCGGGGGAGAGGGGGATCCGCTCCGTCCACACCTCGGCGGCCACGGCGCTCGCGCGCAGCAGGTGCCCCAGGTCCTGGAGCAGCCCGTCCGAGACGTCGAGCATGGCGGAGGCCAGCCCCCTTCGGGCGAGCGCCGTCCCCAGGGCGAGCCGCGGCTCGGGCCGCAGGTGCCGTTCCACGGTGCGTCCGCCCCGGCCCCCCCGCTCCAGCAGGGCCAGGCCGGCCGCGCTCTCCCCGGGCCATCCGCTCACGTACAGGTCGTCGCCGGGCCGGGCGCCCGAGCGGTACACCGGCCGTTCCGCCCGGCCCAGGAGCGCCACCGAGACGACCACGTCCCTGCCCCCCGCGGTGTCTCCCCCGGCCAGGTGGCACCCGAACCGCGAGGCCGCCTCGTCGAGCCCTCGGTACAGCCCCGCCACCCAGCCCTCGTCCAGGGTGCCGGGCGCCACCAGGCTCACGGTGAAGCACCAGGGCGTGCCGCCCATGGCGGCCACGTCGCTTGCGTTCACGGCCAGGGCCTTGTACCCGAGGTCCCGTGCCGAGACGAGGTCGCGGCGGAAGTGGACGCCCTCCACGAGGGCGTCGGAGGTGAACAGGAGGAACCCGGATCCCCACGGGAGCGCGGCCGCGTCGTCGCCGCTCCGGCCCGGAGCGGGCGCGGATCCCGGCGGGGGCAGGAGCCCCAGACGCTCCAGCAGGGCGAACTCCCCCCGGTCGGCCAGCCTCACGGCGCCTGGGCGGCCCGCTTCTGTTGGGGTGCGGGCTTCAGGGCCACCTCGAGCACCTCGTCCATGGTGCGGACGAACCGGAAACCAAGGGCCCGGCGTACCTTGGGGGGCAGTTCGTCCAGGTCCTTGCGGTTGCGCTCGGGCAACACCACGGTCTTGAGGCCCGCCTGCATGGCGGCGAGGCACTTCTCCTTGATCCCTCCCACCGGCAGCACCCGGCCCCGGAGCGTGATCTCGCCGGTCATGCCCACCGTGTGGTCCACGGGACGCCCGGTCATGACGCTCACCAGGGCCGTGGCCATGGTGATGCCGGCCGAGGGGCCGTCCTTGGGGATGGCCCCCGCGGGCACGTGGATGTGCACCTCGCGCTGTTCGAAGAAGTCCTCGGGCGCCCCCAGGTCGGCGGCCCGGCTGCGGGCGTAGGACAGGGCGGCCTGCGCGGACTCCTTCATGACGTCGCCCAACTGGCCCGTCAGGATCAGCTTGGGCGAGCCCTTCATGGTGGTGACCTCCACGTGGAGGATCTCGCCGCCCGCCTGGGTCCAGGCCAGGCCCGTGGCCACGCCCACCAGGTCCTCCTCCACCTCGGTCTCGGGCAGGTACCGGGGCGGACCCAGGTACTTGTGGAGGTTGCGGCGGGTGATCCGGTACCGATGCACCCGTCCTTCGGCCAGCTTCCGGGCCACCTTGCGGCACAGGTTGGCGATCTCCCGCTCCAGGTTCCGCAGGCCCGCCTCGCGGGTGTACTGGTCGATCAACAGCCCCACGGCCTCGGTGGAGATCTCGATGTGTTCGGGCTCGAGGCCGTGCTCCTCCATCTGGCGCGGGATGAGGTAGCGCCGGGCGATGTGGAGCTTTTCGTCCCGGGTGTACCCGGAGAGCCGGATCACCTCCATCCGGTCCAGGAGGGCCGGTGGAATGGGGTCCACGAAGTTGGCCGTGCAGATGAACATCACCTTCGACAGGTCGAAGGGCACGTTGAGGTAGTGGTCCTCGAAGGTGGCGTTCTGGGCGGGGTCCAGCACCTCCAGCAGGGCCGACGCCGGGTCCCCCCGGAAGTCCTGGCCGATCTTGTCCACCTCGTCCAGCATGAACACCGGGTTCTTGGACCCGGCCTTCCGGATGCCCTGGATGATCCGGCCGGGCATGGCGCCCACGTAGGTGCGGCGGTGTCCGCGGATCTCGGCCTCGTCCTTCACCCCGCCCAGGCTCATGCGAACGAACTTGCGGCCCATCGCCCGGGCGATGGACTGGCCCAGGCTCGTTTTGCCCACGCCCGGCGGGCCCACGAAGCACAGGATGGGGCCCTTGGTGTCGGGCTTGAGCTTCTTGACCGACAGGTGCTCCAGGATGCGGTCCTTGACCATCTCCAGGTCGTAGTGGTCGTCGTCCAGGATCTTCTTGGCCCGGGCGATGTCGATGTTGTCCCGGGTGGTCTTGCGCCAGGGCATCTCGGTGAGCCACTCGATGTACGTGCGGATCACCGCGGCCTCGGCCGAGGCCGGGGGCATGTCCTTCAGCCGGTTGAGCTCCCGTTCCGCCTCGGCGCGGGCCTCCTTGGGCATGCGGGCCTTCTCGATCTTCTTGCGCAGCGTCTCGATCTCCTCGCTGCGCTCGTCCGTGATGCCCAACTCCTCCTGGATGGCCTTGAGTTGCTGGCGCAGGAAGTACTCGCGCTGGCTCTTGGACATCTCCTCCTTGGCGGCCGACTTGATCTTGGCCTGGACCATGAGCACCTGCAGTTCCCGCTCCAGGAGGCTGTGGAGCCGGATGATCCGCTCCTTGGGGTCCACGGCCTCGAGCACCTGCATGGCGTCGGCCACCTTCAGGTTCACGTTGGCGGCCACGATGTCGGCCAGCCGGCCCGGGTCCTCCACGTTCTCGAGGATCATCATGACCTCGGTGGAGATCCCCTTGCCCATGTTCACGATCTCTTCCAGTTTCTCCCGGACCGCCCGGATCAGGGCCTCGGCCTCGTAGTCGTCATCGGGCGTGGGGGTTTCGGGGATGGGGTCCACGTGGACCCGGAAGCAGGGCTCCGTGGCCAGGATGGCCTTGCGCCGCGCCCGGCTCAGGCCCTGCACCAGGATCTTGATCCGGCCGTCCGGCAACTTGAGCATCCGCATGATCATGCCCACGGTGCCCATCTCGTAGATGTCGTCCGGGCCCGGGTCCTCGGTGGCCACCTCCTTCTGGGTGGCCAGGTAGAGCATGCGGTTGCCCTGAAGGGCCTCGTCCACGGCGGCCACGGACTTCTCCCGCCCCACGAACAGGGGCAGGATCATGTACGGGAACACCACCACGTCCCGCACGGGCAGCATGGGCAGGACCTCGGGGATGTCCACGCTCTGGGGCTCGCCGGTCTGGATGGCGCCTTGGCTCTCTACGCTCTCGGACATGGACGCCTCGTCACTCGATGGGGATTTGCCGGTGCGTGCGGCGCCGCTCGCTCACCTTGGGGATGCGCACCTCCAGGACCCCCCGGTCGAACCGGGCCGTGACCCGGGACGGGTCCCCGGGTGCCGGCAGCACCACCATCCTCTGGAACGCGCCGAACGTCCGTTCCACCCGCAGGTACTTCCAGGTGCGCCCGGGCGGGGGCTTGATCCCGCGCACCACCAGGAAGTTGGCCGCGCCGTACAGCTCGAGGGAGTCCCTGCGGACCCCGGGCAGGTCCGCCCGCACCAGGATCTCGTCCTCCTGCTCCACCACGTCCACCAGGGGGAAGACGGCAGGCCCCTCCAGGGGCCCCGGGGCGAGCTGGTCCTGGAACAGCCGGCGGAACAGGGACTCGACCTCCCGGTGGAAGAACCGGAGCCGTTCCAGGAGGTCGCGGGGTGGTCGGTTCATGGATCGCTCCGCGGCATCTCGGCACGGTCGCGGATCATAGCCACGCCCCCCGGGACCGTCAAGCGGCACCCGTGGCGCGCAGGAACCGCGCCACGTCCGAAGGCTCGCGGGTTACGGGGAACGGCGGAAGGCTCCCCAGCAGGTACGAACCGTAGGACCGCTCCAGGAGCCTGCGATCCAGCACGGCCACCACGCCCCGGTCCCGGGGGGTGCGCAGGAGCCGTCCCACCCCCTGTCGCAGCACCATGGCCGCCGCCGGCAGCTGGTACGCCCGGAAGGGGGACTCCCCGCGGCTCTGGACGAGCTCGATGCGCGCCTGGACCACGGGGTCGCCCGGGCTCGCGAACGGAATCCGGTCGATGATCACGGCGGACAGGGCCTCGCCCGGCACGTCCACCCCCTCCCAGAACGACAGCGCCCCCAGCAGCACGGACTCCACCTCGTCCTGGAACCGGCGCAGCAGGACCTCGCGGGGCTGCTCGCCCTGTACCAGGAGCGGATACCGCACCCGCCCCCGCAGGCGCTCCGCCACCGTCCGGAGCACCCGGTGGGAGGTGAACAGGCAGAAGGCCCGGCCGCGGCTGAGGTCCAGGATCCGGAGGATCTCCGCGGCCGCCGCGTCGGCGAACCCCGGGCTGTTGGGCTCCGGAATCCCCCGGGGCACGTAGAGCAGCCCCTGTTTGCGGTGGTCGAAGGGGCTGTCCACCTGGAGTTCCCGGGCCTCCGGGGGGACGCCGAGCCGGGCGCGCAGGTAGGCGAACTCCCCGCCCACCCGCAGCGTGGCCGAGGTGAGGATCACGGGCAGGCCCTGGGCGAACAGGGCCTCCTGCAGGACCGGAGCGGCCTCGACCGGAGCGGCCCGGAGCACCGCCCCCCGGGGGCGCGGCTCGATCCAGCGTACCTCGTCGGGAAGGGGAGGTTCTGCGAACCGGGCCAGGTCGGCGTGCAGTTCCCGGGCGCGGCGCAGGAGGGTCTCGGCCTCCAGGGACTCGGCCTGGCGGGGGACGAGGTGCGCGTCCAGGGCCTCCAGGGCCTGGAGCAGCCGGGCCAGCGACTCCCCGGCCCGGCCCTCGAGTTCCGAGGCCAGCCGGATCGCCTCCCCTTGGGGGAAGGGAACCGCCTCCCAGAACGCATCGGCCGCCTCCTGGAGCGCCGCCAGGGCCCTCTCCAGGGGCGCCGGCACCGGGCCCCCGGGCCCGCCCAGCTCCGCACGGGCGTCGCGGACGAGGTCGGCGATCCTGTGGGGCCCCACCTGCACGCCGAAGTGGTGCACGGTCACGTCCTCCAGATGGTGCGCCTCGTCGAACACCACGGCCTCGTACCGGGGCAGCACCTCGGCGGACGAAGCGGCCCGCACGGCCAGGTCGGCCACGAACAGGTGGTGGTTGACCACCAGGACCTGGGCCCTCTGGGCCTCGCGCCGCTGGTTCAGGAAGTGGCAGGCGGCCTCGCGGGGGCAGCGCGCCCCCCAGCAGGTCTCCCGGGTGGAGCACACCTCCCTCCAGGGCGCGTAGTCGTCGGGGAGGCCCTCCAGTTCGGCCCGGTCGCCGGTGGTCGTGGCCCCGGCCCAGCGCTCGAACGCCTCGTCCAGGGATCCGAAACCGAACCGGCCCTGGAGCCGGAACTTCTCGAACCTCCGGAGGCACAGGTAGTTCTGGCGTCCCTTCAGCAGCACGGCCGACACGGGCCGTCCCAGGGCCCGGGCCAGGAGGGGGACGTCCCGTTCCAGGATCTGGCCCTGGAGGGTCTTGGTGGCCGTGCTCACCACGACCCGCTTGCCCGAGAGCACGGCCGGCGCGAGGTACGCCAGGGTCTTTCCCGTGCCCGTGCCGGCCTCCGCCAGGAGCACGCCCCCTTCCCGGAGCACCGAGGCTACCTGGCGGGCCATCTCCAGTTGGGCCGGTCGGAGCCGGTACCCGGGCATGGCCCGGGCCAGGGGACCGTCGTCGGCGAAAAGGCGTTCCAGGTCCATGATCCTCCTGCGGCTGGCCCGAAGCCCGTAACCGTACTACAATCCGCTCCCATGCGCATCCAGGCCGACCTCCACGTTCACACCGTGGCCAGCGGCCACGGCTTCTCCACCGTGGCCGAGGTGGCCCGCGAGGCCCGGGCCCGGGGCCTGCGGGCCGTGGGCATCGCGGACCACGGGCCGGCCCTGCCCGGCGGACCCCACCCGTACTATTTCGGGGCCATGCGGTTCCTTCCCCGGCGCATGGAGGGGGTGTGGCTGTTGCGGGGCGTGGAGGCCAACCTCACGGGCCCCAAGGGCGAGTTGGACCTGCCCCCGGAGCTCCTGGCCCGCCTCGACTACGTGATCGTGGGGTTCCACGAGGGCTGCGGGCTCAAGGCGGGCAGCCCCAAGAAGAACACCCGGGCCCTGGTGGCGGCCATGTCCCGTCCCAAGGTCCGGGTGCTGGCCCACCCCGGCAACCCCGCGTTCCCGGTGGACGTGCCCGCCCTGGTGCGGGCCGCAAAGGAACACGGGGTGGCCCTGGAGATCAACAACGCCTCGTTCACCGTGGCGCGCAAGGGCAGCCTGGAGACGTGCTCCGCCATCGCGGCCGAGGCGGCCCGCACCGGTGCGCCCATATGCCTCGCGTCGGACGCGCACGTGGCCTGCCAGGTGGGCGAGGTGTCGGCCGCGTGGGAAGTGGCCTCGGCCGCAGGGGTCCGGCC
>CAZBGL010000104.1:0-9591 GCA_964491375.1 uncultured Thermodesulfobacteriota bacterium | reverse complement strand
CAGCACGTTAACCACGTCGCCGTCGAGCCCGCCGTCTGTGACCATTTCGTCCAAGATGCGTAGCGTCTTTTCCTTCGGCATGCTGTCGTGATAGGGACGTTTTTCGGTTAGGGCGGAAAAGACATCTGCCACAGCCATTATGCGAGAGCCGAGCGTGAGGTCTTCACCGCGGTGGCGGAATGGATAGCCTTTACCGTCCAGCCGCTCGTGGTGGAAGGAGGCCCACTCGGTGATCGTTCTGAGGTCCTCCACCGACGAGAGGATCTGGTACGTGTAGAACGTGTGGGTCTTGACAAGGGCCCGTTCGCGAGCCTGGAGAGGGCCGGGTTTTTCCAGGATCTCCACCGGCACGACCAGTTTCCCCAGGTCGTGCAAGTGCCCCGCCACCCGCATCATCACGCATTCTCGGGAAGAAAACCCGGCCAAGCGGGCCATGGCCTCGGCCGACGCGGCCACCCCCACCGAGTGGGTTGCAGTGAATCGGCTCCGGAAGTCGATCACTTGCCGAAACAGGTTCGACAGCTCCACCAAGCCTTCCATGGAGAGCTCGGCGGCCTCCGACCACGCACACCGGCGAAGGATCTGGGCGGGCGAACGGGATACCGTGTGCAGCCAGAAACACTCCGTCCGCGCCACCTCCATGAACGCCTCCACCACCTCCGGGGCGAACTGCTCACCCGCTCTCCTGCAAATCTTCCGGCAAATCCCCTCAACCCGGCTCAGGATCTCGTGCTCCCGGCAGATCAAAACGGCCACGCGATCCGCCAGGTGGAGCACGTGGCTACCTACGGGAACCTGCCCCGTCGAACCCTCCCCCTGGGCCCACCACAGGTGGTGATGGCGTACGAGTTCCGCCGCTCTGCGAAGGGGCCGGAACGACTGGAGCAGGCGGTACCCCATTTCGGAATGGATCCAGGTATCCTCCAGGTCGAACTCCAAGAACTCGATCCGTTCCTGCACGGACAGGGCACCGCTGTCGTGAAGGGCCCCGGCCAGGGCGATGTCCTTTTGATCCCGCTCGGGAAGTCCCATGGTCTGTGCGATTTTGAACGCGATGAACGCAACCCTCTCGTGGTGGTCGGCCAAGAGGGGGCTGACCAGGTCCATGGCCTTGGAAAGGCACTCCACCAAGTGGAAGAGCGAGATGCGGAGTTCTCGGATCATCGGTTCACCGTCCGTGGAGGGGGTTCGTTTCCGTCACCCGCAGTTATCGAACCGCTGGGCCCAAAACTTGACCCCCTCCCGGGGCCACGAGCACTACGCCTTCGTACTCGGGGATATGAGCACAGAACTCGATCACCGCCTCCGTCGCGTCCGACAAGGCGACCCCGGCTTGGACCATCGAGCGGATCCCGCCGTCCGCCCGCAGCCCCACCACCTCGGCCAGGTGGAACCGGTGCACCCGGAAGCCCAGGTGCCGGGCCACGGCCTCCAGGTGCCCGAACTTCACGGTGTATTCGTCGTGGTCCTTGAGCGGGATCCGCCGGGGGAAGCCGCTTCCATCCGGCAGTGGAAGAAACGCGTAGCGCTCCGGAAGCACGGGGTCCGCGCTGTGCTCCGTCAAGAACACCACCCGGGCCCTGCCGGCCAGCGCCTCGAGGAACTCCACCGCACCCAGGTTGAAGGCAAAGGGGTCAGGAGCACCGGAAAGATCGAGGCGGTAGCGGCCGACCTTTTCCGCCACCTTCCGAGTCAGAGGATCTGCAGCCCCGCCCTCCAACGCGGCACGAACCGCGTCAGACCGCAACCCCGTCACCGTGGGGAAGTCCCCCAGAACCTCGTTCGCGATCACGAGGTCCACCGGTTCCGGAAGAGCTCGGAAATACGCCGTTGCGTCGCACTCCTCGAATACCGCCGTTTGCACGCCCTGCAGCGCCTTGCGTTGCTCGTGGAGGAACCGGGGGCTGACGTCCACCATGACCACGCGCCGGGCATCCGCTTCCTCCAGGAACGCGCTCATGAGGCTCCCGTACCCGCCCCCCACCTCCACCACCGTGCCCCATTCCCGTCGCCTCGTCATCCGGGCGAGATACCGTGCGATCAGCACGCCGTACGGCGCCGGCCTCTCCAGGGCGGCCTGGTAGGGCGTGCCGGTGAGGGCCAGACTCTGGCAGACAGTGAGCTCCCAGAACAGGCTGGGGTGATCGGACCGATAAAAGGACTCGGTGCAATTGAGGTGGGGGAACCGCCGGGGCGCAGCGGGATCCTCGGGCATCACCGACCTCGGCCCTCCTACGGAAGCAGGGCCAGAAAAAAGGCCGGCCCTCCCGGGCCGGCCTGTTCACGAACGCGCCATCCGTGTCACTTGTTCAAACGGCCTTCCACGAGCTGGTCCACCACGGCAGGATCCAGCAGGGTGGAGGTGTCGCCGAACCCGGACTGGATGTCGTTGGCCGCGATCTTGCGCAGGATGCGGCGCATGATCTTGCCCGACCGCGTCTTGGGCAGGCCCGGGGCGAACTGGATGTAGTCCGGGGTGGCGATGGGCCCGATCTCCTTGCGGACCAGCTGCACGAGCTCCTTGCGCAGCTCCTCGGAGGGCTCGGCCCCGGTGACCAGGGTCACGTAGGCATAGATGCCCTGGCCCTTCATCTCGTGGGGGTAGCCCACCACGGCCGCCTCGGCCACCTTGGGGTGCAGCACGAGCGCGCTCTCCACCTCGGCGGTCCCCAGACGGTGGCCCGACACGTTGATCACGTCGTCGATCCGGCCGGTGATCTGGTAGTCGCCGTCCTTGTCCCGGTTGGCACCGTCGCCCGTGAAGTAGAACCCGTCGTACTGCTGGAAGTAGGTCAGGCGGAACCGGTCCGGATCGCCGAACACGCCACGCATCTGGCCGGGCCAGGGCCGGGCGATGCACAGCGCACCCGATGCCTCGCCCTCGAGCACCGTACCCTTCTCGGGATCCACGATCACGGGCTGGACCCCGAAGAACGGGGTGGTGGCCTTGCCCGGCTTCATGTCGATGGCGCCCGGCAGGCCCGAGATCAGGATGCCGCCGGTCTCGGTCTGCCACCAGGTGTCCACGATGGGGCACTTGCCACGGCCGGGTTTCTCGAAGTACCAGCGCCACGCCTCGGGGTTGATGGGCTCGCCCACCGTGCCCAGCAGCCGCAGGGTCTCCAGTTTGTCGAGCCGGCTGGTGACGTACTCGTCGCCCTGGGCCGCAATGGCCCGGATCGCCGTGGGTGCCGTGTAGAGCACGTTGATCTTGTGCTTGCCGATGATGTCCCAGTACCGGCCCGCGTCCGGGTAGGTGGGGATGCCCTCGAACATCACGGTGGTGGCGCCGTTGCACAGCGGCCCGTATACGATGTAGCTGTGCCCGGTGACCCATCCGATGTCGGCCGCGCAGAAGTAGATGTCCCCGTCATGATAGTCGAAGATGAGCTTGTGGGTGTACGACGTGTACACCAGGTACCCGCCGGACGTGTGCATCACCCCCTTGGGCTTGCCGGTGGAACCCGAGGTGTACAGGATGAACAATGGGTCCTCGGCGTCCATCTCCTCGTAGGGGCAGTCGGGGCTGGCCTTCGCCATCTCTTCGTGCCACCAGAAGTCCCGGCCTTCTTTCATCTCCACCTGCACGTCGTTCCCCACCCGGTCCACCACGATGCAGGTCTTCACGCCCGGGCACTGGGCCATGGCCTGGTCGGCCTGGGCCTTCTGGTTGACCAGCTTCTTGCCGCGGTAGAAGCCGTTGCACGTGATCAGCACGTGGGAGTCGCAGTCCAGAATCCGGTCCTTGAGGGCATCGGCCGAAAACCCTCCGAACACCACCGAATGGATGGCACCGATCCGGGCGCAGGCCAGCATGGCGATGGCCAGTTCCGGGATCATGGGCAGGTAGATCGAAACGCGGTCGCCCTTCTTCACGCCTTTGGACTTGAGCACGTTGGCGAAACGGCAGACCTGCTCGTAGAGTTCGCGGTAGGTGATCGTCTTGTCCTCGTGGGGCTCGTTCCCCTCCCAGATGATGGCCACCTGGTCGCCGCGCTTCTCCAGGTGACGGTCCACGCAGTTGTAAGCCACATTGAGCTTGCCGTTGATGAACCACTTGATGTAGACCTCATCCTTGGAATACTTCCAGTCCTGGACCCGATCCCATTTCTTGAACCAGGTGACCTGTTCCTCGGCGACGCGCGCCCAGAATTCGTCGCTGTTTTCCAGCGACTCCTTGTAGAGTCGTTCGTATTCCTCGCGGCTCTTGATGTACGCCCGCTTCCTGAACTCCTCGGGAACTGGATACACATCGCGAATCTCTTCCGCCATGCCGACCTCCTTTCCCATGAAAAGGGTTGACCCCAGCGAACCGGCGGAGCGCGGGCGCTCCCTACCCGGCCCGCACGACCGGCAACCATTGGCGGGGGATTATACCGGGGCGACCCCTGGTCGACAAGACCCAAAACAGTGTTATGATTACACGAGGTTACAGCGACGAACGTTCTTTTGTTGCTCGGAGACGAGGGCCGCGTCCTGGCAAAAGGGATCGGGGGCAAGCTTCTCAAAGGAAACGTTACGATTCGCCGCAGGATACCTTTGATGACGACAAGCCGTCTTCCTGAGCTCCCAATCCGGCGCCCACCCAAAGAGGCCGACCCCCGGGCTCCTTTCCTCCTGGAAGCCCGCACCGTGCGCGTGCACCCCGACGGCGACGGGGACCTGGCCGGCGTGGACCTCACCGTGGCTCCGGGAGACCTGGTGTGGGTCTCGGGGCCCTCTGGTTCGGGAAAGACCACCCTGCTCCGGACACTGGCCCGCCTGCGCCCTTCCCGGGGAACCCGGCTCCTGCTCCAGGGGACCCCCTGTCGTGCCATCCCTCCCCACCGGTGGCGGGCCCGGGTCGCCATGCTGCCGGCACCCCCGGTGAGCCTGGGGACCACCGTGGGCGAGGATCTCCGCGCCCCCTTTCGCCTGGGTGTCCGGCGGAACACGAGCCCGCCCACCGACCGCGTGCTCCGCGAGGAGCTCGACGCCCTGGGGCTCGAGGACGTGGCCCTGGAGCGGTCCACAGCCGAACTGAGCCTGGGCCAGCGGTTCCGGGTGGCATTCCTGCGCACCGTGCTCGCCGGGCCGCTGGTGTTGCTGCTGGACGAACCGGGAGCCAACCTGGACGCCGGCGCCGAAGAACGGGTTGCGGCGCGCCTCAAGCGGTTCCTGGCCGAGGGCCGAGGTGCCGTGGTGGCCGGACACGGCACCCCTTGGCCGGACGCCACCCGGAGATACCGGCTGGAAAACGGCCGCCTCGCGGAGGACAGGCCATGACCGGAGCCCAACCCATCGGCCCGTGGCAGCTCGCATTGGCCTCCGGATTTCTCGTGGTGGCGGCCGTCCTGTCGCTCAGCCTCTCCCTGGGGCTGACCCGGTCGCTTTTGGTCGCGGGTGCACGGGCCTACCTCCAGCTCATCGCGCTGGGATTGGTGTTGCGGTGGGTGTTCGGGGTGGACTCGGCCCTGCTGGTGCTGGGCATTCTGACTTTGATGATCGCCGTGGCGGCCCGCACGCTGCTCGACCGGGTTCAGGGAGCACCCCGGGGCCTGTTCCTGCGCGGCTTCGCTGCCATCGCGCTGTCGGGGTTCACGGTCACGTTCGCCGTGACGGGACTGGTGGTGGGGGTGGATCCGTGGTACGAACCCCGATACGTGATTCCCATCGCCGGCATGGTCGTGGGAAACTCACTGAACGGGATCGCCGTGTGCCTGGAACGCCTGTTCGGGGATCTTCGGGGCCGCCGGGCCGAGATCGAGGCCCTTCTCGCCCTGGGGGCCCGGCCCTGGGAGACCGTGCTCCCCAGCGCCCGGGCGGCGCTCCGGGCGGGGCTCATCCCCACGCTGAACTCCATGAGCGCGGCGGGCATCGTGTTCATCCCCGGCATGATGACCGGCCAGGTTCTGTCGGGCACGGATCCTCGGGTGGCCGCAGCCTACCAGATCGTTGTGCTGCTCATGATCTCGGCCGCCACCGCGCTGGGATCCATCACCTCGCTCCTGGCCGGGTACCGACGTGCTTTCGACCGGGAAGAGCGGTTCGTGCTGGAATAGGCGGGACCCGTTCACCCCGCATTCGGGAGGTGGATCGTGCGCGTGCAGGTCAAGCTGTTCGCCGGCCTGAGGAAGCTGGCGCCGGAGGGGAAGACCCCCTTTCCGCTGGAGCTTCCGGACGGGGCCACGGTGGGGGATCTCCTGAAATCCCTGGGGGTGCCGGAGGACAAGCCCAAGATCCTGCTGGTGAACGGCCGCCACGCCGGCAAGGACCAGGGCCTGTCCGACGGGGACGAAGTGAGCATCTTTCCGCCCGTCGCCGGGGGGTAGGGGACCGGAGCGCTCCCCGTCTCGGGAAAGCCCGCCGAGGTCCGGGCCTCTGTCCCGGCCCTCCGCGAGTCAAGCCTTCCCCCTGGCCCCCCGGCTGAGCGCCCCTGCGAGCACCTCCATGAGTTCGGCCGTACGGAACGGCTTCTGGATGAAACCGGCCACCCCTTTGCCCGCAAACCGCGTGGTCACGTCGTTCTCATTGTAACCGCTCGTCAGGACGACCGGCACGTCCGGACGGATCCGCCGGATCTCGCGGAACGCCTCCTCACCGCTCAGGCCGGGCATGGTGAGGTCCAGGATGACCACCCGGATCTCCTCTGCGTGGGCCCGGAACCGTTCCACCCCTTCTATGCCGTCCGCCGCCACGATGACTTCGAACCCCTGCTCCTCGAGCATCATGGCGGCCACGGTCCGGGCGGCCTCGTCATCGTCCACCAGGAGCACGGTGGCAGACCCAGCAAAGGGATCCACGTCTGCACGAGGGGACGGGTCGGTACGGACGAGGCCCTCTGCAGCGTCGCACCGGGGCAGGAGGATCTTGAACGTGCTCCCCCGCCCGGGTTCGCTGTAGACCTTGATGGCCCCCCGATGGGCCCGAACGATCCCCAGCACTGCGGCCAGCCCCAGACCGCGTCCGGCGAACTTCGTGGTGAAAAACGGGTCGAAGATCCGCGCCCGGGTGGCCGGGTCCATGCCGCAGCCCGTGTCCGAGACCTCCAAGAACACATACTCCCCCTCGGGCAGGTCCTCGTCCAGGAAGGTTCCCTGCAGGTATTCCCGGTCGGCCCGCATCAGGCCGGTGGTCACGGTGATCAGCCCGATCCGGTCGCCGATGGCGTCCGAGGCGTTGGTGATCAGGTTCATCACCACCTGCCGGAGCTGGGTGGGGTCCCCTTCCACCGGTGGAAGGCCAGGAGCGAGGTCGAACTTGATGGTGGCCTTCTTGGAGATCACGGTGCCGAGCAGGTGGGACATCTCCTCCACCAGGCGGTTCAGGTCGAGCCGCTCCACCACGAACCGTCCCTTGCCCGAGTAGGCGAGCATCTGGTTGGTGAGGTCCGCGGCGCGGCGTGCCGCCTTCTCGATGGCCTCCACGTGAACACGCGCCGGCGACTCGGGCGCAAGCTTCAACAGGGCCAGGTCCGCGTTGCCCAGGACCCCCATGAGGAGGTTGTTGAAGTCGTGGGCGATGCCCCCTGCGAGCAGGCCGAGGCTCTCAAGCTTCTGCACCTCGTGCATCTTGGCCTCGAGACGACGGCGGGCCTCTTGGGCGCGGCGTGCCTCGGTGACATCGAGCAGGATGCCCACCATGCCGGTGATCTGCCCGTCCGGGTCGCGCAAGGGTGCTCCAGAGAACAGCACTCGAATCTCCGAGCCGTCCTTGCGGACCCGGCGGAACTCCCGGCTGGAAACCACCTGCCCGCGGCTCACCTCCTCCATGAGGCGACGGGCTTCCCCTTGCGCGTCATCCGGCACGTACGGAGGAAACCGTCCTAGCACCTCGCTCCACGACCACCCAAACATGCGCTCGGCCGCGGGGTTCCAGCCGGTGACCCGGCCCTGGCGGTCCACGGTCACAATGGCCGCAGGCGAGGCGTCGAAGACGGCAGCCAGGGCCTCGTGGGTCTCGCGGAGCGCTCGCTGGGCTTTCTCCCGCTGGGCAATCTCCCGCTCCAGAGCCCGGTTGGCCTCCTCGATCCGGGCCGTGCGCACCCGGACCTCCCGCCGGAGGGCCGCCACGAATCCCGCGGCCAGCACCGCTACCGCCACAACGGCGGCCACGAGCCCCACGATCCACGGGGGAAAGTGCGGAGGGGCCCGTCCGCCAAACCATCGTTCGAGCGCCTGTTCGTATGCGGAGCCAGGACGGCCCTTCATGGCCCTCAGGTTCCTGTCGATCGCGTCCAGGAGTTCCCGCCTGCCCTTCGGGGCGGCAAAACGGACCTCGATGGGAGAGAAGACGACCGGGGTGGGCTCAACCCCGGGGGCCAGCGTGGCGTGGGCCAGGTAAAGGCGGTTCAGGACCCCGGCGTCGGCCCGGCCGGCGGCCACGGCATCCAACACGGCACGGTACGAGTCCACCGGAAGGAAACGGCACGCCACGTCGAACGCCGCCACAAGCCTGCGAATCTCCGCCTCGAACACATCGCCCCGGAGCACCGCCACGGTGCGGCCCCTCAGGTCCAGGAGCGAGGCGATCCCCTCGGCCGGTCGGGCGCAGACCCTCCCCCAGTTGGCCAAGACCGTCTCCGATCCGAACTCGCACCAGCGGGCCCTTTCGGGCGTATAGGCGATGGCCACCTGGAGATCGACCCGGCCCGCCCGGAGCCGGTCCAGGCATTCCGCCCAGGTTCCCGGAACGAAAACGAGTTTCCACCCTTCGGTACCCGCAACGTGCCGAAGGATGTCAATGGTGAATCCCTGGGCGGTTCCGCTTGCGTCGAGGGAGACGATGGGGGGGTTGTGGTAGACGCCCACGCGCACCCGGCGGCCGCGGGCTGAAAACGCCCCGCCCGGGAAAAGGAGAAGGACGGCCACTACTGCGGAGCAGAGAGAACGCCGGCGAAGCGTGCGCCCTGTCATGGATCCCCCCTTCTCCACGCATGCTTCGGGGCCCCTGAGACCCGTCATGGGCCACTCCGGCCGGGAAGAGCGGAATCCCGGAAACGGGACGGATCTGGATTGTACAGGTTCCAAATACCACAAAAAGGTTGCCGGAACCAGCCACCGGCCGGCACGCGTCCGGGGAAGGCGTGCCCAGACGGCCGGATTGGCCGGCCGGCTTGATTTCCCCTTCTCGAGCGGACAACATGGGATGCACAAGGTCGCATGCCGCTGGAAGCTCGATGGGGCAGGGGTTCCCCTTCGCCGGAGATACGCCCGCTCCACCAGACCGCCCGTCAATCTCAGGATATCTTCTTTGGTTTGTAAACTTTGGCCCCAAACGTTCCGATACCGGTGGCACACTCCCTTGCCCAGACTCTGTGTGCCGATGGGAACCATGACCCGCCGCGCCGCGATCCTCGCCCTGCTCCTGGCCGTTCTGTGCCGGCCGGCCGGTTCGGTGCCGCACCGCCGCGTGGTGGTGCTCCACTCCTATCATCAGGGGCTGTCGTGGGTGGACGCCGTCAACAGCGGGCTGCGCTCGGCCCTGGCCGGCATGGATCCCCCCGTGGAACTCCGGTTCGAGTATCTGGACACCAAGATCCCCAACCCGCCCGAGTATCTGGAGCTCCAGGCCGCCCTGCTGGCCCGCAAGTACCGGCGATCTCCTCCGGAC
>CAZBGL010000103.1:0-6477 GCA_964491375.1 uncultured Thermodesulfobacteriota bacterium | reverse complement strand
CTTCCGTTCGCCGTGGCCACGGAGGACGGCTCCACGGGAACCCCAGGCCGGGTCACGCGGCTTCTGATCCAGGAGCTGGCGAGGGGCACCGAGGGCGCAACGGTGTACGCCTGCGGCCCCGTGCCCATGTTACAGGCCGTGGCGCACCTGTGCCAGGAGCACGAAGTGCCGTGCCAGGTTTCCCTGGAGGCCCACATGGCCTGTGGAATCGGGGCTTGTCTGGGTTGCGTGGTGCCCGCCCCAGGCGGGGAGTACGTGCGGGTCTGCAAAGAGGGCCCGGTGTTCCGGGCGTCGGAGATCGACTGGAACCAGCTCGCCCAGGGCGTTGCCCAAACGGCCCGCCTGGGAGCCTGAAACCGCTCTTCCGCCCGCTCGAGTCGTTCAGGCGACGGAAGAGGAGGGCCGGAAACGGGGCCCCGGGGAGGCCCGTTTCCTTCGGAGCTTGAGTCGGGGCAAGGGAAGGGAGAAGATGAGGTCCTGGCGGAGGCCGAACGGTGTTGTGGGATCACAAGGCTTCTTGTCGCCTAGCCACCCGGTGTTCTGGCCGGAGTTGCCGGTTTGGCCGTGATGCGGGCGGAAGCCGGAATAACGAACAAAACCCGGTTTGTTCTTGACACTGCGTTAAGATATGATTTAATATAAATAAGCAGTGCTTTACCCATGTCGAAAAGAAGCACCCCGGTATAGGAGGGAGGCGGAGTGGCACGGGGAAAAGTCCAGGAAACCGACATCGGGGGGCGGCTCCGGCTGCTCCGGGAGGCGCGCAGGCTCACGCTGCGCCAGCTCGCGGACAAGGTGGGGTGCACGGGTGCGTTCCTCTCTCAGATCGAGAACGGGCACGTGTCCCCCTCGATCGCCATGCTCAAGCGGATCGCCGCCGCGTTGGGCGTGAACATCGTGGATTTCTTCATGGACGACGAGCCGGACGAGCCCGTGGTGACCCGCGTGGAGCACCGGCGCGAGGTCTCCCTGGGCAACTGGAACGCGCGGATCCAGCAGCTGGTGCGCTCCACCCACGGGAAGCTCATGCAGCCGTTTTATACGGTGGTCGCCCCCGGGGGAGGGTCCCACGAGCCCTACAGCCATGCCGGAGAGGAGTTCGGCATCGTGCTCCGTGGCACCCTGACCATTACGGTGGGGGAGCGCACCTATCAGGTCGGTCCCGGCGAGAGCTTTTACTACTCGTCTCGTATCCCCCACCAGTGGGTGAACGAGGGGGACGAAGAGGTGGAGGTCGTCTGGGTGGTTTCTCCCCCCAGTTGGTAGGACCGTTGGAGGCACCGGAACCTTAGAGCCGAGCACTCGATCCACACCCACACCGTCGGGGGAAAAGGAGGAGGCGATCATGAGGCGATGGAAGGTTCTCTCAGCGGGATTGGCGGTGGCCATGTGCGCCGCGTCGGCCGGGTACGGCGCGGAGCCCATCAAAATCGGCGAGATCAACAGCTACAGCCGGGTGCCCCAGTTCCTCGAGCCCTACAAGAAGGGGTGGGAAATGGCCGTGGACGAGATCAACGCGGCCGGGGGCGTGCTGGGGCGCAAGCTCGTGGTGATCTCCCGCGACGACGGCGGCAAGCCCGACGTGGCCGAACGCCACGCCACCGAGTTGGTGCAGAACGAGAAGGTGGTGATGTTGGCCGGGACGTTCCTGTCCCATATCGGGCTGGCCGTGTCGAGCTTTGCCAAGCGCAACAAGGTGCTGTTCCTGGCGGCCGAACCCCTGAGCGACGCGATCACCTGGAGCAAGGGCCATCGCTACACGTTCAGGCTCCGCCCCAGCACCTACGAGCAGTGTGTGATGCTGGCCCGCGAGGCCGCGAAGCTGCCGGCCAACCGGTGGGCCACCATCGCGCCCAACTACGAGTACGGCCAGAGCGCGGTGCGGGCGTTCAAGGATGTGCTCTCCGAGCTCAAGCCCGGCGTGGAATGGGTGGAGGAGCAGTGGCCCGCCCTGTTCAAGCTGGATGCGGGTTCCACGGTGCAGGCTCTCGCGCGATCCCGGCCCGACGGGATCTTCAACGTGACGTTCGGCTCGGACCTGGCCAAGTTCGTGCGCGAGGGCACCATGCGGGGGTTGTTCCGGAACCGCGCCGTGGTGAGCCTGCTCACCGGGGAGCCCGAGTACCTGGAACCCCTGAAGGATGAGGCCCCCGAGGGGTGGATCGTGACCGGCTACCCCTGGTACGCCATCGAGGACCCGGCCCACAGGGCGTTCGTGGCCGAGTACCAGAAGCGGTACAACGAGAACCCCCGTCTGGGTTCCCTGGTGGGGTACCTGACGTTCAAGGCCATCGCGGCGTGCATCGAGCGGGCCGGGTCCACCGACACCGAGGCCATGGTGAACGCCATGGAGGGCCTGGAGTTCGACTCGCCCGTGGGCAAGATCCGGTTCCGGAAGATCGACCACCAGTCCACCCTGGGCGCGTGGGTGGGCCGGATCAAGTACGACCCCCAGCGTGGCCACGGCATCATGGTGGACTGGAAGTACGTGGACGGGTCCGAGGTGCTGCCCGGGCCCGAGTGGGTGGCCAAGGTCCGCCCCAAGGAGTGAAGCGGGTACACCTCCCCGGCGGGACCCGGGTCCCGCCGGGGAGGCCTTTCGTTCCCCTGTTGTTTCCCGGCTAGGTCCGCATGAGTTTTTACCTGGTTCAGGCCCTCAACGGGCTCGCGTCCGCGTCGTCCCTGTTCCTGGTGGCCTCGGGGCTGTCCATCATCTTCGGGGTCACCCGGATCGTGAACTTCGCCCACGGGTCGTTCTACATGCTCGGGGCCTACCTGGCCTACACCCTGGTACAGGCCCTTCCCGCCGGCTCCGTGGGCTTCTGGGCCGGCGTGCTGGGGGCTGCCGGGGCCGTGGGCCTGGTGGGAGCCCTGGTGGAGCTGTTGATCCTCCGGCGCATCTACCGGGCCCCCGAGCTGTTCCAGTTGCTCGCCACCTTCGGGCTCGTGCTGGTGGTGGCGGACCTGGTGCTCGTCGTCTGGGGACCCGATGATCTGCTGGGCCCCCGGGCGCCGGGGATCCTGCGGGGCTCGGTGGAGATCCTGGGCGAGCCCTTCCCCCGGTACGAGCTGTTCATGATCGCCCTGGGTCCGGCCGTGTTGGGCGTTCTGTGGCTGCTGTTCCACCGCACCCGGTGGGGCACCCTGGTGCGGGCCGCCACCGAGGACCGGGAGATGACGGCGGCCCTGGGGGTCAACGAGGCCCGTCTGTTCACCTCGGTGTTCCTCCTGGGGTCGTTCCTGGCCGGGCTGGGCGGGGCCGTGCAGCTTCCACGGGAGGCCGTGAACCACACCATGGACCTCCACATCATCGCCGAGGTGTTCGTGGTGGTCGTGGTGGGCGGCATGGGGAGCATCCTGGGCGCGTTCCTGGCCGCGGTGCTGATCAGCGAGCTCAACGCCTTCGGCATCCTGATCTTCCCGGAGATCACCCTGGTGCTCGTGTTCCTGACCATGGCCGTGGTTCTGATCTTCAGGCCGTGGGGGCTGCTGGGCCGGCCCGAAACCCATCCGCGGGCGCCCTCGGGCGCGATCGAGCCGCCCTTGAGGCTTCCGGGCCGGTGGTTCGTGTGGCTGGGTGCGGCGCTCGTGGCCGCGGCCGCGGTCTACCCCCTGGTCGTTCCCACGTACTACATGCGCATCGGGTGCGAGGTGCTGATCGCAGCCCTGTTCGCGGCCAGCCTGGGGCTGATCATGACCGTGGGCGGGATGGCCTCGTTCGGCCACGCCGCGTATTTCGGCCTGGGCGCGTACGGTGCGGCCCTGGCGGTGACGTACGCCGGCGCGGGCACGGGTGCCGGGCTGGCGTCCGGCCTGGGCCTGGGGCTCCTGGGCGCCGTGGTGTTCGGGTACTTCTGCGTGCGGCTGTCCGGCGTGTACTCGGCCATGCTGACGCTCGCGTTCGCCCAGATCGTGTACGCCGTGCTGTTCCAGTGGTACGAGATCACCGGGGGGGACAACGGGCTGCTGGACATCTGGCCCACGGGTCCGGTGAGCCGCCCGGAGGCGTACTACTACGTGGTGCTCGCGCTGGTGGCCGCGTGCCTGTTCCTGATCCGGCGGCTCGCGTTCGCGCCGTTCGGGTACGCCCTGCGGGCCGGCCGCGACTCGGCCCTGCGCAGCGAGGCCATCGGCATCCACGTGCGCCGGGTGCGATGGGTGGCGTTCGCGTTCGCCGGGTTCTTCGCCAGCGCGGCCGGCGGCCTGTTCGCGTTCCTCAAGGGGAGCGTGTTCCCCGACTACTCCAGCATCCCGGTGTCCGTGGATTCCCTGGTCATGGTGCTCCTGGGCGGGGTGCAGACCCTTTCGGGCCCGGTGGTGGGCGCCGGCGTGTACAAGGTGTTGGAGGTGTTCGTCAACCGGTACACCGAGTACTGGCAGCTCGTGCTGGGCTGCGTCCTGGTGGCCCTGGTGGTCCTGTTCCCCCAGGGGGTGCTCGGATACCTGGAATCCCGTTTCGGCGGAGGGCTGAGGCGAACCGATGGAACTCCTGCGGGTGGAGGGGCTGCGTAAGGCGTTCGGGGGGGTCGTGGCCGTGGACGACGTGGACTTCCACGTGTCCCGGGGGGAGCTCGTGGCCCTGATCGGGCCCAACGGCGCGGGCAAGACGACCTGCTTCAACATGCTCAACGGCCAGATCCGGCCGGACCGGGGCCGGGTGTATTTCGAGGGCCGGGACATCACCGGCATGGAGCCCCGCAGGGTGTGGCGCCTGGGGGTGGGCCGCACGTTCCAGATCACGGCCACGTTCCCCAGCATGACCGTGGTGGAGAACGTGCAGATGGCCCTCATCTCCCACCGGCGGCAGGTGTACCGGTTCTGGAGCCGGGCGACCCGGCTTCACCGGGAGCGGGCCATGGAACTCCTGGAGCTCGTGGGCATGGCCGACCAGGCCGAGCGGCCGTGCGGGGTGCTCGCGTACGGGGACCTCAAGCGGGTCGAGCTGGCCGTGGCCCTGGCCAACGGGCCGAGCCTGCTCCTGATGGACGAGCCCACCGCAGGGATGGCGCCCGGCGAGCGGGTGGCCCTGATGGGCCTCACCTCGGAGATCGTCAGGACCCGGAACATCGCCGTGCTGTTCACCGAGCACGACATGGACGTGGTGTTCTGCCACGCCGACCGGATCCTGGTGCTGGACCGGGGTCGGAAGATCGCCGAGGGCCCGCCCGAGGCGATCCGGGAGGACGAGCGCGTGAAGGAAGTGTACCTGGGGGGCCAGCCCGTGGGCGAGCCGGCGCACCTGTGCCGGCCGGAGGGCGGGTGATGTTGCGGCTCGAGGAGGTCCACACCCATTACGGCCTGGCCCATATCCTTTCGGGCGTGTCCCTGGAGGTGGAGCGGGGCGAGGTGGTGGCGCTGTTGGGACGCAACGGCGCGGGCAAGACCACCACGCTGAAGACCGTCATGGGCCTCGTGCGGCCCACCTCGGGGCGCGTGCTCTACTGCGACGAGGACATCACGGCCCGCGCGCCGTTCCGGATCGCCCGGGCCGGCGTGGGGTGGGTGCCCGAGGACCGGCGGGTGTTCGCCGGGCTCACGGTGCGCGAGAACCTGGAGGTGGGCCGCCAGCCCCCCCGCGAGGGGTTCCCGGTGTGGACCCAGGACAAGGTGTTCGAGCTGTTCCCCGCTCTGGGCCGGATGCGCGACCGGCTGGCGGGCCAGATGAGCGGCGGGGAACAGCAGATGCTGAGCATCGCACGGACGTTGATGGGCAACCCCGCGGTGGTGCTGCTGGACGAGCCGTCCGAGGGGCTCGCGCCCGTGGTGGTGGAGCAGATGGCCCGGGCGATCCGCGAACTCAAGCGCGAAGGGCTCACCGTGCTGCTGTCGGAGCAGAACCTGCGGTTCTCGTCGGCCGTGAGCGACCGGGCGTACATCATCGAGAAAGGGACCATCCGCTTCCAGGGGGCCATGTCGGAGCTCCTGGAGCGGCCCGAGGTCCTGGAGGCGTACCTGAGCGTGTGAAGGGGCCGGTTGGGAGCGGCCCGTTCGATCCGTGCGGGTCCGGGAGGGGCCGCTGCGAGGCGCGGGCGCGGCTCCGACAGTCGCCGCGGCCCTGGAGTTTCCGAGCGGCGAGGGCCCGACCCGAGGGTGCTCGCCGGGCGCTTCCGAGCGGCAAGGTGCCGCGGCGAGGTCGCATATTGCGTGTTCGCGCCCGCCCGAGCCAGGGGGCCCTCCCGGAGCGTGGTGATGCCGCCCGGGGACCGTGTCCGCTTCGCGGCCACGGCCTCGGCGGGGGTGCTCGGAAGCCAGCGTGCCGCTCGCGTGCACGAACGGCGGGCCCGGAAGGCTACAGCCGCCTGGCCTTCCGGCTGCTCGCGCGGACCCGGCCCCCGGGCGGCGTGGCCCCGAGGTCCGCTGCGACCGTTGCGATCGTGGCGCGGGACGAAAGGACGCCCGTTGCGCGGTGGCAAGGGACCCGGGGGCCTTTGGGGGACTCGCCCGGGCCCACGCCCCTCGGCTTCGCAAAGGAACGGC
>CAZBGL010000102.1:0-6139 GCA_964491375.1 uncultured Thermodesulfobacteriota bacterium | reverse complement strand
CGAAGCCGAGGGGCGTGGGCCCGGGCGACTCCCCCGTCCCCTGCCCGGGTAGACCCGTGCGGCCAGGACAAGCCGTCTGCGACCTGCTCGGGGCCCGAAACCGCGCCGGGGTTAGGAGTCCAGACGCCGCCGCCTCCCGAGCCCACCGGCCGTGCACGCGAGCGGCACACCGCCTTCGAGCAACATCGCCGAGGCCGGGGCCACGAAGCGGAAACGGGCCCCGGGCGGTGTCACGAGGTCCGGGAGGGCCCCCCGGCTCGGGCGGGCGCGAACACGCAATATGCAACCTCGCCGCGGCAACCCGCCGCCCGGGCGCGCCCGGCGAGCACCCCCGGGGCGGGCCCCTGCCGCTCGGAAACCCCAGGGCCGCGGCGACCGTCGGGGCCGCGCCCGCGCCTCGCAGGGGGCCCTCCCGGACCCGCACGGATCGAACGGGCTCTTTCCACCCGGCCGGGGGCTCGGGTCCGCGCACGCGGCCGGAAGGCCCAACAGCCACGTCTCCCGAGCCCTTTCAACGCGCACGCGGGCGGCACACCGACGACCGCGCGGCGGCATCGAGGCCGTGGCCGCAGGCGGAGACGAGCCCCCGGGCGGCATCCCAGCCGGCCCGCGAACGGTCGCGGGCGAAAAGCCCGATCCCACGTCGTTGGCCATGGGGCACCCGCTTTCGGCTCTCGGTCCAGGGATTCGGCCGGATCCCGATCACCGGAAGCCGTCAAACCACCCGTTCCAGCACCTCCCAGAAACCCGGGTACGACACGTCAACCGCCCCGGCCCCGAGGATCTCGCTCTCCCCGGGAAGCCCCAGGGACAGCACGGCCATGGCCATGGCGATCCGGTGGTCGCCGTGGGACTCGAACCGAGCAGCCCGCAGGGGCGCCCCGCCGTACACCCGGAACCCGTCCGGGAACGTCTCCACCCGAGCGCCGGCCTTCGCGAGCTCCGAGGCCACGGCCTCGATCCGGTCCGATTCCTTGTGGCGCAGTTCCCCGGCCCCTCGCACCGTGGTCACGCCGTCGGCCTTCGCCGCCACCACGCCCAGGAGCGGAAGCTCGTCGATGGTCCCCGGCACCTCGGCCGGATCGACCTCGATGCCCCGGAGCCGCCCGTGATGGACCTCGATCGTGCCCACCGGCTCGCCGGCCGCCTCCCCCGTGACCTCCACGGCCAGGTCCGCCCCCATCCGTTCGAGCAGCCGGAAGAAACCCGTGCGGGTGGGGTTCAGCAGCACGCCCCGGATCCGCACCCGCGAACCCGGGACCACGAGCGCGGCGGCCGCCCAGAACGCGGCCGAAGAGGGATCCCCGGGCACCTCGAGCTCCAGGGGGCGCAGCCGCGGGCGGCCCCGCACGCCCACGCGGCCCTGTTCGCGCACGACCTGGGCACCCATGGCAAGGAGCATCCGCTCCGTGTGGTCGCGGGTGGGCACCGGTTCCTCCACCCACGTGGTTCCCCGGGCGTGGAGCCCCGCCAACAGGACCGCGCTCTTCACCTGCGCGCTTGCCACCGGGAGGCGCCACGTGACGGCCCGGAGCGGCCCGCCCCGGATCACGAGCGGGGCCAGGCTGTCCTCGGCCCGGCCGATCGCCAGGGCGCCCATCTCCCGCAGGGGGTCCAGAACGCGGGCCATGGGTCGGCCCCTCAGGCTCGCATCGCCGGTGAGCACCGAGAGGAAGCCGTGCCCCGCCAACACCCCGGCCAGCAGCCGCATCGTGGTGCCGGAGTTGCCGCAGTCGATCACGTCCCCGGGCTCGCTCAGGCCCCCGATTCCCCTTCCGCACACCTCCACCCAGCCGTCGGGACCCTCCCGCACCTCCACACCCAACCGCTCGAGGGCCCGCCGCGTGGAGGCCACGTCCCGGCCCGGAGCGACCCCACGGATCCGGGACGTCCCCCCGGCCAGGGCCGCCAGGATGAGGGCCCGGTGGGACACGGATTTGTCACCGGGCACCTCCAGGTCCGCCTCCAGGGCCCGGAGGCAGGCCCGCACCCTCTGCGCGGTCACGGCGCCCCCCCCAGTTCCCGGCCCACGGCGCGCACCACGGCGGCCACCTCCCTCACCAGCCGCTCGAACCGCTCGGGTTTGAGGCTCTGGTTCCCGTCGCACAGGGCCTGGTCGGGCCGGGCGTGCACCTCGACCATCAGGCCGTCCGCTCCGGCGGCCACCGCGGCCCGCGCCAGCGGCAACACAAGGTCGTATCGGCCGGCCGCGTGGCTCGGGTCCACGATCACCGGCAGGTGAGTGTGCTGCTTGAGCACCGGCACGGCCGAAACGTCCAGGGTGTTGCGGGTGGCCGTCTCGAAGGTGCGGATACCCCGCTCGCACAGGACGATCCGACGGTTTCCCTGGGACGCCACGTACTCCGCGCTCATGAGCCACTCGGTGATGGTGGCCGCCATGCCCCGTTTGATGAGCACGGGCTTGTCCAGGTTGCCCACTTCCTTGAGCAGCCGGAAGTTCTGCATGTTCCGGGCGCCGATCTGGACCACGTCGGCGTACTTGGCCACGAGCACGGTGTCCCGCGGGTCCATGAGCTCGGTCACCACCGGGAGTCCCGTGAGCTCCCGGGCCTCGGCCAGGAGCTCCAGGCCCTTCTCGCCGAGCCCCTGGAACGCGTAAGGGCTGGACCGGGGCTTGAACGCTCCGCCCCGGAGCAGGGTGGCCCCGGCCTCGCGGATCGCCTGGGCCGTCTCCAGCAGGAGCTGGCGGTCCTCGATGGAGCAAGGGCCTGCGATGATCTGGACCGGCCCCGGCCCGAACGCCACAGACCCCACCGCCACCTCGGAGTCCTCGGGGTGGAACTCGCGGCTCACCAGTTTGTAGGGCTTGAGGATCGGGATCACCCGCTCCACGCCCGGCATGGACTCCAGGGGCAGGTCCCGCAGGGCGTCCTCGTCGCCGATCGCCCCCAGGATCGTCCGGTGGGCACCCCGGGACTCGTGCACCGACAGCCCCAGGGCCCGCAGGGTCTGTACGATCTGCAGGCGCTCCTCCTCTGTGTGGTCGGGCTTGAGCACGATGATCATGGCCGGTCTCCCGAAGAAGCCAGAACCTTCTGGAATGCCTCCTCGAACCGATCCAGCTCGTCCGGCAGGCCCACGGTCACCCGGATCCACTCAGGCATCCCGAAGCTGCGGACCGAGCGGACGATCACCCCGTGTTCGAGCAACCGCCGGTACACCCGGTCGCCGTCGCCCACGCGCACGGTCACGAAGTTGGCCTGGCTCTCGATGTACTCCAGACCCATCCGGCGGAACAGGCCGTACAGCCGCTCCCGGCCCCGGCGGTTCGCCTCGACCGAGCGCTCCAGGTGCGCCCGGTCTTCCAGGGCCGCCCGTGCCGCGGCCTGGGCCGGTCCGTTGGAGTTGAACGGAAGCCGCAGCCGGTTCATGTAGTCCACGAGCCCGCGGGGGGCGATTCCGTACCCGATGCGGAGCCCGGCAAGCCCGTATGCCTTGGAGAAGGTCCGCACCACCACCAGGGGCCGGTCCTCGTCCAGGTAGTCCCGGCCCCGGGGCACGTCCGGATCGGTCACGTACTCGGCGTAGGCTTCGTCCAGGAGCACCCCCGTCCTGCGCGGCACCTCCCGGAGGAAACGCTCCCATTCCCTCCGGCCGAACACCGTGCCCGTGGGATTGTTGGGGTTTCCGAGGATCACCAGGGCGGTGTCCCCGTCCACCGCCCGGGCCACGGCCTCGAGGTCCACCCGGTGGCGCCGCAAAGGCACGTGCACCTCGGCCCCCCCCTGGGCCCGGACCGTGAGTCCGTAGATGCTGAAGGACGGGCTCGCCAGGACCACCTTGCGGCCCGGCCTCACGAGCAGCCGGACCACCATCTCGATGACCTCGGAACTGCCGTTCCCCAGGACCAGGTTCTCCGGCGACACCCCCCAGGCGCGGGCCAGGGCCTGCTTCAGATCGAAACCGTACCCGTCGGGGTACCGGTGGAGGCCCTCCGCGGCCCGGCCCACGGCGCGCACGGCGGAAGGCGGTGGCCCGTGGGGGTTCTCGTTGCTCGCCAGCTTGACGATTTGGGCAAGCCCTTTCTCCCGCCGCAGTTCCTCCACGGGTTTGCCGGGCACGTAGGGCTCCAGTTGTCGCACGAAGGGGCTCACGAGATCGGCAAAGGGGTTCGGCTTCATGGGTAGGCGGATCCTGCGATCGGGTGTGGCCGGGGTGCGTCCACGGAAACGCCCTGTATAGCCCGAACCGGCCTGCGAGTCCAGAGCCGCGGCCGTACCGGACTCAGGGTCCCGAGCGGGGGTAGGAGCCCAGCACCCGGAACAGGCGGCACCTCCCCCGCAGGGCCTCCAGGGCGGCGGCCAGATGGGGGTCGGCCTCGTGCCCGTCGCAGTCCACGAAGAACACGTACTGCCACGCCTCGCCGGGCATGGGCCGGGACTCGATCTTGGTGAGGTTCACCCCGTGGCGGTAGAACGGCTCGAGCATCCGGTACAGCGCCCCCACCTCGTCGTTCACCGCGAACACGAGCGAGGTCTTGTCGCGTCCCGTGGGAGCCGGCGTATCCCGGCCCACCACCAGGAACCGGGTGGCGTTGCGCGGGTCGTCCTCGATGCGGGACTCCACGATCTCCAGCCCGTACACCTCGGCCGCCACCCGGGCGGCCACGGCGGCCGCCGAAGGGTCCTCGGAGGCGATCCGGGCGGCCTCGGCCGTGGACGCCGACTCCCGCACCTGGGCGCCGGGCAGGTGGTCCCCGAGCCAACGCCGGCACTGGGCCAGCGCGTGGGGGTGGGAATACACCCGCTCCACCTCGTCCAGGCGCCCCGAGCGGTTCATCAGATGATGGCACACGCGCAGGTACACCTCGGCCACGATCCGCAGATCCGAATGGAGCAGGCTGTCCAGGGTGTGGCTGACCACCCCCTCGGCGGTGTTCTCCACGGGCACCACCCCGTAGTCGGCCTTGCCCTTCTCCACACGTTCAAACACATCCGCAATGGTGCGGGCCGGGTGGTACCGAGCGGAAAAACCGAACCGCTCCAGGCTGGCTTGGTGGGTGAAGGTGGCGGGCGGGCCCAGGTACGCCACGGTCAGGGGGGTCTCCAGGGCCAGGGAGGCCGAGATGATCTCCTTCCACACCGCGCGCACGGCCGCCCCGGGAAAGGGTCCCGGGTTCTCCGCCTGGAGCCTGCGCACCAGGGCCTCCTCCCGGTGCGGCGCGTAGAAGGGGAGCCCCGAAGTGCGCTTCACCGCGCCGATCCGTTGCACCAGATCGGCCCGACGGTTCAGCAGCCGGAGGATCTCCCGGTCCACCCGGTCCACCTCGGCCCGCAGTTCCTCCAGCTCGCGTTCCGGATTCCGGCGCTCGCCCATCGCCTCCACGCCCTCCGACACGGCGCCACCCCTTTTCCGCCCAGATAGCACATTCCGGTGGCTTCCCGCCAGAACGCCGGGACCACGGAAGGCTCCTGGTCCCTCGCTTCTCCCTCCACGGCGCCGCGGGCGTCTCTTCGGCTCCCGCAACGATCGCTACGATCGCAATGGCTTCTTGCACGGACTTCGCGTGGCGTCGTGGTGCAAGCTCCACCGCGTCGCCGACAACCGCGTCACCCATCCCGGAAACCCGTGGGAGCGACCTCCAGCTCGCGATACGGCCGGAGGCACCTCTCATTCATTGAGCGCTCCCATCATCCCTCTCTCCCCCCAACCGCCTCGGCCCGGCAACACCCTGTCCTCGGTCCGGCAGCATGTTTGCCAGCGGCGCGGTGCCGCGGCGAACCAGGATACTGGACTTCGCAGCCTCCGGAGACGCGGTCCCCGGCCCGGCCAGCAGCCTACAACGACCAGCCCATGTCGCTCCCACCCCGTCACCGTCTCCCGTCACTCGTCACCCGCCGCGGAACCGTGAAAGCCGCTCCCGCATTCTTCCTCCCCCGGCACTCGGGCGCCCGGCCGAAACACCGGACCTCGGCCGCGGACAGGGAGGGACATTCAAGAACCGAGCGCCTGCCCGGGCCCCGCCAGGGGCCCGATGGGGTTTGCTTGCGAATCGTAACCAATCGGGTAAACTTAGTGGCCAATCGGATAAAACGCGGTCTCGCCGTCTAGGAAGCTCGGGGGGCGGCCTCTAAGATGACCTCTCAACTGGCGTTCCAAGCCGAAGCAAAGGAGGGTG
>CAZBGL010000101.1:0-6276 GCA_964491375.1 uncultured Thermodesulfobacteriota bacterium | reverse complement strand
TACGAGGCGTCGGCCGGCCCCTGCCGGGCCCGAGCGCGTTCCAACAGGTGCTCGGCCCGCACGCGCGCGCCCCAGCACGCCCCCGTGTACAGCACCAGGACCAGGAGGGCGCAGCGAGGAGCGGCCGCCCCCCGGACTCGGGCGCCCGCCAGGCCGGCAGCCAGGATGCCCCACATCCACACGTCCACGATGAACACGCAGGCCAATTCGTAGCGCCGGGCCGAGAACGGGTGGAACAGGGCCACGCCGTAGGCGTTCACCAGATCGTAGGCCACGTGCGCGCCCACGCCCCCAAGGGCCACGCCGAACCAGGTGCGCCACGGCCGGTCGCGCCCCCGGGCCCACAGCACCCACGCGAACACCAGCGCGATCGCCACGCCGCCCAGCACGGAATGGGTGAAGGTCCTGCGCGCCAGGAAGCCCAGGGGGGGCTGCGCCACGGCCGCCGCGAAATCCACGTCCGGAAGATTGGCCGCCACCACGAACGCCCACATCGTTCGCCGGTCGGCCCGTGCGGCCCGCCCGAGGTTCGCCCCGAGCATGACATGGGTCAGGGTGTCCACGGCGATCCTCCCCCGGCCGGAGCGACGCGATGATTCCCCTGCGATTCCTCGGGCTTCGTTGACTTTGTCGGAACCGCTCCCCTATAATCCGGCCCGCTCGTTTTCTTCCGCCGTTTCGCGTCCCCATGTTCCCCTGCCGGGGGAGGAGGAAGACCCGTGGCCGAATACGTGAGCAAGTTCCAGCAATCCCTTCTCGACAAGGACACCTTCAGCGTCACCTGGGAGCTCGTGCCCGGACGAGGCGCTTTCGAAAAGGCCCAGGAAGTGGTCATGGCCTCGGCCGAGCAGGCGGCCAAGAGCGGCAAGATCCACGCGCTCACCATCACCGACAACCCCGGTGGGAACCCGGCCATCTCGGCCGAGATGCTGGGCGCCGAGGTGAACAAGCTGGGCATCGAGCCGCTGGTGCACTTCACCTGCAAGGACAAGAGCCGTAACCAGCTCGAGGGCCTGCTGTACGGGCTCGAGCGGGCCGAGGTCCGCAACCTGCTCATCATGACGGGCGACTATCCGGTCTCGGGGTTCCAGGGCCGGTCCAAGCCCGTGTTCGACCTGGACCCGGTGCAGTTGCTCCAGCTCATCTCCGAACTCAACCAGGGTATGGAGGTACCCACCCTAAAGGGTACCGCGACGCTCGCGCCCACGCACTTTTTTGCGGGCGCGGCCGTGAGCCCGTTCAAGCGCCTCGAGTCCGAGCAGATGGGCCAGTACTACAAGCTCAAGAAAAAGCTCGAGGCCGGCGCCCAGTTCATCGTCACCCAGCTCGGGTACGACGCCCGCAAGTTCCACGAGGCCCTCGTCATGGTGAAGTACCTGGGCTACGGGCACGTCCCGGTCGTGGGCAACGTGTACGTACTGCCCTTGGGCGCCGCCCGCCTCATGAACCGCAACGGCATCCCGGGGTGCGTGGTCACCGACGAGCTCGTCCAGGCCATCGCCAAAGAGGTGGAGGCCTCGGCCGACAAGGGCAAGCAGAAGCGCCTGGAGCGGGCCGCCAAGATGTACGCCTTCATGAAGGGCATGGGATTCGCCGGCGTGCACATCGGCGGCCACGGGCTCAAGTTCGAGGACGTGGAGTTCATCATCGAGAAGGGCGAGGAACTGGCGCCCAACTGGCAGGACCTGGTCCGCGAGTTCGACTTCCCGCAGCCCGGGGGGTGGTACTTCTTCGAGAAGGACCCGGAAACCGGCCTCAACAAGGAGACCCCGGTGGACCGCGCCAAGGACCGCCCGGCAGCTCCGGTCTCCTACAAGATGTTCAAGGTCCTCCACAACGCCATGTTCGAGACCAAGGGCTTCCTGTTCAAGCCCATGCAGTCGCTGGCCCGGGCCGTGGACGGCACCTCCATGGAGCATGCCTTCACCCGCATCGAGCACTTCATGAAGGTGATGACCAACGAGTGCATGCACTGCGGCGACTGCGCCCTGTTCGACATCGCGTACCTCTGCCCGATGAGCCAGTGCCCCAAGGGCCAACGCAACGGCCCGTGCGGGGGCAGCTTCGAGGGCTGGTGCGAGGTCTACCCGAACAAGAAGCAGTGCATCTACGTGAGGGCCTATCCGCGGCTCAAGAGCCACGGCGCAGAGGACACCCTCGGGGCCTACATCGTGCCGCCGGTGAACTACGACCTGCGGTTCACCTCCTCGTGGCTCAACTTCTACCTGGGCCGGGACCACACGGCCAAGCGGCTGGGCATCAAGCCGCCCGAGAGGAAGTAACGCCGCGCAACGGCCCCGCGCCGAAAGGGAGGCCCGGTCGGGCCTCCCTTTTCTATTCGCTCACCACCCGCAGACCCTCAGGCCCGATGTCCACCCCGTAGTACACGGGCCGGCGGCCGTGCCTCTGCACGCACGCCGCCCGGGCCACCCGTTCCGGAAACGCCTCGCGGATGCGACGGTTGATCTTGGACACCAGGGCCACGAAATTCTCGTACCCCTTCTTGGCCTCGGCCAGGCGCTCCACCTGAGCGTAACATTCCCGGGCGACCCGCTCTGACAGGCCGATCCGGCGGGCGTCCTCCCTCCACACGGCCTCCACCCGCTCCTCCCCGATGAGGTCGGCGAACGGCAGAGATCCCCCTTCCCTGCCCGTGGCCAGCACCAGGTGGAGATACACCGAGAACCCCTGGGGGGTCAGCCGGCAGGCGGCCGATCCGTGGCGGAGCTCCATGCGCGGCGGGACCACCTCCAACCGCACCGGCTCGCACCGGGCCAGGAGTTCCCGCTCGGCCCGCGCCACCACGTCGGCGAACCCCGCCCCCTCCAGCGTCCTGGCCGGCACCAGCTCGCCCAGCCGCACGAACGGGATGTCCACCAAGTCCACCCGGGCCTCGGCCGTGGACACGAACTTGCCGGCGCCGGTGCGCAGCTCCACCGGGTTCCGGGGCGGGTAGTAGAACTCCGGATGGTTCTCGAAGTCCGGCGAGACCAGCACGTGGGTGAGCCGATCCCCGGGACGGCCGAACAGGGACAACGCGTACCCCAGGTAGAACGTCATGGTCTTCCGGCCGCCGGCCAGGCTCGCATGGATCCGCACCCGGTCGTCGGAGGCCAGCCGCCGCACCAGGTCCAGGATCTGGTCGGCCACGGCCGCGTTGTCCGCGACCACGCGGATGTCTTCCAGGGGTTCTCCGGCCGGGCCGTGGAACACGTGCACGGTGTCCGCGTCGAACCGGATCTCCCGGTGGTCCACGCCGTAGTCCGCGCAGAACCGGTAGAACGCCCCGTGCCGGGCGTCCAGCAGTCCCTCCAGTGCCTTGACCCGCCCCGGCAGCGTGGTGAGCACGTGGATCTCCGAGGGCACAACCCCCTCCCGCCACATGCCGTACAGGGTCTCGGTGACCACCTGGGGCGTGAGGCCTGCGAGCGCCACGAGAACGGTACGTTTCTCCATGGGCGTCCTCCCGCGTTCAGGTGGCCGAAACGCCAGGACGCGAGGGGGCTGTCCGTGGGCGCCGCTGGGCACCCGGAGGGCCGGACCTGCGCGGGCCGCGTCCCCGCGGAGGGGGCACCCGGCAGCCTGGGCCCATGGTCACGGCGTTCCGGCCACCGCGTCGTACACGGCCTGGTCGGCCTCCCTGAGCAAGCGGGCCCGTTCCGGCAGCCCCAGGAACGCGGCCTGGAACCCGCCCCGCACCAGGGCGAGCACGTCCCAGCGGCTGAGGCCCCCCTTCGTCAGGCGGGCGGCCTTGAGGAGCTCGCGGCTCCACGTGGTGCGCGAGATCCCCGGGTTGTCCGTACACACGCACGCCCGCACCCCTTCGTCCAGATACGCCCCCAAAGGGTACCGCCGGGCCCGGGGACATCCCTCCCGCCAGAAATCCCGGAAGCCTACCACCTGGTCGTTGCTCGTGGGGCACATCTCCACGGCCGTGCCCCGGTCCCGGAACCGCGCGAGCAGCTCCGGGTGGTCCAGCAGCCCCAGGCCGTGCCCGATGCGGTCGGCGTTCAGGTGATACACCGCCTCCCACACCCGCTCCACCGGCTCGGTCTCGCCCGCATGGATCGTGATCTTCATGCACTGCCTGAACAATGGCATAAAAACATCGCGAACTTCCGAAGGATTCTTTGTGGATTCATCCCCGGCCAGGTCGAACCCCACCACGCGCGGCGGGCGCGCGTCCCGGGCGGACTCCGCAGCCAGGGCCACGTGGCGCCTCAGCTCCTCGGGGCGGTCGTGCCGCGTGCCGATCAGGATGAGCTCCACGCGCAGGCGTCCGGGACCCAGGGCCTCCACGGCCCGGCGCAGCGCGCTGCGGATCGCGTCCAGCACCTGGTCCTCCGAGAGCCCTTGCCGGGTGTACTTCACCGGCGAACACCGCACCTCCAGGTAGCGCACGTTGTCCTCCAGGGCCTTTCGCACGAGCACCCGGCAGGCCGCCTCGATGGCGGCCCGGCTCTGGAGGAGCGCGCTTCCCTGGAGGTCGCCCGCGGAAAAATAGGCCCGGATGGGGGGCATGCCGACCCAGGCCTGCAGGCGTTCGGGGTCGGTGAGCGCGCCGAGCCACTCCGGCAAGCCACCGAGGGCCTGGATCAGGGCGGCCGTGCGCCAGTGGCGCGGCACGTCCCCGTGCCCCGGCGCGGTGGCGTCCTTCGCCCTCCGGTGGCCCTCGGCCAGGGTGCCCGGCCCGGGGGACGTCTGGCGGAACCACGCCACCACGGAACGCACGGCTTCTTTCGCAAGGGCGAAGTCCGGGCCCGCCTCGGCCGCCACCGCGGCGGCGATCTCCGCAAGCTCGGCGGGTTCGGCCACGCCGCCCAGGTGGCAGTGAAGGTCGGCCTTGGGAAGCCGGCGGAGCCATGCCAGGTCCTCGGCCTTCCGGGCGGGATCCGCCCCGAGCCGGGTCTCTCGCAGTTGCCGGATCCGGGTGGGGTTCAGGCGGTACAGGCTCCGGAAGTTGTCGCGGGCGTCCTCGCGCAGGATCTCAAAGAAGTAGTTCCCGGCGATACGCTCCGCCTCGGCCCGGCGAACGGCCACCTCTTCGTAGAGCCAGGGAGGTGCGAGGGCGACCTCCTCCACCCCGGGATCGGCCCTGAACACGCCCGGCACGGGAAAGTCCGCGGAGCGAAGGGCCCTCAGGTCGTGGACCTCCCACTCCACCCCCTCGAACCCCTCCACACGCCCCAGGTCCACCGGGTGGATGTCCCGGGCGATTTCCTCGGGAAGCCCGGCCCGCGCCACCTCCTCCGGGTCCAGGCCCCAGGTGGCCCGGTCGGCCTGCTCCGAGGAAACCACGTGGAACACCCGGTCGGCGCCGAACGCCGCGGCCGCCTGCTGGAGCAGGGTGGACATGGTCTTCCGGCCCCCGGCCAGCGAGCACACCACCGGCCCGTCTCGGTTCCGGGCGGCCAGCACGAGCCGGTGGATGAGCTCGGCCATGCGGTGGTTGTCCCCGGGCGTGGCCACGTCGTCCATTCCTTCGGGCGCGAAGATGCGAAGCCCCGCGTCCGGAAGCCCCTGCCCCTGCCAGTACGCGCGAAGCTTCCGGATCCCTTCGGGCTTGCCCAGGGTGGCCACGGCCCACACCTCGGCCGGTGGAGAGACAGGAGGCGCAGGCCTTCCCTCCCACCAGGATCGGGGGAACACCCGGAACCGCCCGGGGTCGAGGTAGCCCAGGATCTCGGGCACCACGAGCCACGACCCGCCCAGGGTGCACACCAGAACGCCCCGGCCCGCCACGGCCCACCCCCTCAGAACAACACCCGGGGAAACTCGACTCGTTCCCGGATCTCGAACACGTCCCGGATGAGGGCCTCGAACCGCTCGGGCAGGTCGGGCTTCACCGGCTCAGACCCGTGGGCCAGGATGGAGTGGTTGCGCGCGTACAGGATCTTTTCGAACTCCTCGGCCTTCTCCGCGAACCGCACCCCCTCGGGCCGCTCGGCCACTGCCAGGGCCTCGAAGGAGGCCCGCAGCGGGATCTGGCACGCGGACACCCGTGGATTCCAGTACTTACACCGGTATTCCTCGCGCAGATCCTCAGGGAGGCGGTCCGGGTCGGCGTTTCCGGTGGGGCACCCGAACGCCTCCTCAAAGGCGATCTGGGCCACGAGTTCCAGGGCGCGGTACAGCCGGCCCACGGCGTCGTCGGCCCGGCCCACGCGGGCCCGGCGGCCGGCGTTGGCCAGCAGGTCCACCACCTGGAGCCGGCTCATCCGCTGGAACCCCCGGGTGTCCTGCTGGAGGCGGTTCAGGAACTCCAGGGTCTCGCGC
>CAZBGL010000100.1:0-6363 GCA_964491375.1 uncultured Thermodesulfobacteriota bacterium | reverse complement strand
ATCCCACCCCGTTGGCCCTCCGGACCCACACGGCGGATCCCGTTCCGTTTGTGCTCTACCGGTCCGGCGAGAGGGGGCGGTTTCCGGGCGCGGCGTTCACCGAGGCCGAGGCCGGGGCCACAGGGTTGTACGTGGACGAGGCCCACAGGCTCATGGAGCACGTGACGGGGAGGAGACCCCTGTGGTGATCCGAGCCACCTATAGGGTGATCTACGGCGACACCGACACCATGGGCGTGATGTACTACGGAGCCTACCTCCGCCTGTTCGAGATCGGGCGCAACGAGTACATGCGGGCCCGGGGCCTCACCTATCGAGAGGTGGAGGAACGGGGATACCTGCTCCCCGTGACCGAAGCGTTGTGCCGATACCGCCGGCCGGCTCGCTACGACGACGAGCTCGTGATCGAGACCCGGGTCCTGCGGGCGCGGGGCGCGCGCGTGGTGTTCGCATACACCGTGCGGGGGCCGGACGGAGAGGTGCTGGCCGAAGGCCACACCGAGCACGGAGCGATCGGCCCCTCGGGCCGCCCGGTGCGCCTCCCGGCCGACATTCTTGACGTGCTCGCGCCCGAAGGGGGGTGAGCCTTTCGCCAACAGGGGACGCGCCGGGGCGGCCCGCCATGTTCACGGTGTCGGACTTCGAGATCCAGCCCGCGGTATACGAGTGGACGGTGCGCACCCTGGGCCTGCTGGAACGGGTGCTCCGGATACACATCCGGCTCCACGGCGACGCTTCCCTTCTGGAGTCCGGCGAAATCTTCCTGTTCAACCACTTCGCCCGTTTTGAGACCTTCATCCCCCAGTACCTGATCTATCGGCACACAGGAGCCTACTGCCGGTCGGTGGCCGGGGGGGATTTCTTCCGCGGGCCAGAGGCCCTTTCCCGGTACCTGAGGAGCCTGGGGGCGGTGCCCAACGACTGGGGGGATCTGCTCCCGTTCCTGGCGGCCGAGGTGCTGCGCGGTCGGAAAGTGGTGGTTTTCCCCGAAGGGGGCATGGTCAAGGACCGGCGCGTACTCGACGAGGCCGGGCGGTACCGCGTGTACTCGCGCACCGCGCGGGAGCGGCGGAAGCACCACACCGGCGCGGCCGTGGTGGGACTGGCCGTGGAAGGTTTCAAGCGGGCGGTCCGGAGGGCCGCAGAAAGGGGTGAGCAGGGCCGGCTGGAGCATTGGGCCGCCGCGCTGGGGCTGGAGGGGCCGGGGCAACTGGTGGAGCGGGCCGCACGCCCCACCCGGATCGTGCCGGCGAACATCACCTTCTATCCCATCCGGATCAGCGAGAACTTTCTCCAGAAAGGCGCCGAGCTGTTCCACCGGGGGCTGAGCCCGAGGATGTCCGAGGAACTCCTGATCGAGGGAAACCTGCTCCTCCGGGACAGCGACATGGATATCCGGCTCGCCGACCCCCTGGACGTGGAGGAGTTCCTTCCGTGGTGGGACCGGTGGCTGGTGCTCCGGTTGGCAGGGGAAGCCGCCACCCCGGGGGATCTGGTGCGCGCAAAAGGGGCGGGCTGGGTCGCCCGGGTGTGGCGCCACCGCGCCCGCCGGCAGGCCATGCGCCTTCGGGACGGATACATGGTGGCCATGTACGCCGCCGCGACCGTGAACCTGAGCCACCTGGCGAGCCGGGTGGTGTTCGGGTTCCTGGACAAGGGGCTCACCGAGGTGGCGGCTGCACGGTTCCACCGAGCGGTCTACCTGTCCGTGAAACGGGCCCAGGCCCGGCCCGGGCTCCACCTCCATCCCAGCGTGCTCGACCCCGCGCGTTACCGGGGGCTCCTGGATGATGGATGCCCGGGGTTGGACCAGTTGGTGGATACGGCCCGGCGGGCGGGGTTGCTGGAACGCGAAGGGGACGTGTACCGGTTTTCGGAGAAACTGCGACAAGAGCACCACATCGACGAGATCCGTGTGGAGAACCCCCTGGCGGTGTATGCCAACGAGGTGGCCCCCCTGGCCGGGGTCCGAAGGGCGGTGGAGCGCGCCCTGGACGAAGAGGCCCGTCTCCCGGGCCGGGAGTGGGCCCGCCTTCGGTTCGATGACGAACTCCGGGACCATGAGGTTGAGCTCCGCTCGGTCGACCGTGCCCAGGATCCGGAACGGGAGGAACCCCCGAAGAGGCCGTCGGAGCCGTTTCTCTTGCTCCCTGAGCGACCCAGGAGACTGGCGGTCGTGCTTCTGCATGGGTTTTCCGCAAGCCCTGCGGAGATGCGGCCCTTCGGGGAACGGCTGGCCGAAGGGGGCTACCCCGTGGTGGGGGTGCGGCTGGCGGGCCACGGGACGTCCCCCCTGGCCATGGAGCGCACCACGTGGGAGGACTGGCTCGCGTCGGCGCGGCGCGGGTTCCGGATCGCCGCGCTCCTGACGGATCGGGTGGCCGTTGTGGGTTTTTCGGCGGGCGGTTGCCTGGCCCTGTGCCTGGCCGCGGAGGATCCGGTCGCGCTGGCCGGCGTGGCGGCGGTGGCGGCACCCGTGCGGGTCCGGGACCGGGGGATGCGTCTCGTCCCGCTGGTTCACGGGGCCAACGTGGTCATGGGCACCCTGGCTGGGAAAGGGGTCCTGCGATTCCACCGGACCGAGCCCGAGCATCCCGACATCAACTACCGCCACGTACCCGTGCGCGGGCTGTACCAGCTGGGACACCTGATCGGGGCCACCCAGGATCGGCTGGACAGGGTCCGGTGCCCGGTCCTGCTGATCCAGGGCTCCGAGGACCCGACGGTGGATCCGGAAAGCGCCGAGATCCTGTACCGCGGGCTGCCCGGAAAAGACAAGGCCCTCGTCTTGATCCCGTCGGACCGGCACGGGATCCTGCTGGAGGACGTGGGCGGCACCCAGGAACGCGTCCTCCGGTTCCTGCGGGATCTGGAGGGGGACGGAACCTAGACGTCGAACACCACCCGGATGCGCCACCCCCCGGTTTCCGAGTCCCGCTCGAACCGGAGGTCGTAGTACGTGGCCGCTTTGACCTCCAGATCCAGCGTGTGCCTGGAGGGGTCCCTCGGCTCCCCCCATGCCTCGCCCCGGATGTTCCGGGTGCCCACGCTGTGGACGGCCACGTGGTTGAACAGTTGCCCCTTCCCGTAGATCTGGTAGAGGAGCTCCCCCAGGAACCCCACCACGGCCTCCTCCCGGTCCATGCCTTCGACGAGCAGGGGAGTGGCTTCAAGGGGCCGGACCCGCTCGGGGTCGGTGATCTGCCGCAGCAACCCCGTGCACAGCGCCTCGAGTGCTTCCTCGGGCGTGCCTCCCCAGGCCTCGAGCGCCAGGTCTGCCGTGTGGTCGAGCCGCTTCCATCCGGCCACGTCCCGCCTCCCTTCGGTGGACCTAGAACGCCGCACCGGGAACCCCTATACTAGCACTCTCAGGTTCCGTCCAGCCCGCACGCGGGGAGTACACACCATGAACGTTCTCGGATTGAGCGCCAGCGCGCGTTCTTGGGGGAACACGGACATCCTGGTGCGCCTGGTGTTGCGGGGGGCGGCCCAGGAGGGCGCGGAAACGCGCTTTCTGAAACTGACCGACCTGGATCTGGGGCCGTGCCGGGGGTGCATGGCGTGCGTGTTCCGGGACCGGGATTGCGTGCAGGAGGATCGGTTTGGCGAGTTCCTTTCGGCCATGCGGTGGGCCGATGCGGTGGTGCTGGGGTCCCCGTGCTACGTGCTGGGCGCGACGGCCGTCGTGAAAAATCTCCACGACCGGATGATCCGCTTCGGGATGCGGCGGGAGTTCGCGGGACGGCCCGGGGTGGCGGTGGCGGCCGCCGGGGTGCCCGGGTGGGAGCCGTTGGTCTTGAGCCAGGTGTCGATGTTTTTCCTCTTTTTGGGGATGCCCGTAGTGGACCAGTTCGTGGGACACGCCCAAGGACCGGGAGAGGTGCTGGACGATCCCGGGGCGTGCGAACGGGCCCTGGCGGCCGGCCGCGCCCTGGCCCGCGGAGAAACCGCCTACCGGGGAGACCCCGGGACCTGCCCGGTGTGTCGCCTGAACCTGGTCGTCACCCGCGGGGACGGAACGGCGTACTGCGTGCTTTGTGACCTTCCGGGCCGGTGGCAACCGGAAGGGGGTCGTGTGGTGTTCGAGCCGGAGGAGGGTGCCGAGCCCAGGTGGAGCGAGGCCGTGATGCGGCGTCACTTCGATGAGCGCATTTTGCCGTCGGGACCCCGGTTCAAAGCGCGCCTGCGCGAAATCCGAAGCCGGGTGGAGACCCTGCGCAACGGAGGAGAGCCATGGAACAACGGTTAACGGAAGCGGCGCGCCTCCTGGCTGTGAGGCGCAGGGTCGTGGTGCTGACGGGTGCGGGGATCAGCGTCGAGAGCGGAATCCCCGACTTTCGCAGCAAGGGCGGGCTGTGGGAGCGGTTCGACCCCCAGGAGTACGCTACCATTCATGCGTTCCGGCGCGACCCGGCCAAGGTGTGGCGGATGCTGGCCGAGATGGAGGCGGTTTTGGATGCGGCCGCTCCGAACCCGGCCCACCGCGCCCTGGCGCGGTTGGAGGAAGCCGGCGTGGTCGAGGGAGTCATCACCCAGAACATCGACGGCCTCCACCAGGCAGCGGGCAGCCGGCGCGTGGTGGAGTTCCACGGGAGTCATCGGACGCTTACGTGTCTTTCGTGCGGGGCGCGGTTCACCCGGGAGGAGGCCCGCGCCCTGGGAACCCCGCCTCCGTGCCGGTGCGGCCAGATCCTCAAGCCCGACGTGATCTTTTTCGGCGAGATGATCCCGGAGGAGGCCCTGCGGGAGAGCTACCGGCTGGCCAACGGATGCCGGGTCATGCTGGTGGTGGGAACCTCGGCCGAGGTGGCCCCGGCCAACCAGATGCCCTGGATCGCAAAGCGCGCCGGCGCCGCCGTGGTGGAGGTGAACCTGGTCCCTTCCGAGCTCACCCGGACGTGCACGGATGTGTTTCTGCAAGGCAAGGCCGGGGTGGTGCTGCCGGCTCTGGCCGAGGCCGTGCTGGGGCTGCTGGGTGACAACGGAGGGAGGCCGGAAGGATAGGCGGGGCGGCTCAGTATTTTCCTTTGCTGGTGAGCAGGGTGACCGCTCCGGAGCCCCGGCCGGGAAGGTTCCAGCTCACCTCCACGCTCACCCGGATGAGCTCGTCCGGATCGGGGGGCACCGGGGAGAGGCTCCATCGCCGGGTGAAGACCCCCTCCACGGTCTCCTCCCCGCCTCCCCGAGCCACCACTTGCTCGAAGGTCATCGCTCGAACCGCTTCGATTTTCTCCTGGGCCAGGGCCACGGCCCGCGTGCGGACCGCCGCCGTGTCGTTGGCGCGCACGTTGGATACGATCATGGGAAGGAACGCCGACATCCCCAGGGCGAACACGGCCAAGGCCACAAGGGCTTCCACAAGAGTGTACCCCGGGGGCGTGTGTGCGCGCATCTCAGTCCCACGTGCCCGAAGCGGGATTCCATACATAGGCCCGGACCCTTCCGGTGGTGCTCATCACCGTGACTTTCCGTTCCACGTCATCGTGGTCCGGCACGGTCAGGTACACGCTGCCGCCGTTGGATGTCCCGCGGGGTTTGAACAGGGCCACGTCGTCCGGAAAGGTCACGGGATCTCGAGCCCTCGCGCTCCCTATCCGCACGTTCCGGTACTCGTTCCCCAACGTGACCCGCTTGACCTCTTGGTCTCCGGCCGACAACCCGGCCACCCCGTCCGTGTCGAGGCGCACGGCATAAGAGGAGGTGGCGGGATCGAACGCCACGAACGCGCGGACACCCCGCTCCACGGCGAGCGTCCGGGCCAGGCGCAGATCTGCCACGAGCTGCCGCGCCGCTCCTGCCGCCCGGTAGCCGGGCAGACCGGCCAAGACGTACGGCACGGCCACGCCCGCCAGGAGCGCCAGCACGGCCAGCACAATCATGAGCTCCACCAGGGTCAGGCCGTGTGGAACCCGGTCGGCCACGACGGACCCTCCTGTGCAGCCGGGTGCAGGCCCAATGTAAATGTAACAGAATCGTGCCCTCGCTCAATCCCAAAAAGATCCCCGACACCCGGCCCTTTCCGGGGGCTCATTCCTCGAACGCCATGTAACCGACTTCCTCGCTCGTGTGATTGACCTCGCTGTTCGCGGACTGCTCCTCGTCCACCTGCACCTTGAAGGACGAAGCGGTCAGGTCCTTGTACCGCAGGTTCGCGGTGTCGCCCCCGTCCTGGGTCTGCATGTCCGCAATCAGGTGCGGTGCGGACCCGAAACCCGAGGAGAACGATACGGTGGTGAAGTTGTGTCGGACCGTGTCGCCCGTGGTGCCGACCTCGTAGCGGATGCCCCGGATGGTGCCGGATCCGGGTTCCCAGGCCACCCACGCTACGGTTTCATCCGCATGGTTGTACCGGATCTTCTCCTCC
>CAZBGL010000099.1:0-3755 GCA_964491375.1 uncultured Thermodesulfobacteriota bacterium | reverse complement strand
TGTGGAGGATATCAAGGAGCTGGCCTCTTCTCTCGGGGGGCGTCTGGACCGGCGGGCGGCACGGGTCTGCGCGCTCGTCCCTCCTGCACCCCAAACCCCCGAGGAAGAGGACGAGGCGGTGGATCGAATCGTGGACGAGGTCTTCGCCTCGTACGATGAGCTGGGAGGCTTGTTGTTCGGATACTCGCGGATGCGCCGGTATCGATGGGGTTACTTCGATTCCGCGGGGGCGTTCCATGCCGTGGACACGTGGCCGGGAAAACCCGACTACGTGGGCAGTGGGACCGTCATGATGCTGGAGTACTACAACGGGACCGACTGGGTGCCCTTGGAGGGCCGCTCGGACCTGGGGGTGGATGCTTCGTTCATCGTAGTACCCCGGGTCTCTTCGTTCGGTCCCGGCAGCCCCCAGGCTCCCGCCGTGTATCTGGGTACCTGGACGATCGACCTGGAGCCCAACGTCCGGGTCACCGGCCGCGTCGTGAGCGCGGGGGGAGAGCCCCTGCGCGGGATCCCCGTGGTGGTGGCGGACACCGAGCTGCGGTCCGGTGCCGACGGTACGGTCTCCGGAACCATCCGATGGTTCACCGACAGCTCGGACGTACCGTACCGATTGCCGGGGTTCTGGGAGGCGGGAACGGCCAAACTGGCCGACGGAAAAGTCGATCTCGGAACGATCGAGGTTCACGACCGGATCGTCCTGGATTCTACGGGGGTGCCGTGGTGGATTGATGCCCGCCGCGGGGAGACTGTGACCGTGCGCCCGGGAGACTGGTCCGGCACGGTGAGCGGGAGGGAGGTTGCGTATCGGTTCTCCCTGTATGCGGGATGGGCGTCGCCCGAGTCGGTGCCCCTCCTGACGGCAGAGGGCGAGGTTTTCACGCTCACGCCGGATGCCTCGTTCCCGTTGGGCACGTACACTCTGCGGGTCGACCTGCGGGTTCCCGGGGACGGTTCGGTGGCTCCCGTATCCGTAGATCTCCACATCCGGGTGCAGAGTACACCCCCGCAGATCACGGAGCTCCGTGTGGATCCCCGGGAGGCGAAGGCTGGCACCCCGGTACGGGTGACCGTGAAGGCCACGGACGTGGATGGGGAGGGTGACATCCGCTCGAAGGACGTGTCCTTGTTGTGTAAGGATGGCGAGGGATCCCGGCAGTGGGTGTGGCCGGTTTCCCAGCCGGACGGGACGTGGACCGTTCCCACCGATTTCGCGTACGGGATGCTGGAGGGAACCGTCGAGTGCGAGGTGACGGCCCGGGTGTGGGATCGAAATGGGATGACGGACCAGCAACGCGCCCGGTTCACGGTGGTTCCCAACCCGGAACCCCCATACGTGGCCGAGGGAGGGCTCCAGGACGAGTACGTAGTCGCCCTCGGGAAGGTGCTGGAGGACGGAGTGTGGGTGGAGCGGGTGGACATATGGTTCCGGGGGAAGGCGTGGTTCCAGGACCGCAACGGAGATCTGGAGCATCTGGAGCTGGACTGCGGCACGGGAGAAGGGACGTTCGTGGCGGAGAACCGCTGGGAGCTCCCTCCGTGCCGATACACCGCGCCCGGCGATTATGCGGTGTCCTATGCGGCCGTGGATTCCCTGGGCCTCAGAACCGCGTTGCATACCACCGTGCACGTGCTCTATCCGCTCCGGATCGAGGTGGACGTACCCCCCGAACGGCTCGTGGCCGGCGCGGAGGCCACGGTGGTGAGCCTGCCTGCGGCTGACGATCCGACCGTACCGGTCACGGTGAGGGTGGTAAGCGACAACGGACCCGAGGGATACGCCGAGGGTGGGGGAACGATCGTGGAAGGTTCCTATTCTGTGAGCTACCGGTCCGGCAACACGTGGTGGTGGAGTGAGTTCCTGGTCTCCAACCACCCCCTGCCTCCGGACGGATCCGTTCCGATCCGCTTGGAACGGCCGGGGTCCTACACAGTACACGTCCGGGCCCGGGATGCCCGGGGCATGAGCGCCCGGTTTTCGAAAGTGATCGAGGTGACGGCGCCGTTCGATGGTGAGCTCGCGGTAGAGGGGATGGGAGTGGATGCCTTCGTGCGGTCCGGGGGATGGGTCAGGACGGGCGAGCCGGTCCGGTTCTCGGTGGTGCACCTGAGTGCGCCCGAGGACGCGGATATGAGGTTTCGCTGGTTCGTGGACGATCGGGACATGGGCGAGAGCACGTCGCTGGAGTTCGTCCACACGTTCCAGACCGAAGGCGACCACACCGTGCGCGTCGAGATCCGCAACGCCCAGGAGACCGAGGGTATTCACAAGGTGTTGCGACACCTGTCGCTTCGGGCTTACACACCCGTGGCGGTCACGGTCTCCCGGACGGACGAGGCGGCTGGCCAGGGAGTCCGGGTTGGCGATGTCATCACGCTCCGGGCGGCCGTGCCGGAGGGGGTGGAAGCGATGGCCGTGCGATGGGTCGTAACCGGTGGGGGGGAGGTCCGGCCCGTTCCCTTGGACGAGCCGATGGCTGCCGCCTGGGTCTTCGCGGAGCCGGGTACGTATTCCGTGACCGCTTACGTGGAGGACGGCCGGGGGGTGATCTCGGAAGCGGAATACGGTCCGTTTCTGGTGACCGCAGATCCACCGGTGATCCGGTCCCTCACGGCGGAACCCGCCACGGGCCGTCCCCCCCTCACCGTCACGGTCCGGGTCTCGGCGGAAGACCCCGACGGCCGGCCCGGCGAGGCGCTTTTTTTCCGCTGGTTTGTGGATGGCCGGCCGGTGTCGGCCGGTTCCTCCGACACGCTCACCCACACCTTCGAAACCGAGGCAGATCACCGGGTGCGGGTCGAGGTGACCGATGCCGGAGGGCTCATCGCGGAAAAAACGCTCGTCGTGGTCGTTCGGGATCGCCCACCAACCATCTCGGCCCTCCAGGTCTCCCCCGGCTCGGGAGTCGCCCCCTTGCAGATCACCGCTTCGGCAAAGGCTGTGGACGACGGCCAGGTGGTCTCGTACACTTGGTATGTGGACGACAAGGTGGTAGGAACCGGGGATCACTTGGAACATGCGTTCGATCGGCCGGGGACCTATACCGTAAAGGTGCTGGTGGTCGACGATGCGGGTCAGAGCACGAGCCGGGAAACCACCGTGTACGTGCTGGATCCCGGAGCCTCGCGGATCGAGTTCGAGTTCAGGGAACGTCGTTCCGACGGCTTGGGCCCGCTGATGGATTTCGGCGCGCTGGAGGATTGGCTCTCCCACGGTGGGGGGCTGTGGTTCGCGCACACGCCGCTCGATGACGCCACAGTGGACGTCCAGGATCGGGTCCCCCTTCAGGCCCGGCTGGCGTTTGTCGGGCCGGCCTTCTACGGTTTCCACGGGGAGCGATGGGGCAGCCCCTCGGATACCCTGTTCCTGATACAGAATCCGGGTACGTACGTGGTGGCCGTGGATGCATGGAGCGCGGGAAGAGAACGCCTCGTGCGGTTTCCCGGGAGCTTCACGTGCGGGTTGTTGGTGTATCGGGATTGGGCCTACACGTTCGGGGTCGGGTGGCCGGTGGAAGCCCCCTTGACCTCCCTCACGATCGATTCGCCGCTGTCCTTCACCACCGTGAACGGCGAGGTGGACATCCTGGCCCTGCTGGGGGATGCCGACGAGACCACCCAGACGTGCGCGTACACGTACATCGGGTTCGCCCGCACCGCAGACGATCCCGTGATCCTGGGCTCCCCGGACCGGATACCGCTGAAGACCCTGGACATCCGCTTGCCGGCCGGTGAGGACATCGTCTTGTCCGACG
>CAZBGL010000098.1:0-5150 GCA_964491375.1 uncultured Thermodesulfobacteriota bacterium | reverse complement strand
TCTACCGTTCGCGGATGGACGCCGTGGGTGCGCGTCCCGACGACATCCGTTCGTGGGAGGACTTCCGGGGCATCCCGGTGCTCACCAAGGAGGATCTGCGCCGCGCCCAGGCCGAAAGCCTGCAGCGGCTGGGTCATCCCTTCGGCGGCATCACGTGTGCGCCCAGGGACCGGATCGTGCGCATCAACGCCACCTCCGGCACCACGGGCACCCCCACCCTGTACACGCTCACCGCCTCGGACGTGGCCGTGGTCAACGAGATGCACGCCCGCAAGTACTGGCGCGCCGGGATTCGGCCGGGTCACGTCGTGCTCCAGGCGCTGAGCCTTTCGATGTTCACGGGCGGCCTTCCCCTGTCCCAGGGCATCATGCACCTGGGGGCGGCCGTGGTGCCCGTGGGGGTGGAGGGGGGATCCCGGCGGGTGCTGGAGTTCGCCCGGCTCGTCCGCCCGGACGCCATCGTGGCCACCCCGAGCTTCGGTCTCCACCTGATCGAGCGCTGCCCCGAGATCCTGGGCTTTCCGCTGAAGGAACTGGGCATCCGGTGGTTCTTCGCCGCGGGCGAACCGGGCGGCTCCGACCCGGCGATCCGGGCCCGGCTGGAGGAAGGGTTCGGCGCGCGGGTGTTCGACCACACGGGCGGCGGCCACGCCTTCCACGGCATCACGTGCCCGGAAAACGCGGGGATGCACTTCGTCTCGCCGGACCACTGCGTGCTGGAACTCGTGGAGCCCGGAAGCCACCGGGCCGTGCCGGCCGAAGACGGGGCCGAGGGCGAGTTGGTGGTGACGTTTCTCGAATGGGAGGGTGGGCCGTTCCTGCGGGCGAGCTTCGGCGACGTGGTGCGCCTGGCCACGGCGCCGTGCGCGTGCGGCCTGCCGGGGATCCGGTTCCGCATCGTGGGCCGGGCCGACGACATGCTGATCGTCAAGGGGGTGAACCTGTTCCCCAATGCGGTCCGGAACCTGCTCGAACGATTCGTGCCCCGGGTCACCGGGCACTTCCGCATCGTGCTGCGCCGGCCCGGCCCGAAGGTGGACCCGCCCCTCCGGATCCGGGTGGAACGGGCCGAGGGCCTGGAGGGCGAGGCCCTTCGGGTCCTGGAGGCCGAGATCGTGGAGGCCATGCGGTCGAGCCTGCGGGTGCGGCCCGCGATCGAGTGGGTACCGCCGGGGAGCCTGCCCCGGCCCCGGCACAAGGCCCGGTGGGTGGAGATCGAGCCCGGGGGGGAACCGTGAGAGGGAAGCGCGGGGGTCCCACGGCCGCGGACGTGGCCATCCTCCAGCGACGGCTCAAGAGCCTGACCCGGGAGATGGGCCTGGCCCTGCTCCACACGGCCCGCTCGCCGATCCTGGCGGAGGCCCGGGACTTCGTCACCGGCGTGTACGACGCCCAGGGCAGGATGCTGGAGCAAACCGAGTACATCCCGGTGCTTGCCTTTGCGGTCCAGCCCGCTCTTCGCGACCTGATCTCCACATTTGGAGAAGACGTCCATCCTGGCGATGTATTCCTGCATAACGACGTCTTTCGAGGGGGCAACCAGTTGGCCGACGTGTGCGTGTTCCGGCCGGTGTTCGCCACGGGTCGGCTCGTGGCCTGGGTGGCGGTGAAGGGCCACCAGGCCGACATCGGGGGCGCCGTGGGCGGGGGGTACAACCCCCGGGCCACCGAGGTGTGGCAAGAGGGTCTTCGGATCCCCCCGGTCCGGGTGGTGTCCAGGGGGAGGCGCCTGAGGGACGTCTGGGACCTCATCTTCGCCAACATCCGCTACCCCATCGTGGCCGAGGACCTGGAGGCGGCCATGGGCGCCTGCGTGGTGGGCGAGCGGGGGCTTCGGCGCATCGTGGGCCGTACGGGGGTGCAGGGGTTCCTGGACGGGGTGGAGGCGCTGATCTCGGCGACCGAGCGGCGGATGCGGGCGGCCATTCGGGAGTTCCCGGAGGGGGAGTACGAGGGCGAGGCGCCCGTGTGCGCGGGCATCGAGGAGCGGGGTGGGCCCCTGTGGATCCGCTGCCAGGTCAGGATCCGGGGCGGGGAGGTCCGGATCACGTACCAGGGGACCTCGCCCCAGACGTCCGGGTTCATCAACGCGCCGGCCTCGGCCTCGCTGTCGGCCGCGGTGCTCACCCTCCTCATGATCCTGGCGCCGGACATCCCCCACAACGAGGGGATGCTCTCGCCCCTGAGGATCGATCTGCCCGAGGGCACGATCCTGGCCGCCCGGTATCCGGCGGCCACCGGGTTCGGCAACACCCTCACGGGCGCCCACGCCGACGCCCTGTTCAAGGCGTTCTTCCAGGCCCGTGCCGACCGGGTCACGGCCGGGTGGAACCGGATGCTGGCCGCGGTGATCGCAGGAGAGGACCCCAGGAAGTCCGGCGAGCCGTACGTGGACATCCTGTTCAACGCCCTGAAGGGGGGCGGGGGAGCCATGCAGGGCCAGGACGGCTACGACCACATCGGCCTGATCAACTGCGCCGGGGGCATTCTGGCCCAGGATCCCGAGATGTTCGAGAAGGCCGTGCCCCATCGGCTGCTCGTTCACGAGTACGCGCCGGGCACGGCCGGCAGGGGACGGTGGCGGGGCGGCCGGGGGGTGGTGACGCGCATCCGGTTCGGCGCGCCGGTGCACCGGTTGGTGGTGTTCGGCGACGGCCTTACCGAGGAGACCCGGGCGTTCGGCCTGGCCGGGGGCGGGCCCGGGGCCCGGAACCGGATGCGGCTGGATCTGCCGGACGGACGGCGGATCCACCCCCGCAGCCTGGACCTGATCGAGAACCTGCCGGAAGGCACCGTGTTCACGCAGATCGCGGGGGGTGGGGGAGGGTTCGGGAAGGCCGAGGGGTGAGACCGGATCTTTTTGCTTGCACACAAAATCAAATCATGTTTGAATAAAAGAAATGACTCATTCAGCGCCCAACTCGGAACCTATTCTTCGCGTCGACAGGGTGTCGGTGGACTTCGACGGGCTCCGGGCTCTGAACCGGTGTTCGTTTGATGTGGGGCCCGGGGAGATCTACGCGGTCATCGGCCCCAACGGCGCGGGTAAGACCACCTTGTTCAACGTGGTGAGCGGCATCTATGCCCCTGCCGAGGGGCAGGTGCTCTTCCTGGGCCGAAGGGTGGACCGGATGCGACCCAGCCGGATCAGCCGGATGGGCATGGCCCGGAGTTTCCAGAACCTGGAGTTGTTCTCGGGCCTTACCGCCCTGGAGAACGTGCTCGTGGGCGGGCACCGGCACATGGGATACGGGTTCCTACGCTCGCTCGTGGGCGGGCTGGCGGTGCGGCGGCGCGAGGAGCGGGCGCGCTTCGAGGCCCAAGGGCTCTTGGAATCCCTCGGGATCGGCGAGTACGCGGATCTGCGCGTCGAGGATCTTCCGTACGGCGTGCAGAAGAAGGTGGAGATCGCGCGGGCCCTGGCCACCCGTCCCAAGCTCCTGCTCCTGGACGAGCCAGCGGCCGGGTTGAACGACGCCGAGACCCGGGAGCTCATGGCCACGATCCGCCGGATCCGGGACGAGAGGGGCATCACGATCCTCCTGGTGGAACACAACATGCGGTTCGTCATGGGCCTCTCCGACCGGATCTGCGTCCTGAACTTCGGCCGGATCCTGGCCGAAGGCCGGCCCGAGGAGATCCGCACCAACCCGGCCGTGGTCGAGGCGTACTTGGGCGAGGCGGCATGCTAGAGCTCGTGGACGTGACCGTGGGGTACGGCAAGACGCCCGTGCTCCGGGGGGTGTCGCTCCGGGTGCCGGAGGGGGGCATCGTGGCCCTGCTCGGGGCCAACGGTGCGGGAAAGACCACCGTGATGCGCACGGTCATGGGCCTGTTGAAGCCCTGGTCCGGGGCGGTCCGGTACCGCGGCCGGGACATCGGCGGGTGGCGCACCGCCCGGATCGTGCGCCAGGGTGTGGGGCTGGTGCCCGAGGGACGCCAGATCTTCGGGCACCTGAGCGTGGAGGAGAACCTGCGCATGGGCGCCTACACCCGGCGCGACGGAGGCGGGGTGGCCGAGGACCGCGAGCGGGTGTTCCGGCTCTTTCCGGTGCTGAAGGAGCGCCTGCGGCAGCGGGCGGGTACGCTCTCGGGCGGCGAACAGCAGATGCTGGCCATCGGCAGGGCCCTCATGGCCCGGCCCAGGGTGCTGCTCCTGGACGAGCCCAGCCTGGGCCTTGCCCCGCTCCTGGTGCGCGAGATCTTCGGGGTGCTGCGCCGGATCCACGCCGAGGGCACCACCGTGCTCGTGGTGGAGCAGAACGCGCACATGGCGTTGCAGGTGGCGGACTATGCCTACGTGCTGGAGACCGGGCGCATTGTGCGCGAGGGCGAGCCCTCCGAACTCCTGGAGGATCCGGAGGTCCGGCGGGCGTACTTGGGTGGGTAGAGGGACGGAGGGAGGGGGAGGAACGTGGGGGCGGGCTTCGGCCCGCGACCTGGGCCGGCAGCGTATGGGTCGGGTGCTGCCCCCGTGCACCCGGTCCGGGTTTCGTGCCTTTGCTCCGCCTCGGGGGTGGGCCCGGTCGGAAGACGGCGTGGCTGACCCGGGGGCTCGTCTCCGCTCGCGGCCCCGGCCTCGGTGGAGTGCTCGGAGACCGGTGTGCCGCTCGCGTGCGCGTTGGATGGGCTCGGGAGACGTGGCTGTTGGGCCTTCCGGCCGCCTTCGCGGATCCGAGCCCCCGGCCGGGTGGGAGCGGCCCGTTCGATCCGTGCGGGCCTGGGAGGGCCCCCTGCGAGGCGCGGGCGCGGCTCCTACGGTCGCCGCGGCCCCCGGGTCCTGGCGTCTGGCGTAGGTGTAGGAGGCGGCGACATTTTTTTCCGATGTGGGAGCGGCTTTCCAGCCGCGACCTGGGCCGAAGGGCCACCAGCCGACCCCGTTGGCTGGGAGCTGTCGGCCGATGACCGTGGACCGTTAGTCCGGGGGCTCGAGACCCTTCCAGCCTTCTAGTCACTTCGGTGTTTCAGGCAATGGAACAAAAGCCGTCCATCCAACCCAAAGGCACGGTGCGATGTTCTGGCAACTGGTTGTGAGCGGGCTCGCCACCGGGTGCATCTACGCCCTGGTGGCCCTGGGACTGACCTTGATCTACCGGGCCACCGAGCACGTGAACTTCGCCCAGGGCGAGCTGGCCATGGTGGGCGCGTTC
>CAZBGL010000097.1:0-4673 GCA_964491375.1 uncultured Thermodesulfobacteriota bacterium | reverse complement strand
TGACCATCGACCTGGGGGATATCGAGCCCGGCCGCTGCCGCAAGGGCGCCTGGGACATGATCACCTCCCTGTCCGGGGAGTTCATCGAGTTCAGAGCCTCGTACACCCATGCATCGGAGCTGGGGGGACGTGAGACCTCGGTGATCAAGTCCCTGGACGCGTACTTCATCGCCCACGAGGTGCTGAACGACCAGCCCGGCCGGGACGAGCTCCTGGACTTCCTGGCCGACACCGTGCCCGACCCGGAAAACATCCCGGACTTCATGTACGAGACCGACTGCAACGTGGTGCCGGTGAACCGCTTGGAGAACGTGGAGCTGGTCTCATACGACGGCACCAAGGCGGTGGTGCGGGTGGAGGCGGACTTCGAGAACTGGGTGTACATCCGGCTGGACGACCCGGCCCAGGCCCGGTACCCGATCGCCAAGGTGGTCCGCAACGACGGCAAGGTGCTCAACGAGCACAACGCATGGACCCACGTGCGATACCGCCGCTCCGACAATGCGCGGCTCGCGTACCTCAATCTGTTCGACTTCGTGGGGCTGGGCGCCTACGAGTACACGGTTTACTACCGGCCGCCCGAGTCCGACGTGCTCCCGCCGGTGACCACCCTGTACTTCGCCGGTCCGGTGGAGCGGATCGGGGAGGTGGCCTATGTCACGCCCGACACCCAGCTCTACTTCATCGTGGAGGACGAGAGCACGGTGGCCACGTACTACCGGCTGGACGACGAGCCGGACTTCCGGCCCGCCTATCCCTTCCGGATCACCCAGCCGGGCGAACACCGGGTCTGGTACTACTCCGAGGACGTGTTCGGGAACCGCGAAGGTCTGCGCATGGACCGCGTGACCGTGGCGGGCGCCCCGCCGCGGATCGCTTCGTTCGCGGCGGACACCGACCGGATCGTGTTCGCGGGCGACGCCGTGACCGTGCGCTCCACCGAGATGGGCATCACGTTCGAGCCCGTGGGGGCGGGGGGGACGCTCACGGCCCAGGCCTACGTGTACCGGGGGGCCTACGGGTGGGTCACCGTTTCGGGGGTTCCGGTTTCGCCCACGCCGGCCACGGATGCCGTGCTCACGGTGGGGGGGGAGAACGTGGACTACTACCGGTATCGGGTGGGCTCGGGGGGGTGGAGCACGGAACGGAGCGTGTCCGAGCCGCTGGTCCTGTCGGGCCTTTCGGGAACCGTGACGGTGGCGGTCCTGGGCCGGAGCGCCCACGGCGAATACCCGGCCGAGGATCAGGCCGTGGTCGTGTCGTGGACCGTGGATCCCGGGGCCTCGCCGTTCACCGTCCAGGGGGTTCCGGCAACTCCCACGCGCGCCCGGGACGCGGATCTGAGGTTCACCGGGGCGGCGTACTACTGCTACCGGGTGGACGGAGGGGGATACTTTCCGGCGGCCGAGTCGGACGTGATCACCTTGGAACGGTTGGGCGAGGGGACCCACACCGTGGAGGTGCTGCCGCGTTCGGGAGCCCTCGAGGCGTGCCCGGGCGACGAACCGGGGCAGGCGGTACGGTGGGAGGTGGCTCCCCAGTACGGGTGGCAGTTCCCGGTTTCCGAGCGGGTCCGCGAGGTGGACCTGGGGGAGGTGGGGCCTGGCACGGTGTCGTTTGTGTGGGACGGCCGGGATGCCGGAGGGTCCGTCGTCCCTCCGGGCTGGTACACCGTGCAGGTCACGGTACGCGACGCCCTGGGCCAAGCCACGAGCGCCGTGCACCTGGTGGAGGTGGGCGAGATGCTCCCGGACGGCGCCCTCCTGGCCGAAGGCGGCCTTCAGACCCACCCGGATGCCGCGGGCACCTGGGCGGTGTGGCAGGAACAGCGCTCCGACGGCAACTGGGACATCCGGGCCGTGGACCTCTCCCTGCCCAACCCCGCACCCGTGTGGGTGGCCCCCCACGGGCGTGACCAGGAGCGTCCCCGCACGGACGGGCGGTGGGTGGTTTGGCAGGACCGGCAGGCCGACGGCTCGTGGGACATCCGGGCCTGGCGGCTGGGCAGTCCGGACGACCCCGTGGCGGTCACCGATACGCCCGGGGTGGACGAGACGCGGCCCGACGTGGACTGGCCGTGGGTCGTATACCAGCGCCGGCCGGCGGGCGACCCGGATGCGCCCTGGCGGGTATGGGCGTACAACCTGCTGACGGGCGAGGCCGTGGCGGTGGACCCCACCACCACCCAGCACCAGAAGGACCCCGCGGTGCACGCAGGCCGCGTGGTGTGGCAGGACCTCCGGGACGTGGGCAACGGCGAGATCTACCTCGTCGACCTGGAGGAGGGGACGGGTCCCGTCCGGCTCACCCATGATCCGGGCGGCCAGTTCCATCCCGACATCTTCGGTGACTGGATCGTCTGGGAGGACAACCGGAACCTACAGGTGGACCTGTACGGGTACGACCTGCTTCGAGGGGCTGAGCTGCGGCTCACCGACACCCCGTTCGACGAGACCCATCCCCGGGTGAACGGGCCGTGGGTGGTGTACGCCGAGGATTCGGCGGGCGAAAGCCTCAACAACCTCCGGATCCTGAGCCTGTGGAACCGGGCGAGCGTGCAGCTCACCAACGCCGCATCCGACAAGGCCACGCCGGCCATGGCGTCGGGCCGGGTCGTATGGGCCGACAACCGGACCGGCCTGTGGCAGGTGATGTATGCCGGGTTGCCCGAGCTTCAGCCGGTGTTCGACAACCGCAACCTCGTGCCCGTGACCCAGCACATGGCCTCCAGCCAGGCGAACGCTTTTGCCCTGCTGGAGCGGTGGCACGCCGAGGCCGGGGTCACCGAGATCACCCGGTACACGGCCCTGCTGCCGCAGCCCGTGGCCGAGACCGCCTCGTGGGACGGATCCGGCCCGGTGGGCGTGAACTTCAACCTGCAGCCCGGGTCGTTCCTCTGGGTGGGGTTCGACGATACCCACATCTTGGATCTCGGGGCCGCGGAGTGCGGGCGCCTGGATCTGGAGGTGGGCGTCAACGTGGTGGGATACACGTGTTTCCCCGACGGCTACACCGCGTACCGCCTGATCCGGGAACTCGGCCCGGACAACGTCTCGGCCGTGCGTGTGCTGGACTCCGGGGTCGGCCGGTGGCGCATGGCCTCGGTCGTGGACGGACAGGTGGTGGGCGAGGACTTTCCCATTCCGCGGGTGGCGGTGGTCATGCTCGACATGGTCCAGCCCGTCGCCTCGTGGCAACCCGGAGGCACGCCATGATGCGGGGTCTGTTTCAAAGGGCCGCGGCAGCGGCAGGACTTGCGGTGTTGGCCGCCGGGGCCATGGCCATGGAGCCCCCGGCCCTCAAGGCCGCCCTCGACGCCGGGGAGCGGATCGCCGTGATCGACATCCGTCCGAACAAGGTGTTCCGCCGGGCGCACATCCCAGGCGCGATGAACATCCCGGCCTCCGTGCTCGCACGGAGGCGGCTCCCGCCGTTCGGCCGGGTGGTGGTGTGCGGCGACGGGCTGCGGCCCGACCTGACGGCCCGGGCCGTGGAGGAGCTCAACCGTCGCCCGGGCATTCGTGCGGAGCCCCTGGAGGGAGGGTTCGGCGTGTGGGAGGCCATGGGACTTCCCACCACCCGGCGGGGGGGATCGGACCGGGCGGAGATCCGGAGGTTCTCGTACCGCGAACTGGAGCAGATCGTGGCCGCAGGGGTGGACGTCCTGCTGGTGGACCTGAGGGGAGGGGGCGCCGGGCTCGGGAGCGGATGGGACCTGGGCGAGGCGTTTCCCGGGGCGCGCGTGAGCCGGGGGCGGCCCGCGGGCCCTCCGGATCCCAAGGTCCTGTACGTGCTGGTGGACGACGGGGACGGCCGTGCCGGCCGGACGGCCCTGCGGCTCCGGGCCGCCGGATACCATCGGGTGGCCGTGCTGGCCGGAGGTGAGCGGGCGCTCGAGCGGGAGGGGCGCTCGGCCATCGAGACCCGCACGCGATACCTGAAGGGGAAGCCGTGAGGCCTCAACCGGGAACCCGGCGCGCGACGCGGAACCGGGCGGGCGGGCGCGTCCCGGCCCGGCGGGTGGGGGCGTGGAGCGTGGTGGCGCTGTGCCTTCTCGCCGCTTCCGTGGGTGCTGCAGACCCGGCCGGGCCGCTGGGATGGCATGCCCTGTCGGGACGCATTGAGGGCGTCCGGGGGCGTTCCTGGCGCTGGGGGTTCGACCTGGGGCTGGATGGCCAGACAGCGGTCGTTCGCGTAACGGTCCACCCGGTGGCCGGCCCGGACGTAACCCCGGTGGAGCTCCGGCGAGCCCTGGTCCGGTGGGAGGCCCCTGTGGAGCGGGTCTGGAGCCGCTCGTGGGCCGTGGAACTCCCCGGTGGGAAACGGTATCCCGTGGTGCTGGACCTCCGGTTCGTGGCCCGGGGTCCTGCCCACGAGGTCGTGGTCTCACGGGAGGGCGGCCGGGTGGATTCCCTGCACTGGCGTCTGTACGAGGATCCGGCGGTGGTGGCCCACGAGGTGGGCCATCTGCTGGGCCTGTACGACGAGTACCGGGGAGGGGCGCGGCAGCCGGGCGTCCGGATCCACGACCCGGCCAGTGTCATGGCTGCGGGCGGGGGAGGCGGAAGGGTCCGGAGGCGACACCTGAGCGCGGTGCTGGCGTGGTTCCGGGAGCACGTGTCTCCGGGGGCGACGCTGGTGCCCCTGGAAGAGGACCGGGGGGAACCCCTGGC
>CAZBGL010000096.1:0-3109 GCA_964491375.1 uncultured Thermodesulfobacteriota bacterium | reverse complement strand
GACCTGGAGCAGGCCCGTCACACGATCGACATCCTTGACATGCTCCAGCAGAAGACCCGCGGCAACCTCACCGCTGAGGAGGCTCGGCTCCTTCAAAGCCTTTGCACAGAGCTGAAAATGAAATTTGTCTGGGCCACCCGAGAGGACTGAAGCGTTGAGGTGGTCCGGGTCGGCCGGCCGGAACCGTCGGACAGGGGGACTCCCATCCTGAAACGACGGACATGGTTCGGGTTGGTGGGGGTGGCGGTGCTCCTCTGTACGGGCATTACCGCCCGTGCGGGCTCTGGTGTACCTCCGACGTGGAAGGAGGCCGCACGCGATCCGAAAGCCTGGGAGAAGGCCCGGGAGGCGCTCTTGTGGGATCGTGCCGTGGGACTTTATGCGGATCGCGTGCCCCTCGCCCTGGCCCTTCTACGTGAACCCGGTGAAGGAAACGCCCCGCCCCCGACCGAACCGCTTGCGCGCCTGGCCGTACTCGCGGCTCCCCAGGATCCACGTACCCACTGGGCGCTCGCCCGTGCGGCGGCCCGCGAGGGGGCATGGGGCCGCGCCATACGGGCCGGGTGGGGTGCGTTGACCGCTGGCATCGCGGATCCATGGGTCTTGGGCCAGACTGCGGCGCGGCTCTTCATGGGAGCCTGCGTGGCCGGTTGGGTGACCCTTTTGGGCGTGTTCGCGTGGGGGGTGGTGGCCCGTGGAGGGCCGTGGTACCACGACTATGCCGACGTGTTCCCGTGGAGGATGCGGCGTCTGACCCCCTTGGCCCTCGGGGTTTTCTTGGTCGCATCCGCCTGGGCCGCCGGTATTGGCCCGGGGGCCCTGCTCGGGGCCTTCGCGGTGACGCTCATCCCTTATCTTCCCTCGCGGGGCCGGATCCTCTTGGGGGTCGTTCTCGTGGCTGCGTTCGCGCTCCCGGGGGCGCTCGCCCTCCGAGCGGTCACCGCTGTCCCGGAGTCGCGGGGTTGGGGCTTTTACATTCTGGCCAAGGGGGCGGGAGAGGCAGACCTGCCGGGCTCTGTGGATGCACTATGGTCCCGGGATGAGGCGGGGTGGTTCGTGCGTCACGTGCTGGCCCGGAGGGCAGGCCGGTGGGCCGAGGCGGTTCGATATGGGGAGAGCGCCCTGGAGGAAGGGGGGGACCCGGGCCCGTGGCACTTGGAACTGGGGAACCTGGCGTTTTTCCGCGGGCGCTACGAGGAGGCCGCGCGCCACTACGAAACGGCGGCTGCCGCGGATCCAGATGACCCCCGCATCTGGTTCAACCTCCATCTCACCTATCTGGCGCTCCTGGAACTGAACCGGGCGGACGAGGCCTTGGAGCGGGCTCGGCGGATCGACCGGGACGCGGTGGAGCGCTTCCAGACCACGGGCTTGAGACCGGTTCCGGCCACGGTCGAGTTTCCCATCCATTGGGTGGTGGCTGAACTGGTGGGCCCAACTCCCGAGAAGACGGCCTGGACGAAACGCTTGACCCGGCTCCTGTTCTGGCCCTGGGAGGGGATACCCGCCTGGCCCCTGGGCGTGCTCGGCCTGCTGGTGGCCCTTTTCGCGGCGAAACGGCCGAAGGGACGGCGGAGCCACCGGTGCCCGGGGTGCGGCACCGTCGTGTGCCCGCGCTGTGGATACCGAGTGAGGGGATCCCTGCTGTGCGCCGCCTGCTGGGCGGTGCAGAACCAAGGGGATCTGGACGCTGCCGAGCGCGAGCGGGTACGTGTGCTCTCCCGGGCGTGGCGCCGGCGAGCACGGAGGTGGGAGCGGCTGGGGGTGGCCCTGCTGCCCGGGTGGGGGAGCTTCCTGGCCCGTGGAGGAGCCAGGGCGGCGGTCCTGGGTGCGGTCTGGTCCCTTTCGGTGGGCGTGGCGGTGGCGTGCGCGTGGGTTCCGGTGCCGTGGCTCCCCTGGGGAGGGGACCGGTGGATCCTGGCAGGATTGGGGGCGGTGGCCACGTTGTCCCACCTGACGGCCCTCTCCTGGGCCCTCAAGTGGAAAGGGGGGTGGGCGTGAGCCTAACGGGAAATCTGGAAACCTTCAGCCTCTCGGAGGTCCTTCAGCTCATCTCCCACCAGGGCAAGACCGGTGTCTTGGAGATCGAGACCGGGCAGGGGACCGCGCGCCTTCGGTTCCTGGAGGGCCGGTTGGTGGAGGCGTGGCCGGACCGCCGCAGCCCGGCGGAGCTGATCGGGGCCTTGCTGATCCGTGCGGGGGTCATCACGCCCACGCAGCTCGCCCACGCGCTGGAACGCCAGCGCAGGAGCCTCAGGCGCCTCGGGGACATCCTGGTCAGCATGGGCGTACTGCGGCTGAAGGACTTCCAGGAGATCCTCGCCCTTCAACACCGGGAGACCGTTTACCAGTTGCTCACCCTGAAACGGGGCCGGTTCCGTTTCAAGGACGAGCCCGTGGAACTGGAGGAGGGGACCAGCGTCCCCATGGACGTGGGCGAACTCCTCATGGAGGGGTTCCGACAGATCGACGAATGGCCCCGGGTGCGGGAAAAGATTCCTTCAGATCGGGTGGTCATGGGGCGCGTGGCGGGTGTGCCGGTGCCGGCCGATCTGACGGAAGAGGAACGGCGCGTGCTCGGCTTGGTGGACGGCGTGACCACGGTGCAGGAGGTGGCGGACCGGGCCCGTCTGGGCCGGTTCCGCGGCATGGAGATCCTGGCCGACCTGTACGACCGGGGGTTGATCCAGCCGGTGGGTTCTGGCCGCGCCCGGCGTGCCGAACCCGTGCGCCCCGCCCCGAAAGGTCGATGGATGGATGTAGCCGCGGCAGCCCTGCTCCTGCTCGCGGCCGCGGGCATGGTGCGCTTGGGCACGGGAGGGCTCGCCGGCCGGGAGGCCGGGAGCGGGTCGGCTTCTTGGGGGGCCCTGGGGAGCGCGCGAGACGAGTGGTCCCGGGCGTTGGCCCGGTGGAGCCGGCCCGCCAAGGTGCGCTGGCCCCCCGTGGACCACGACGACACGTCCGGAACTTCTTCTTCCCTAAAGAGGGGACGGCGGTGATCCTGATCGCCGACAACCTCACGGTCACCCACCCCCGGGTGGCCCGGGCCCTGGAGCGCCGGGATTCTCAGCTCTTGGAGGAACTGGCCTCGAGGGCCCGTGAGGCCGGT
>CAZBGL010000095.1:0-8382 GCA_964491375.1 uncultured Thermodesulfobacteriota bacterium | reverse complement strand
GCGACCTCATGATCGTGGCCGGCACCGTCAACAAGAAGATGGCGCCCGCGGTCCTCACCCTGTACGAGCAGATGACCGCGCCCAAGTGGGTCATCGCCATGGGGAACTGCGCCATATCGGGCGGGCCGTTCGCGATCCCCGAAAACTACAACGTGATCGAGGGGGTGGACCGGCTCATCCCGGTGGACGTGTACGTGCCCGGGTGCCCTCCCCGGCCCGAGGGCCTTCTGGAGGGCATCCTGAAGCTCCAGGAAAAAATCGCCGGGGTCCGCCATCCCCTGCCCCAGACCAGGGGACGGTTCCGCCCCAAGCGCGACCCCGAGGCCGGGAGGTGGAAGCCCCATGGAGCCTGAGGCCATCCGGGAGCTGCTGGCCGGGTTGGGCGCGCAACAGGCGGAAACCGTGGACTACGCCCGGCGGGGGATCCACGTGGAGGCCCTGCTGCCCGCCAAGCGCCTGCGGGACGCCGCGCAGGCGCTGCGGGACCGGGAGTTCCTGATCGAGGACGTGGTGGCCGTGGACGCCGAACCGAGCATGATGGTGGTCTACCACCTCCACCACGTCGGCGGCGGCTGCCGGGTGGCCCTGCGGGTGCTCACGGACCGGAACAGCCCCACGGTGCCCTCGGTCCAGGACGTCTTCCCGGGCGCGAACTGGCACGAGCGAGAACAGCACGACTTCTTCGGGGTGGTGTTCGAGGGACACCCGGATCTGTCGCCCCTGATCCTGCCCGAAGACGCCGGGGATCTACGGCCCCTGCGCAAGGAGGGCAAACGGCTCAAGCCCCTGGAGGCGGTGCTGCCGCCGCGCGGGGAGGAATCCGCCGGGGAGGACGCATGATCCCCAGGCCCGATCCGACCCTGGAGACCCTGGTCCTGAACATGGGCCCCCAGCACCCCAGCACCCACGGGGTGCTCCGGGTGGTTCTGCGCCTGGACGGCGAGTACGTGGTGGAGGCCCATCCGGTGATCGGGTACGGCCACCGGATGCACGAGAAGATGGGCGAGGTCCGGAACGTGTCGGGCTTCTACGCCAACGTGGGGCGCATGGACTACGCCGGGGCCCTGTCGTTCGGCCACGGCCACGTGCTGGCCGTGGAGCGGATGCTCGGGATCGAGGTCCCCCCCCGGGCCGAGTACATCCGGGTGATCACCACCGAACTCAACCGCATCGCGAGCCACCTCTTGTGGTTCGGCGCGTTCCTGCTGGATCTGGGGGCGTTCACGCCGATCCTGTACGCCTTCGACGATCGCGAACGGATCCTGGACCTGCTGGAGCACGTGACCGGCGCGCGGCTCACGTTCAGCTACTTCCGGGTGGGCGGGGTGAACCGGGACGTCGACGACCATTTCATCGAGGGCGTGCGGGCGTTCATCCGCTGGATGCGGGGCCGGTTCGACGTGTACCACAAGCTGGTGACCGGCAACGTGATCTTCCGGAAGCGGGTCGAGGGGGTGGGCGTGATCTCGCCGGACATGGTCCGCAAGTACGGCGCCACGGGTCCGGTGGCGCGGGGGAGCGGCATCCCCTACGACATCCGCAGGGTGGAACCCAACTCGGTGTACCCCGAGCTCGACTTCGATGTGCCGGTGTTCCCCGAGGGGGACTGCTTCGCACGCTACCGGGTGCGCATGGCCGAGATGGAGCAGTCGCTGCGCATCGTGGAGCAGGCCCTGGACCGGCTGCCCGACGGGCCGGTCATGGCCAAGGTGCCCAAGAAGCTCAAGCTGGGCCCCGGCGACGTGTACCAGGCCGTGGAGGCCGCCCGGGGGGAACTGGGGTACTACATCGTGGCCGACGGGTCGGACACCCCGTACCGGCTGAAGATCCGGTCGCCCTCGTTCTCGAACCTGAGCCTGCTGGGCGAACTGGCCCAGGGCGTGCTGCTGGCGGACCTGGTGGCCATCATGGGGAGCCTGGACCTGGTGATCCCGGAGATCGACCGGTAGGCGCGCGTCGCGCGCCGGAGGAGTGGAACGCCCGGATCCGGGAACGCGGTCCGAGCCCGAAGAGGCCCCTTCGGGTTCCAGCGTCCGGGCCGGTTTTTGCGGGTCGTTCGTTCTTAGCCGTTCGCTGTCACGGACCACGGATTTCGAGATGCCGCCGGAACTGATCCGACTGATCGTGTCGTTCGCCGTGGTGGTGGGGTTTGCGTTCACCAACGCCGCGGTGCTGGTGCTGGTGGAGCGGAAGGTCTGCGGCCACATCCAGCGCCGGCCCGGTCCGTTCGAGGTGGGCCCCCACGGCCTGCTCCAGACGGCCGTGGACGGGGTGAAGCTCATGGCCAAGCAGATCCTGGTGCCCCGGAACGCGGACGCCCCATTGTTCCGGCTGGCCCCCATCCTCAGCTTCGTGCCGCCCATCGCGGCCCTGGTGGTGGTTCCGTTCGCCCGGGTGCTCCAGGTGCGCGACCTGGACATCGGGGTGCTGTTCATCCTGAGCCTGGCCGCGGTGAACGTGCTGGCGCTCCTGATCGCGGGGTGGAGCTCGGCCAACAAGTACAGCCTGTTCGGCGCCATCCGGGCGGTGGCCCAGAACGTGGCCTACGAGATCCCGCTCCTCCTCAGCCTGCTCACCATCGTTCTCTGGGTGGGCAGCTTCCGGATGAGCGACATCGTGGCGGCCCAGGGCGGGTTCTGGTTCGCGTTCACGCCCATGGGGTTCGTCGCGTTCCTGATCTACTTCGTGTGCGGCGTGGCCGAGACCAACCGGGCCCCGTTCGACCTGCCCGAGGCGGAGAGCGAGTTGACCGCCGGCTTCCACACTGAGTACGCGGGCATGGGGTTCGGCCTGTTCTTCCTGGGGGAATACACCAACATGTTCCTGGTCTCGGCCATCGCCACCACGTTGTTCCTGGGCGGCTGGAACGGGCCGCTGTTCCTCACGGCCGGGGGTACGGGGATCGTGTCCACCCTGGTCCAGGTGTTCTGGTTCCTGGCCAAGGTGTACGGGCTGATCCTGGTGATGATCTGGATCCGGTGGACCTTCCCCCGGGTCCGGTTCGACCAGCTCCTGAACTTCTGCTGGAAGGTGTTGATCCCGGTGGCCATGGTGAACCTGGCCTTCACGGCCGTGTGGCTCAAGACGCCGTTCGCGGGGTGAGGCCCATGGGGTGCCTGCGCGAGTTCTTCGAGGGGCTGTGGTCGTTGGTGGTGGGCATGAAGGTGACCGGCCGGTTCGCCCTGGCCCCCACCATCACCACCCACTACCCGTTCGAGACCCTGGACGTGACCCCCAACTACCGGGGCCACATCGACCTGGTGGTCCACCCCAAGACCGGCCGCGACAAGTGCATCGTGTGCATGATGTGCCAGCGAGCGTGCCCCTCGGGGTGCATCACGGTGAAGGGGGAAAAGCCCGAGGGCTCCAAGAAGAGGGTGCTCACCGAGTACTACCTGGACTTCACCAAGTGCAGCCTGTGCGGCAACTGCGTGGAGACCTGCCCCACCGGGGCGATCGAGTTCTCCCAGGAGTATCGGCTGGCGGGGTACAGCCGCCACGACTTCCACTACGACCTGGTGGCCCGGTTCCGGGAGCGGGCCCGGGCCATGGGGGTGGAGCCCAAGATCGCGGACCTCACGCCGCCCCCGCCGAGGCCCGCGAAAAAGGCCGCGGACAACACGAAGGCCGCCGACGCCGGCGACACGTCCGAGCAGGGCTGACCGCGATGGAGTTCACCTTCGACCCCGAGCTGAGCCTGTACATCCACCTGGCCGACCTGGCCTTCCTGGGATTCGCGTTCCTGGCCCTGGCCGGCGGGCTCGTGGCCGTGGGGTCACGCACCCTCATCCGGGCCGTGCTGGGCCTGGCCACGTCGCTCGTGGGCGTGGCGGGACTCTACGTGTACCTGGGCACCCACTTCATCGCGGCCATGCAAGTGCTGATCTACGTGGGGGCGGTGTGCATCAGCATCACGTTCGCGGTCATGCTGGCCCGGCCGCCCAGCGAGGCGGCCCGAGATCCCGGGTTCACCGCGGGCAAGATCGCGGCCGGCCTGGGGGTGGGGGTGTTCGCGGCCCTCCTCCTGGGGGGCGCGGTACTCCGCACGGCATGGGAGGCCAAGCCCGTGGAGGTGGAGGGGACCCTCCTGCAGGTGGGCGAAGGGCTTCTCACCCGGTACGCGTTCGTGTTCGAGCTCATCTCGCTCGTGCTCCTCGTGGCCATCGTGGGGTCGGTGGTGGTGGCGCGCCGTGGCCGCCGGCCCGATGGAGGCAGGTGATGCAGCCCGCGATCTTCGGCCATCTCGAGGCGTATCTGATCGTGGCCCTGGGCCTGTTCGCGCTCGGCCTGTACGGGCTGGTGAGCCGGCCGGGGTTCATCAGCATGTTGATCAGCGTGGAGCTGATCCTGAACGCGGCCGGGCTCAACTTCGTGGCGTTCAACACGTTCCTGGCACCGGACAAGACCGTGGGCCAGACGTTCACCCTGTTCATCATGGGACTCGCCGCGGCCGAGGCGGCCATCTGCCTGTCCATCGCCGTGGCGGTGTACCGGCGGTTCCGGTCCATCCTGGCCGACGAGATCTCCGAGCTGAAGCACTGACGGGGTCGCCATGTACGAGGTCGAAACCGCCCGCATCGTGCTCCCCATCGTTCTGCCGCTCCTGACGGCGGTGGCCATCCTGGTCACCGGCCGGTGGCCGAACGTGCGGGAGTCGTGCACGGTGGTGGGCGCGGCCGCCACGTTCGCGGCGGCCATGAGCTTCCTGCCCACGGTGACCCACGGGGGGGTCTATACCTACACCCTGTTCGAGTTCATCGACGGCGTGGCCGTGCGCCTCCGGGTGGACGGCATGAGCCTGCTGTTCGCCGGGGTGAGCTCGTTCCTGTGGATCCTGGCCGGGTTCTACTGCGTGGGCTACATGCGGGGGCTGAACGAGCACGCCCAGACGCGCTTCTACGTGTGCTACGCGGCCACGATCTTCGCGGCCGTGGGCGTTGCGTTCTCGGGCAGCCTCGTGAGCCTGTACCTGTTCTACGAACTGGTGAGCATCTTCACCTACCCCCTGGTCATGCACCACCAGGACGACGAGGCCTACGACGGCAGCCGCAAGTACATCACCTACCTCATGGTGACCTCGAAGCTCCTGCTCCTGCCGGCCATGGTCCTGGTGTACGTGACCACGGGCACCCTGGACTTCGCCGCGAACGTCCGCACCGGCATCTTCCCGGCGGACGCGGGCCGGGCCCTGGTCACCGCGGTGTACTTCCTGTCGCTGTTCGGGTACGCCAAGGCCGCCATCATGCCGCTGCACAACTGGCTGCCCTCGGCCATGGTGGCGCCCACCCCGGTGAGCGCGCTCCTGCACGCGGTGGCCGTGGTGAAGGTGGGCGTGTTCTCCATCTGCCGGGTGATGCTGTACGTGTTCGGGGTGGACCTGCTCAACCGGTACGGGCTGGGGCTGGTCACCGCGTACATCGCGTCGTTCACCATCCTGGCCGCGTCCTTCATCGCGCTGACCAAGGACAACCTGAAGGCCCGGCTGGCCTACTCCACGGTGAGCCAGCTCTCGTACATCGTGCTCGGGGTGGCCATGCTCACGCCCAGCGGGATCACGGGCGGGCTCATCCACATCCCGAACCACGCCTTTTCCAAGATCACGCTGTTCTTCTGCGCCGGCGCGATCATGGTGGCCCACCGGAAGACCGAGATCAGCGAACTGGACGGCATCGGGTACAAGATGCCGTTCACCATGGCCGCCTTCGGCCTGGCGAGCCTGTCCATGATCGGCGCGCCGCCGGTGTGCGGGTTCGTGTCCAAGTGGTACCTGGCCCTGGGGTCCATGGAGCTCAAGAGCCTGGGGCTTCTCGTGGTGCTCCTGGCGAGCTCGCTCCTGAACGCCGGCTACTTCGTCCCCGTGTTCCTGCGGGCGTTCTTCCCCAGGAACGGCGGAACGGCACGGCTCCAGATGGCCGAGGCCAGCCCGTTCATGGTGGTGCCCCTGTTCCTCACGGCGCTGGCCAGCGTGGCGTTCGGATTCTACCCGGATCTGTTCCTCAAGCTGATCGAGGTGGTGCGATGAGCGCGGCCCTGGTGCGCTGGATCGACCGGATGCGGCAGCGGCCCCACGTGCTGCGGGCCGTGTTCTTCGGGCTCCTGGGGCTCGCCGTGATGTACGACGTGTTCGCGCCCCGGCACGGCATCCACTTCGCCGGGGACCGGGTGCGGGGGTTCTGGGCCCTGTTCGCCCTGCTGGGCGCCGTGGTCATGGCCAAGGGCATGAAGGGCCTGGGCCACCTGTGGCTCATGAAGCCCGAGGACTACTACGACCGGGAGGACGGCTGAGCCATGGGCGTGATGCATCCGGCGCTCCTGTTCGTGATCGGCGCGGGCCTGGCGGCCGTGCTCCGGGGCCGGCTTCGGCAGGTGGCCCTGGTGGGGATCCCGCTCATCGCGTTCGTGTCGGTGCACACCATGGTGCCCGGGACCTACGGCGCCGTGGAGTACCTGGGCTTCCGGCTGGTTCCCGCCCACGTGGACAGGCTGGCCATCGTGTTCCTGCACGTGTTCACCCTGATGGCCCTGATCGGGGCCATCTACGGGCTCCACGTGGAGGACACCGGCCAGCACGTGTCCGCGTTCCTGTACGTGGCCGGGTCCATGGGGGTGACCCTGGCGGGTGACTACCTCACCCTGTTCGTCTTCTGGGAGCTCATGGCGTTCGCCTCGGCGTTCCTGGTGTTCCTGCGGCGGCAGCCCCGGGCGGTGCGGGCCGGGTTCCGGTACCTGCTGGTGCACACCGTGGGTGGGCTGGTGCTCATGGCGGGCATCTTCCTGCGGTGGATGAAGACCGGGGACCTCGTGTTCGGCCCCATCCCGCCCGACGCGGCGGACCTGGCCGCCTACCTCATCCTGATCGGGTTCGCCCTGAACGCGGCCGTCCCGCCCATCCACGCGTGGCTGCCCGACGCCTACCCCGAGGCCACGGTGATGGGCGCGGTGTTCATGTGCGCGTTCACCACGAAAACGGCCGTGTACGTGCTGGCCCGGGCCTTTCCCGGCTACGAGGTGCTCGCCGTGCTCGGCGCCGTCATGACGATCTACGGGGTCCTGTACGCCATCATCGAGAACGACGGCCGCCGGATCCTGGCGTACCACATCGTCAGCCAGGTGGGCTACATGGTGTGCGGCATCGGCATCGGCACCGCGCTCGCCGTGAACGGCGCGGTGGCCCACGCCTACGCCCACATCCTGTACAAGGGGCTGCTCTTCATGGGCGTGGGCGCCGTGCTGGAAATGGCCGGCACCGCGAAGCTCTCGGACCTGGGGGGCCTGTACAAGCGGATGCCCCTGGCGATGCTGGGAACCGTGATCGGTGGGATCTCCATCTCCGGGTTCCCCCTCACCAGCGGGTTCATCTCGAAGTCCATGGTGATCGCGGGAGCGGGCGAGGCCCACCGCCTGGTGCTCATGCTCATGCTGCTCCTGGCCTCGGTGGGAACGTTCCTGTCGGTGGGCATCAAGCTCCCCTACTACATCTGGTTCGGAAAGGACAGCGGGGTGGCCTGCAAGGATCCGCCGGCCAACATGGTGGTGGCCATGGGGATTGCCGCGTTCTTCTGCTTCTTCCTGGGAATCTACCCGGATTACCTGTACCGGATGCTTCCGTTCCCGGTGGAGTACCATCCCTACACGGCCTATCACCTGTCCGAGACCGTCCAGATCCTGGGCTTCACGGCCCTGGCGTTCTATCTGCTGCGCAAGAAGCTCACGCCCGAGCCCAAGCTGAACCTGGACCTGGACTGGTTCTACCGCCGGGCCACGGCCTGGATCCTGCGGCTCGACAAGCGGTGGCTGGAGCCGGTGAACGAGCGGGTGGGCGAGCTCTACCGGACCGTGGGATACCGGTTCGCCCTGGGCGCCGCCGCCCTGTGGAGCCGGTTCGATGTGAAGGCCATCGACGGGGTGGTGGACGGCGTGGCCTACGGCGTGCGGGACCTGGGCGACGTGATCCGCCGCACCCAGACCGGCCGGCTCCAGCAGTACGTCGCCACGGCCGTGGCCGCCCTGCTGCTCATTCTCGCCGTGGTGGCGAGCTTCTGAGAGGGGTTGGGGTTCGCCCATGACGCCTTTGTTTGCCGCCGAAACGAACGCGGGGTACCCGGTCCTGAGCGTGCTGGTGTTCCTGCCCCTGGCGGGCGCCCTGGTGGCCCTGTTCCTGCGGGGCGACCGGGCGCTCAAGGCCTGGGCGTTCGGCGTGACCGCGCTCGAGGCCCTGCTGTCGGTGCCCCTGTACACGGCCTTCGACCGCACCACGGCCAGGTTCCAGTTCGTGGAGATGGCCGACTGGATCCCGGTGTTCCACGTCCGGTACGCCCTGGGGGTGGACGGGATCAGCGTGCTCCTGGTTCTGCTCACCACGTTCATCATGCCCCTGTGCGT
>CAZBGL010000094.1:0-13343 GCA_964491375.1 uncultured Thermodesulfobacteriota bacterium | reverse complement strand
GTGAAGGCGTTGTGGTTGTTGGCCGTGGGGCCGCCCATGATGTAGTGGGCGGCGGCGGTTCCCTTGCGCAGGACCACGAGCATCATGGGCACGTCGGTCTGCTCGATGGAGTAGATGAGCGACTGCCCCAGGCCCAAGAGTTCGGCCTTCTCGGCCAAGTCGCCCACGTCGATGCCGGTGGTGTCCTGGAACCAGATGATGGGGATCCGGTCCCGGCCGCACAGGGTCACGAACTCGTTCATCTTGATCAGGCCCTGGCGGTAGAGCTTTCCGCCGATGCCCGGATAGTCGGCGTACTCGGGATACCCCGGCGGCAGGAACCCCTGACGGTTTCCGATGACGCCGCACAGGAACCCATCCACCTTGACGAGCCCGCAGTAGATCTCCGGCCCGTAGTCCGGCCGGAACTCCATGTGCTCGCTTCCGTCCACCAGGCGCGCCAGGACCTCCTCGAAGCTGTAGGTGCGCTTCTGGTTGAACGGAACGATCCGGTTGATCTCCTCGGGCGGGTACTTGGGAGGCTTGGGCTCGGCCACCCGGAAGAACCGGGGGTTGTAGGCCGGCATGTCCGCCATGTACTGCTTGACGGCGTCGAGCACCTGCTGCTCGGTGTCGAACACGTACCGGAAGAACCCGGTGGCGTCGTGGTGGATCTCCACGCGCCCCGGCGGCACGGCCTTGAACTTTCGGGTGGCCTCGATCAGGGCCTCGCATCCCTCCTCGTCGAAGTAGCCCTTGGGCTTCATGCCGCTCACGATGCCGCCGCCGCCCACGGCCATGTTGGCGTCCTTGTGGGCGAACAGCACGGTGGGGCTGATGGCCTGGTATCCTCCCCCGGCCGGGTTGGTGCCGTATATGGCGGCCAGGATGGGCACGCCGTTCTTCTGGAGCTCGGCGTGGCGGAAGAACGTGGTGCCGCCGCCCCGGCGGTTGGGGTACACCCGGTGCTGCTCGGTGAGCTTCACGCCGCTGCAGTTCACGAGCCACACCAGCGGAACGTTGAGCCGCTTGGCCAGGTCGGTGACCCTCAGGATGTTCTCGGACTGGCCCGGAATCCACGCGCCGGCCAGCACCTTGTTGTCGAACCCGATGATCACGGCCCACTTGCCGGAGATCTTTCCGATGCCGTCCACCACGCCCGTGGTGCCCTCGGGGTTGTCCTCGGGGTTGTAGAGGGTGTGCAGGGGGCACCAGGTGCCCGGGTCCACCAGGTACTCCAGCCGCTGCCACACCGTGAGCTGACCCCGCTGGTTGATCTTGGACTCGGGCAGCCCGGCCTCCTTGACCTTTTGAACCGCCTCCTGGATCTCCTTCTCCACCTGCTTGATCTGCTCGTAGCTTTCGGCCGAGCTCGCGATCTGGCGTTCGGACAGGGGCTGGCCCAGTTCGGGCATTTTCTCGAAGTAGGGTCGCATGGGTTTTTCCTCCCTGTGGACTCGGATCCGGACAGGCCGGCACAGCCAACCACAACGGGGGCGGGCAATGCAAGATCCATCCCCAATAAAAAAGGCCGTGGCGTCGGTTTCGAGGAGACGGCGGGCGGTGAAATCTTAGCGTTCAGGGGTTGAAAAACTGCTCGGGGCCCACGCCACCCGCAGAAACACCGAGAAGTCGGGCGAAGCGTGAACCGTGAGGTCCTCGGTGAATCCCAGGGACCACATCCACCGGCCGGAGCGGCCCGCCAGTTCCCCCACGAACATCACCACGTCCCGGTCCATGACCGATAGGCCCGTGCCGTAGGGGCTCGTCCGGTACCGCACCCGGGCCGAGAGCCGGCCCAGGCCCCAGGGCGCGGGAACGAACAGCCCGCCCGACAGCGCGGCCGACCAGCGCCGTTCCAGCCGGAGGGCGGGATCCGGGCTCCCACCCAGCCAGATCGCGTCGGCCGACGCGCCCAGGTCGAAGAGGCCCAGCTTGAGCAGGACGGCCGTGCCGGCCGAGGCGTCGGGGTGCCCGCTCCCGGAGCCCCGGCCGGGATCGCCCGTGGGAAGTTTCAGGGCCCCGCGGGCCTCGGCGTAAAGGCGGGGCCCCTGGGTGGGCGCGGACCGCGCGAACACCACGGCGTCGGCCAGGCTGAGGCCGCCCGGAGGGGCGGGCGAGTATTCCCCCCTGGGGGTGACGACACGATGGCGCCATGCGTCGCGGGGGGCGTCCTCACGCCCCCCGCCGGGAAGCCGCACCAGGTCGTGGTACGCGATCAAGGCCCCGTCGAAGATGCCGCCACCCGCCCAGAGGAACGGCACCTCCAGGCCCACCTCCACCCCCCGGGCCAGCCGTACCGCCCCCCGCAGGGCCAGGCGGGCGATCTCCATGTCCAAGAGGAGGGAGCGCCCCGCGCCGGACTCCAGGGAGTACACCGTGGCATAGCCCGCGGAGAACTGGACCCAGTAGGGAACGCTCCCGGCCGGGGCCGGCCCGGAGACCGGCTGGAGGAACACCAGGTGGTGGGGGGCCAGGTTCTGCACCGGCTCCCACGCGGCACCGGCTCGGGAGACACCGGCCAGACAGGCCAGGAAAAAGAGAAGCCCCGTTGTCCTCCACGTCCGCATCGAGACCCCGCTCAGGATTCCAGGGAGCTAAAAGGGGCGGTTGTGGCCCCGCGGCCCCGAGGAAAGACCGGCCCCGGGCGAGTCTCGACGTTCCCACACCGGGAGGGAGAGCCCGTGCGGATCGTACGGGCTCTTCCCCCTCAGCCGGGGGGATCGGACCCGCGAAGGCGGCCGGAAGGCCGGGAGGCTACCCGAGGCCACCCGGGGCATCCGCCGCCCGCACCTTGGCCCGGCCCATGAGGATCGAGCCCATCACCGGGACCACGCCCAGGGTCACGAAGGTGCTGAGCAACAGTCCCCCGATCACGGCGATGCCCAGGGGGTTCCACATCTCGTGGCCGGTCTGGCGAGACAGCGCCATGGGCAGCATGCCGAACACCGTGGTGAGCGTGGTCATGAGCACGGGACGCAGGCGGGTGCGGCCGGACTCCACCAGTGCGTCCCGGAGGGCCATGCCCCGGGCCCTGAGCTGGATGGCGTAGTCCACGAGCACGATGGCGTTGTTCACCACGATGCCCACCAGCATGATGACACCGATGAAGCTCATGATCGAAAGGGGCGTGTGGGTGGCGGCGAGCCCCAGGAACGCGCCGCCCAGGGCGAACGGGACCGAGAAAAAGATCACGAACGGCACGATCAGGCTCTCGAACTGGGCGGCCATCACCATGAACACGAGCACCATGCCCAGGGCCAGGAGCTGGAGGAGGTCGCGGAACGCCTCGGCCTTTTCCTTGACGTCGCCGCCGAACTGGACCGTGACGCCCTCGGGCAGGTCGATGGTCCCGAGCACCCGCTGCACGTCGGCCGTGACCTCGCCGAGGCTCCGGCCCACCACGGCGGCCGACACCGACACGAGCCGCTGCTGGTTCTTCCGGTCGATCTGGAGCGGGATCTCCCCCTCCTCGATCCGGGCCACGTCGCCCAGGCGCACGATCCGCCCTGTGACGGTCTTGAGCCGGAGGTTCTCCAGGGCCGTGCGGTCGGCCCGGTCCTCGGGCCGGAGCCGGACGAACACGTCGTAGTCGTCGCCGGCGTCGCGGAACTGCGTGTAGTCCCGCCCGAACAGGGCGGTCCGCACATCCCGGGCGATCACGGCCAGGGGGAGCCCCAGGCGGGCCGCCTTTTCGCGGTCCACCCTGATCAGCCACTCGGTCTTGAAGGGCTTGAGCGAAAGGGAGGCGTCCCGCACGCCCGGCACCTCGCGCAGCCGCGCCAGGATGGCGCGGGCCGTGGCCGTGATGCGGTCGAAGTCGTTGCCGAGCACCTCGATGACCAGGGGCTTGGCACCGCCGCCGAAGAAGATCTTCTGCACGGCGGATACGGTGCGCACGCTCAGTTTCTCCACGTCGGGGATCTCCTCCCGGAAGCGCCGGCGGAGCCGTTCGGCGATCTCCACCACGCTGCGCTTCCGAAGGGAGCGATCCACCAGCTTCGCCCCGATGCGGATCACGTGGTCCCCCTCCTGGAACCCCACGGCCGTGGCGATACCCTGGCGGCTCTGGCCGGTGACGGCGTAGGTGGCGCGGATCTCGGGCACCTCCTCGTAGAAGATCCGCTGGAGCTTCTCCACGGTGCGCTCGGCCTCCTCGAGGCGCACGTCCACGGGGAGCTCCACGTTCACCGAGATCTCGCCGGAGTCGGTCTGGGGGATGAACTCCGAACCCACCTTGCGGGCGGCGCCGAACCCGACCACCAGGAGCGAGGCGGCCAGCAGGAGCGTGACGACGCGGTGCCGCAGCATCCGTCGGAGCGCGCCGGCGTAGACCCTGTCCAGGAGCCCCAGCACCCCGTCGGTGGCCCGGAGCAGCCGGCCGGCCGGGGCTCGGCGGCGCAGCAGGCGGCTGGCGGCCATGGGCGTCAGGGTGAGGCTCACCAGCAGGCTGGACAGCAGGGTCAGGGTCACCAGGATGCCCAGTTGCTTGAACAGGATGCCCGCGATCCCCCCCAGGAACACCAGGGGCAGGAACACGGCCACCGTGGTAAGGGTGGAGGCGGTCACGGCCAGTCCCACCTCGTTGGCGCCGTCCACGGCGGCCCGGAGGGGATCCGACCGGCCCCGTTCCACGTGGCGGGTGATGTTTTCCAGCACCACGATCGCGTTGTCCACCACCATGCCGATGGCGATCGTCAGGCTCATGATACTGATCAGGTTCAGGGTGAACCCGATCAGGTACATGGCGAAGAACGTGACGATGAGCGAGAACGGGATCGTGATGGCCACGATCAGGCTCGAGCGCAGCCGCCTCAGGAACAGGAACGTGACCACGACCACCAGCACGCCGCCCACGTACAGGCTGCTCTTCAGGTTGTTCACCATGGTGAGGATGTCCTCGGCCGAGTCCATGATGGTGCCGAGCTTCACGTCGGCCGGGAGGTTGCGCTCGATCCCGGGAAGGGCGGCCTGGATCCGGCGCACCACGTTCACGGTGTTGGCGCCGGATTGCTTCTGGATCATGAGGAGCATGCCGGTGCGGCCGTTGACCCATATCTCCTCGAACTTCTCCTTGAAGCCGTCTGCCACCCGAGCCACGTCCCGCAGGCGCACCACCCGGCCCCGGTGCACGGCCACGGGCACGTCGGCCACCTCTTCGGGCGTGCGGAACCGGCCGGGTACGCGCACCGGGATGGCCCGCTTGCCCAGCTTCACGGTGCCGGCGGGCATGTCCAGGTTCTCGCGGGCCAGCGCCTGGCCCAGGTCGTCCAGGGACAGGCCGTAGCCCTCGAGCCTCGCGTTGTCCACGGTCACGTCGATCTGGCGTTCCAGCCCGCCCCGGATGATCACGGCGCCCACCCCCGGAATGCGCTTGAGCACCGTGGCGATCTGTTTGTCCACGATCTGGTACAGGGCCGGGTACGACTCGGTGGCCTCCACCGAAAGGAACAGGATCGGGAAGTTGGCCGAGGAGAACTTGAACAGCAGGGGGTTCTCGATGTCCTTGGGCAGGTAGAACTTGGCGATGTCGAGCTTTTCCCGGACGTCGTTGGCCGCCTCGCCGAGATCCGTGCCCCACTTGAACCGGCACGTGACCACCGACAGGCTGTCCTTGGAAAGCGAGGTGATCCGGTCCAGGTTGCTCACGATGGACAGCCGGTCCTCGATCACCTTGGTGACGTTGGACTCCACGTCCCGGGCGTTGGCCCCGGGGTAGTACGTGATCACCGAGATGGCCGGCGGGTCGATCCGGGGGAGGAGGTCGATGTCGAGACGAGGCAGGCTCCACAGGCCGAACAGGAGCAGGGCCAGAAGGCCCATGAGCACGGCCACGGGCCGCCGGACCGAGAGGCTCGGAAGGCCCATGTCACTTCCCCTCCGCCCTTTCCACCACCCGCACCGGGACCCCGGTGCGCACCACCCCCTCGCCCCGGACCACCACGGCCTCCCCGGGCTCCACGCCCGAGAGCACCTCCACCCGGGCGCCGATGTGGGCGCCCAGCGTCACGTCGCGGCGCTGGGCCTTGCCCTGGGCTGCCACGTACACGAACCACACCCCGCTTCCCGGGATCTTTCTCAGGGCGTCCCGGGGGATCAACGTGCCCCGGTGCGTGCCCACCCGGATCCGCGCCCGGGCGAACATGCCGGGCCGCAGCCCCGTGCCCGCGGCATCCAGGTGGATCTCCACCTGGCCGGTATGGGTGGCCGGGTCCAGCCCGGGCAGCACCCGGACGACCCGAGCCTCGAACGGCTCCGCGCGCACCGCGTCCACCACCACCCGGGCGACCTGCCCGGGCCGCACCCGAGGGTAGTCGGCCTCGGCCAGGGTGACCCGGAGCTTGAGCCTCCTCAGCACGCCCAGCGTGATCACCGGCCGGCCCGGTGCGGCCACGTCGCCGGGATCGGTGTGGCGCTCCAACACCACGCCGTCCCACGGAGCGGTGACCGTGTGGTACGAGAGCCGGAGCTCCAGCTCCCGCAGCGTTTCGCCCAGGGCCTTCTCCTGGGCTTGCAGGGCGTCGCGCTCGGCCCGGGCCGCGTCGAGCTGGGCCTCCAGATGGTCCAGTTGCTGGCGGGGGCTCACCCCTTGGCTCACCAGGTTGCGGACCCGTTCGGCATCGGTGTGGAGCATGCGGATCTTGGCGTCCAGGGCCTGGATCTGGGCCCTCACCGCCCCCAGCCGCGCCCGCGTACCGTCGATCTGGGCACGGATGAGCTCGCTGTCGAGCCGCGCCAGCACCTGACCCGTGCTCACCCGGTCGCCCTCGTTCACGAGCACCTCCTGGACCGTGCTGCCGCTCACCTTGGGCACGATCCGCGCCGTCTGGAAGGCCCGCAACGTCCCGGTGCCCTCGACCCACTCCTCCACGGTTTCCTGCCGGGCCACGGCCACGGCCACGGGAACCGCCTGCTGGGCCCCCGCCGCCACGGTGCTCCATGCCAGGGCCCCGGCCACACACAGCACAGCGGTGCGCATGCTCATGCCTCCATTCCCCCGAGAACCAGCGAGACCACCAGATCCGCCCGCCCCGGCACGGAGTCGATGGCCTCCCGGTTCAGGTCGTGCTCCACGAACGCCCAGAAGGTGCCCAGGAAGAACACGGCCGCGTCCTCGGGCGAAAGCCCCGGCCGGATCTCGCCCTGGCGCCCCGCAAAAAAGGCCGCCACCCGGGCCTGGTGCTCCTGGATCCGCTCCCACAGTTCCGGGCCGATCACGTTGCGGAACGCCACCCGGCTGCCCAGGGTCTCGCGCGCCACGGCGCGACACACGTCCGGATCGCGCACCACGCAGCCCACGGCCTCGCGCGCATAGGCCCCCAGGGCATGGGCCAAGGTTCCCCCGGCCCGCTCCAGGGCCGCCTCGGTTCGCCGGAACAGCTCGCCCAGGAAGCGGTCCACCATGGCGCGGTACAGCGCTTCCTTGCTGGGAAAGTGCTTGTACAGGGTTCCCACGCCCATGCCCGCCTCCCGGGCGATCTCGGCCATCTGGGCGCCGCTGAAGCCGCCCCGGGCGAACTGCACGGCGGCCACGGCCAGGATGCGGTCCCTCGGGGTCGTGCCGACATCCATGGTCTTCCTCCGAATCCGGATTCGAACGGCGATTCTGCCCCGTGAAACGGGGCCGTGTCAACGGGCTGGCGGCCAACGGCCGCCCCCGTCAACCGCCGTCGGCCGATGGTGGCCCGAAGGCCGCAGCGGCGGAAGGCCTCGTCACCCGTCAACAGGGACGAGCCCCCCGGGGCCGGAACGCGCCGGAGGCCTCGATGGGTGCCCGCTGCCGTCTGCCGTGCCGAACGGGGAAGGTGCGGGCGACCGGCCCCCGCGGTCCTGCCCGGTCACAGGACGGGTGCGAGCAGCCGACAGGCCGACGAGGTGAGGCGCCGCGCCAGCGAGGCGGACTCCACGTCCACCCGGGTGTAGGGGCTTGCGTGGACCCGATCGGCCTGGAACATGGCCTCCAGCCTCCGGGCCAGGGAGGGGGAGAGCACGAGGAGGTTGATCTCGAAGTTGAGCCGGAAGGAACGGATGTCCATGTTGGCGGAGCCCAGGAGGCCCCACCGGCCGTCCACCACCACCAGCTTCGAGTGGAGCATTCCGGGCTCGTACCGGAACACCCGAACCCCGGCCTCCAGCAGCTCGGGCAGGAAGCTCTCGCCCGCCCGGTCCACCAGGGGGTGGTCGGTCCGAAGCGGAAGCAGCAGTTGGACGTCCACCCCCCGGCGGGCCGCTGTGGACAGGGCGGTCAGGATCGGGGCGTCGGGAATGAAATACGGGGTCTCGATCCAGATCCGCCGCCGGGCCGTGACGATGGCCTGGAAGAGGGTGGTGTGCAGGGACCGGGCGGGGTCGTCGGGGCCGCTGGCCACGATGTGCACGGTGTCGGATCCGGCGGGTTCCTGGGCCGGGAACCGTTCGGGGGTCACGATGTCCTCCCCTGCGGCGAAGTGCCAGTCCTGGGCGAACACCTGGTGGATCTGATGGACCGCGGGACCTTCCACCCGCAGGTGGGTGTCCCGCCAGGGGGGCTGGCGTGCCCACAGCCCTCGGTACTCGTCGCCGATGTTGACTCCGCCGGTGTACGCGATGCGGCCGTCCACCACGGCGATCTTCCGGTGGTTGCGCAGGTGCACGGCCCTGCGGCGAGGAAACGCCCGGAGGGGCAGGAACCAGGCCACCCGGGCGCCGGACTCCCGCAAGGGAGCCAGGTGCCGCTCGGTGAGCCGGCGCGAACCCACGGCGTCGAGGAGGAGCCTCACCTCCACGCCCTGGGCGGCCCGGTCGGCCAGCAGTTCCAGGAACTCCTGGCCGGTGCGGTCGGGCTGGAAGATGTAGTACTCGAGGTGCACGAAGCGCCGGGCGTCGTGGAAGGCCCGGGTCATGTCCCGGTACAGCTCGCTCACCCGGTCGAACACGCGCACCCGGTTGCCCCGGGTGGGCAGGTTCCGGGAGGTGGCGATGGCCACCCGGAGGGCCTCGGCCGTGGCCGGATCGAGTTCGGCCGGGGGCTCGGTGACGAGCCAGGAGGCCACGGGCTGGTCGTCCGGAGGGATCTCGCCCCGGCGGCGCCGGCGGCGGGCGTACCGCCGCTCGATGCGGTCGGCCCCGAACACCAGGTAGAGAAGGGCCCCCACCCCGGGAAGGAGTAGAATGGCCTGGAGCCACGCGAGCGTGGCCACCGGGTCGCGACGCCGGACCACCAGGCGTGCGGCCAGAAGGCCGGACACCGCCAGGTGGAGCGCGAGGAGCCACCACGGGGACACGGCAGGGCCCTCACGCGGCCGGGCGTTCCAGCAGGTAACCGTGGCGGACCCGGCCCAGGCTGGCGAGCATGCTGGCCTTGATCCCCGGGTGTTCCGCCTCGAGCTGGTGGAGCAGGGCCTTGACCCGGCGGCGCTTCTGGTCCTCGATTCCGCACACCGGGCACCCGCAGCACACCACCGGGAACCCCCGGGCCTCGGCGTAGCGCCGGATGTCGTGCTCGAACACGAGGCACAGGGGCCGGATCACCACGTTCACCCCGTCGTCGGCCCGGAGCACCGGGGGCATGCTCTTGATCTCCCCGGTGAAGAACTGGCTGAGGAGCAGCGTCTCGATCAGGTCGTCGGCGTGGTGCCCCAGCGCGATCTTGGTGTAGCCCATGCGGCGGGCCAGGCTGTAGAGCACCCCCCGGCGGAGCCGCGAGCAGAACGCGCAGTAGCTCGTGCCCGGCGTGCGCTTGGCCTCCACGATCTCGTAGATCCGGCTGGGCTCCACGAAGTGGTGGAACCCGTGTCGCCGGCAGTAGGCCTCGATGGGCCCGGTAGAGAAGCCGGGAAACCCCGGGTGCACGGTGACGGCGTGCACCTCGAAGCGTACGGGAGCGCGGCGCCGCAGCGCCTCCAGGCCGTGGAGCAGGGTCCACGAGTCCTTGCCGCCGGACAGGGCCACCAGCACCCGGTCCCCTTCGTGGATCATGGCGTAGTCCGCGATGGCGCGGCCCATCTTGCGCAGGATCTTCTTTTCCAGCAGTTCCAGGCGGTCCGTGCCGGTCTCACACCCCATGGAGCATCTCCACGAAACTCTCGATGCGCGTGCGGGTGCGCGCGTCCACCCTCCCGGGCCGGTCCCCTTCCAGGGTGAGCACGGGCAGGTCCAGGCTCTTCCGCAGGATCAGGTCCTCCATCTGGCGGAAGCAGAAGGACTGGACGTAGTGGATCACCCCGTGGACCCCCCGCCGCTTCGCCTCGGCCCGAACGTCCTCGATCCGGGCGAACACGTCGTACGGGTAGGTGTACCGCCGGTAGGCCTCGGCCAGGGGTTCGCCGAGATACGGCAGGCAGAACTGCCTCTGGGTTTCGTTGAACACCACCCGGGCTCCGAAGGCCTCCAGCAGTTCGTACAGGTCGCCGAAGATGGGCGGCACCCCCACGTAGGCCAGCCTCACCGGCTCGGAGCGGGGCGGCCGGGTGCGGGCCTCGGCCAGGAACGCCTCGAGCTTCCGGCCGTATGCCTCCGGGTCGCCCTCGAAATCGCTGGCCGAGACCAGGTAGAGGTGGTTCTCGAAGCCACCCACCCGGTCTTCCTCCCACGTGAGCCGGTCCACCTCCAGGGCCAGCGCGCGAACGCGGTCCAAGCGCTCTTTCTGGGCCTCGGCAGCGGACCGGGTCGTGCCCAGGTGGCCGCACAGCCGGTCGATCTCGGCCGACAGGGCCGCCCGGTCCCGGTCGTACGGGTAGGCGAAGGGGATGGTCCGGATCCCTTCGAACTGCCAGATCTCCAGCAGGGCCTGGGTGTTGGAGCAGTCCCCGGACATCACCCCCACCACGGCGTCCACACCCAGCCGCCTGGCCGCCGCGTAGATGCCCTTGATCCAGCCGCAGGTGGAGGCCGGGAACCCCGCGGCCTCGGCCTCCTCCACCAGGGCGCGGCTGTCCGGGTGGGTGATGAAGGCGTTGTTGAGGTCCACCGGCACGTGGCCTGCGGCGAAGATGGCCTCCACGGGCACCGTGGTGGTGATGCCGATGCGCCCCAAGCTCAGTCCTCCCGGATGAACAGGAAGTAGATGATGAAGGCACCCACCGCCACGGCCGCCCCGGCGAACAGGAACAGGCTCCGGTTCGGCCCCCCCTGGGCCCCCACCACGGTGTATCGTGCCAGGAAGCCCACGGCCAGACCCGCGGCCACCACCACGAAGGTGATGCGCCACTTCATGAACAGGGCCAGGAGCATGAGCGCGCCCAGGGCGGCCAGCCCGTAGGGGTGGGAGAACAGCGCCACCAGGCGGTCGTTGCTCACCTGCTCGAGAAGGGCCTGCCAGTCCACTTCCGACAGCCACTCCCGGATTCCGTCCAACACGGCTCGGGCCCTCCGCGGAAAGGGGTTGTGCGGGACCAGCGAATGGTACCAGACGCCCGGGGCGGACACCACACCGGCCTCCTGGCCGCTCGGCTTGACGGGCGGAACGGGAATCGGTCACAAAGGCGGAATCGGTGGGTCGTGGCTCGTCGGATGGCGGTGGACGGGGAGAGGTGCCATGGAGGCTTATGCAGGACTGTTCGCGGTGGGTTTTGTGGCCGGGGCCCTGAACGTGGTGGCCGGTGGAGGGTCCTTTCTGACCCTGCCGATCCTGATTTTCCTGGGACTTCCGCCCACGGTGGCCAACGGAACGAACCGGGTGGGCATCTTCCTCCAGAACGTGGCCGCGGTGTGGGGCTTCCACAGGCACCAGGTCATGGACTGGCGCTACGTGCTCTGGGCCGCCGTGCCGGCCACGTTCGGCGCGGCCCTGGGTACCTGGGGCGCGGTCAGCATCGGCGACGCCGCCTTCCGGCGCGTGCTGGCGTTCCTGATGATCGCGGTGACCCTTTGGACCCTGTGGGACCCCCTGAAGAAGCACCGCGCCTTCCTGAAGCCGGGGGAGCGTCCCCGGGTATGGCCTCTGGCCGCCGGGTTTTTCGTGGTCGGGATCTACGGTGGCTTCGTCCAGGCCGGTGTAGGGTTCCTGATCCTGGCCACCACGACCCTGGCGGGTTTGGACCTGGTGCGGGGCAACGCCGTGAAGGTGCTGAGCGTGCTCGTGTACACGGCGCTGTCGCTCGCCCTGTTCGCCGTGGAGGGGAAGGTGGTGTGGGACCTGGGACTCGCCCTGGCCGTGGGCATGGTGGCCGGCAGCCAGGTGGGCGTGCGCCTCACCGTGCTCAAGGGCCACGCCTGGATCAAGGGCGTGGTGACCGCGGCCGTGATCGTGTTCGCGGTGAAGCTCCTGCTCATGGGTTAGGGGGGCGCGCTCCCCCTTCCTCGCCCCTCCGGATCGGCTCTTGCGGTCGTGCCCCTCCCCCTTCGTCCGCAAGGGGAACGGCAGGGCGAACCGGACTCGCCCCCGGACGAAAGCTGCCAGCCGGCCGGCTGCGGGCCGTTGGGGGGCGGGCTGTTCCGGAAAACGCGTACAGGGCCGGGGGTCTCCCGGCCCTGTACGGCCTCCGGATCCGTCGTGAAACGGTCAGATCGCCTTTTCCACCCGGTTGGAGCGAAGACACCGCGTGCACACCTTGATCCGCCGGGTGCCCCCTCCCACCCGGGCCCGCACGGTGTGCAGGTTGGGATAGAGGACGCGCTTGGTGCGGTTGTTCGCGTGGCTCACGTGGTTGCCCCGGGCGGGCCCCTTTCCGCAGATCTCACAGCGTCGCGCCATGGGAAACTCCTCCTGGTCGGCTGGGCCGAGGACAAGGACCTGCCTGTGTACCACGTGAGGTCGGCCGGATGCAACCCCCTGGCCCGTATCGGGAGCCGGGGTCACTGCTCAGGGGACAAGGGGCGGCCGCTCCCGGTGGGGGGCACGGCCTCGGATGTGCCGGTTGGGGAGGCGGACGTGCCGCTCGCGCGCGGCTGGCGGGTTCGGGAGACGATGGCGTCCGGCCTTCCGGCCCTCTCGCGGCTCCGTTCCGGACTTCGGGCGGCAGAAAACAGGAGCCAGGATCATTTCCTGTTCCCTGCGTTCTGACCCCTGGCCGTGTGGCGTTGCCCGAAGCGCTTGGCGTCCTCGGGGTTCGAGGGGTCTTGGCAGGGGGGGGCGGAGTTCCTCCCGGCGGTCACGAGAACGGCTTCCACCAGGGCTTGCGCTCCCCCCCGAGACGGTAGCTGCGGCCCCGGCTCTTGAGCTCGTGCAGCTCGTCCTCGAGCTCGATGATGCGCTTGTCCTTCTGGCGGAGCTGCTCCCTCAGGGACTCCACCTGTTCCTTGAGCTTCCGGATCACGGTGTCGCGCGGGTCCGGCGGCCGGCTGTTGGCCCCAGGGGGCGGACGGGAATCCGGCCCGGGTTCGGGTGCCGGCGCCTCGGGAGGGGGTTCGGCCGGCCAGGAGAGGGAGTAGTGTTTCAGCCGCAG
>CAZBGL010000093.1:0-4972 GCA_964491375.1 uncultured Thermodesulfobacteriota bacterium | reverse complement strand
GTCGGACTCCCCCAGGACCCGCACCCGGGTCACGGTGCGGCCCCCGGAAACGCCCTTTTCCACCCGCAGGTGCCGCGTGGCCCGGGAGGCGATCTGGGGCAGGTGGGTGACGCAGATCACCTGGCACGCCCCGGCAAGGCGCACCAGCCGGTCGGCCACCGCATCGGCCGTGGCGCCTCCGATGCCGGCGTCCACCTCGTCGAACACCAGGGTCTCCACCCGGTGGTCCCGCACCGCGTTCTTCAGGGCCAGGAGCACCCGCGACAGCTCCCCCCCGGAGGCCACCCGGGCCAGCGGCCGCAGGGGTTCCCCGGGGTTGGCCGAGAGCAGGAAGCGCACCCGTTCCGCCCCGCCGGGGCCGGGTCCTTCCAGGGGCACGATCTCCGCCCGGAAGCGGGCGCCGGGCATGGCCAGGGCCCCGAGTTCCGCCTCCATGCGGGCCTCTAGGGAGCGGGCCGCCTCCTCCCGGGCCCGGCGGAGGGCTGCAGCGGCCCGGTCCAGCCGATCGCGCGCCCGGGCGTGGGCCTGGCGCGCCCGCTCCAGTTCCCAGTCCAGGTTCTCGATCCGGGACAACTCGGCCTCGATCCGCGCGAGCTTCTCCAGGATGGTCCCGATGCCCTCCCCGTGCTTGCGCTCGAGCCGCCGGATCGTCTCCAGCCGGTCTTCCACCTGCTCCAGACGGGCGGGATCCGCCTCCACGCGCCCCAGGCGCTCCCTCAGGCGCGAGGCGGCTTCCTCCACCAGGGCCGTCGCCTCGTTCACGAGCTCCACCACCCCCTCCAGCTCCGGATCCCACCGAGCCGCTCCCTCCAGAACCCGGCCGGCGCGCCCCAGCCGCTCGAACGCCGACCCCTCGGCCGCGTACAGGTCGGACTCGGCCCCGCCGTACGCCTCCCTCAGCCGCTCGGCGTTGCGCAGCAGGTCCCTTTCCGCCCTCAGCCGCTCGTCCTCGCCCGGCTCCAGGCGGGCCGAGCGGATCTCCTCCGCCTGGAAGCGCAGGAACTCCGCCCGTTCCCGGCCCTCCCGGTCCATCCGCTCCAGGCGCTCCAGATCCTTCCGGACCCGCACCCAGTCCGCGTGGGCACGGCGGTAGGCCTCGAGGGCGCATAGCCCGTTGGGCCCCAGACTTCGGTCCAGCACCTCGGTGTGAACTTCCTCCTTCAGGAGGCTCTGGTGCTGGTGCTGGCTCGACACCTCCACCAGGTGGGCCCCCACCCGCGCGAGCAACGACAGGGGCACGGGCGATCCGTTCACCTGGGCCCGGCTTCGGCCGTCGTGGGCCACCGTGCGGGCCAGGATGAGGGGGTCCCCTTCCTCCCACGGGAGCCCGGCCTCGTCCAGGATCCGCTCCAGGTCCGCCCGGGCCGCTTCCGAGGGCTCGAACACGGCCTCCACCCTGGCCTGCCGCGCGCCGGCGCGCACCCAGTCTCGGCTCGCCCGGTCACCCAGCAGGAGCCCCAGGGCCTGGAGCAGGATCGACTTCCCCGCGCCGGTCTCGCCGGTGAGCACGGTGAACCCCGGGGCAAACTCCAGGTCCAGCTCCTCCACCAGCGCAAAGTTCCGTATGCGGAGCCGTTCGATCACCCCTGCCCCCCTCCCGGCCGGCAGTCCCCCCACATGAGTTTCGTCCGCACCACCTGGTAGTAGTCGCGCCGCGGCGCCCTCACCAGCAGGACCCGGGACCTCCCCTTGCCCACCCGGATCCGGTCGCCCTCCTCGAGTTCCATGCCCTCCTGGCCGTCCAGGGTGAGGTACACCTCGCCGTTCTTGGCCACGAGCCGGATCTCCACCCTTCTCCGGTCCGCCAGCAGGATGGGCCGGTGGGTCAGGGTGTGGGGGCAAATGGGGGCGAGCACGATCGCCGGCACGTCCGGGGTCACGATGGGGCCCCCGGCCGCCAGGTTGTACGCCGTGGAGCCGGTGGGCGTGGACACGATCAGCCCGTCCCCCCGGTAGTGGGTGAGGTAGGCCCCGTCCACCCGCACCTCGAGGCTGCAGATCCGCGCCAGCGCGCCCCGGTTCACCACGGCGTCGTTGAGCACCCTGAACCGCCGGAGCACCCGCCCGGCCCGCTCCACCTCTCCCTCCAGGGTCGCCCGGGGATCCAGGTCCGGACCGTGCTCGGCGATCCGGTCCAGCGCGGGATAGAGGTCGTCCAGGGTGAGCTCGGTGAGGAAACCCAGGTAGCCCAGGTTCACCCCCAGCACGGGGACTTCGCGCCCTTCGAGGGCGCGCACCGCGGCCAGGAGCGTGCCGTCCCCCCCGAGCACCACCACCAGGTCCACGCCTGCGCCGCCTCGGGCCACCCTTTGGGCCAGCTCCGCCTCGTCCACAAGGCGAACGTCCCGGGCCGCGGCCCAATCGGCCAGGTCCCGCAACACCGCTTCGGCCTGCGCGGAGGTCTGCTTGCGGAACACCGCAACGGTTTTCAGCGCCACCCTTCTCTCCGGCGGAAAGGGGTGTGGTATTCTAGCAGACCCATGGGTACCCAGGAAGAAGCGCGCTGGACACCGCTGGCCGATCGGATGCGGCCTCGGACCCTGAACGAGGTGCTGGGGCAGGACCACCTGCTGGGCCCCGGTCGCCCCCTGCGGGCAGCCGTCGAAGGCCGCCGGCTGCCCTCCCTGCTCCTGTGGGGTCCTCCGGGGAGCGGGAAGACCACCCTGGCGTTCCTCCTGGCGGCCGAGGCGGGGTATCGTCTGGAGGTGCTCTCGGCCGTGGAAAGCGGGGTGCGGGACGTGCGGGCCGTGGTGGAGCGAGCCGCCGCCCGAAGGGGGTCGGGCGAACGCACGCTCCTGTTCCTGGACGAGATCCACCGGTTCAACAAGGCGCAACAGGACGCCCTCCTACCCCACGTGGAGAACGGCACCGTTACGCTGGTGGGCGCCACCACCGAGAACCCCTCTTTCCAGGTCGTGTCTCCTCTGCTGTCGCGGCTCCTGGTGGTGCGGCTCGAACCCCTGGACGAGGCGTGCCTCCGCCGGATCGTGGCCCGGGCCCTGGACGACGCGGACCGGGGGCTTCCCGGCGTCCGGCTGGCACCGGACGCCGAGGAACTCCTGATCCGCACCGCCCAGGGGGATGCCCGCCGTGCCCTGAACGTGCTCGAGGCAGCCGCAGCAGCAGCCGCCCCCGGCCCGGACGGGATCCGTACCGTGACGCACCGAATCCTCGCCGAGACCCTGCAGAGCCCCACCCTGTACCACGACACCTCGGGCGACTGGCACTACGACGTGGTGAGCGCCCTCATCAAGAGCCTGAGGGGATCGGACCCGGACGCGGCCCTGTACTGGCTGGCCCGCATGGTGGAAGCCGGGGAGGACCCCCTGTTCATCGCGCGCCGACTGGTGATCTTTGCGAGCGAAGACGTGGGCAACGCCGATCCCCAGGCGCTCGCCCTGGCGGTTGCCGCCAAGGACGCGGTCCACTTCGTGGGGATGCCCGAGGGGTGGATCCCCCTGGCCCAGGCGGTGGTCTACCTGGCCACCGCGCCCAAGTCCAACGCGTCGTATGCCGCGTATCTCCGGGCCCGGGAGGACGTGAAGCGGCTCGGCAACCTGCCGGTGCCCCTGCACCTCAGGAACGCACCGACCCGGCTGGCCCGAGAGATGGGCTGCGGCCGGGACTACCGGTATCCCCACGACCACCCCGACGGCGTGGTGGACCAGACCTACCTGCCGGATCGGCTCCAGGGCCGCCGGTACTTCCGGCCGGGCCGGTTCGGGTTCGAGCGGGAGATCGCCAAGCGCCTGGCGTGGTGGGAGCGCAAGCGGGCCGAGCAACGCGCCGGCCGCAAAGGGGGCGGGAAGGAGGCATAAGGTGGCGTTCCGCCGGATTCTGGCCACGACGGACTTCACGCCGGGGGCGAAGCGGGCCTTCCGTACGGCCCTTGCGCTGGCTCGGGAGCTGGGGGCGGAACTGCACGTGCTGCACGTGGCACCCCAGCCCCGGATGCGCTCGGTGTTCTTCGTGACCATCACCGGGGAGGCCCGCCAGGAGATCTGGAGGCGGATCGAACGGAAGGCCCGCCGCAAGATGCAGGACTTCCTGCGGGGGGAAGACCTGGGGGAACTCCGGTGGGTGGCCGCCGTGCGGGCCGGGCAGCCGGCCGAGGAGATCGTGCGCTACGCGGGGGAGGAGGGTGTGGACGTGATCGTGCTGGGCGAACGCCCCGAGACGCGGGGCCAGCACATCCTCCAGCACCTGGCGTTCGAGAGCGTGGGCGAGCGGGTCCGCCGCACGGCACCCTGTCCGGTGCTCACCGTGCGGTGATCAGGCCTTCTTGCGCAGCAGGTCCTTGAGACGATCGATCTCGAAGGGGGGGGCCTGGGTGGCCGCCACGTTCTCGCGGCGGATCTCTTCGAACACTTCCTTGCGGTGCACCGGGATCTCCCGGGGCGCCTGGATGCCCAGCTTCACGCTACCCCCGTCCACGCCGAGCACCTTGATCTCGATCGTGTCGCCGATCATGATCGACTCGTCGACCTTGCGCGTCAGCACCAGCATCCACGACCCCCGCGAAACCCCAGAGGAATCGATCCGGACCGGCGACGACTATACCCGGTTGCACACACCGTTTCAAGGACTGGTACGAATCGGGAACACCCCCCCGGGCGGTGGGATGCTCCGGCGTACATCGGGCACACAGGGCTCGTGCCGGGCGAGGAGCGAACCGCCATGGTGGCGATCGTGGCGCGAGACGATGGAACGCCCGTCGCGCCGTGGCGAGGGGGCGAGGGCCCCGGGGGCCGGGGCGACGGCAGGGGTTCCGGCCTTTGAGCCACCGCGCCCTCCGGTTCGGGCGCGGCTGTGGGAGGCCGCCCGGGGGCTCGCCTCCGCTCGCGGCCACGGCCTCGGCGGTGGTGCTCGGAGGCGGTGTGCCGCTCGCGTGCGCGATCGGTGCGCTCGGGAGCCCGTGGCGTCCGGCCTTCCGGCCGCCTTCGCGGATCCGAGCCCCCGGGCCGGGTGGGAA
>CAZBGL010000092.1:0-5730 GCA_964491375.1 uncultured Thermodesulfobacteriota bacterium | reverse complement strand
CCCATGAGGGCGTCGTCCACCACCACGGTGAAGTTGTACGTGGGGGTTCCGTCCGTGCGAACCAGCACCAGGTCGTCGAGTTCGGCGTTGTCGTACACCACGTCCCCCCGCAGGAGGTCGTGGACCACGGTGGTACCCTCGTGCACCGCCCGGAACCGGACCACGTGGGGCCTGGAAGGGTCCACGTCGGAGCGCCCCCGGCACGTGCCGTCGTACTTGGGCTTGCGGCCCTCCTTCAAGGCCTGCTGGCGCTTGGCCTCCACCACCTCCGGCGGACAGTCGCACCGGTAGGCCCGGCCGGCCTCGAGCAGTCGCTCCACGTGCTCCATGTAAAGGGGGGTCCGTTGGCTCTGGAAGTACGGCCCCTCGTCCCACTCCAGGCCGAGCCAGCGCAGCGAGTCGAGGATCGCCCGGGTGCTCTCCTCGGTGGATCGTTCCCGGTCCGTGTCCTCGATGCGCAGGACGAACGTGCCGCCGTGGTGCCGGGCGTACAGGAAGTTGAACAGGGCCGTGCGGGCCCCCCCGATATGGAGATGCCCCGTGGGGCTCGGGGCGAACCGCGTGCGTACCGCCATGTCCGACGATCCTTTCCTCGGTCCGGGTCCCTCACCGGAACACAGGAAAACGGCCCCGGGAACGGGGCCTCTTCTCACCGCACCATAACCGCTGCATACCCCACCACCCGGGCGTAGTCCCCGCTCGCATCCCCTGAGGTGGCGTACTCCACCAACTCCGCGGAACTCGCCCCCAGGGCCCGGGCCGCCGCCAGCATCACCGCCGTGGGGATCACGCCGCACATGCTTATCCCATGGCGTCGCACGGTGTCAAGCAGCCCCCGGGGGTCCAGGGCGAGCACCCGTTCGATCGCTAGCCGGTCCTTCTGCCGGGCCACCTCGTCGGGTTCGTAGTGGGACATGTCGGTGGAGGCGACCATGAGCACCGGGTCGGTGCGTTCGGCCAGAACCCGGGCGATGGCCTCCCCTGCGGTACGGATGTCCTCCCAGGAGCGCAACATGAACGCGACCGCGGCGATGGACACGTCCGGGTTCCGGTACTGGAGGAACGGGATCTGGACCTCGAGGGAATGCTCGTGGGCATGTGCCAAGTTGTCCGCCTCGAACACCGGGCTCGCAGCCAGGACGGCCCCGGTCAGTTCCCGCTCCACGGGCACCTCCCCCAGCGGGGTGGCCCAGGCCTCGCACGTGCTCACCGCTGCCGGTGCCCCCAGGCCCGTGTGGTTGGGGCCGAGCAGGAGCACCGTGTCGGGCACGTGGACCCTCCGGAACAGCGCCCCAGCCACCCCGCCGGAGTAGACGTACCCCGCGTGGGGAGACACGCCACCCACGGCCGCAACGCCCTCTGTCCCCGGGCCCACGGCCCGGTCCAGGAAACGTCTGAGTTCCGCGGGATGCCCCGGATAGAACTGCCCTGCTACGCACGGTCGGCGAATCATGGCTCGTCCTCCTCGCGGATGCGGTGATCCTCGGTTCTCCGGTCCCGTCCGGCCCGGTCCAGCCGGTCCAAGGCGTCGAGGAGCCGCCCGATCTCGTCGGACGTGTTGTACACGTGCGGCGACACCCGGACCCCGCCGCCCCGGGCCGCCACGAACACCCCCGCGCCGTGGAGCGCCCGGACCAGGGCCGCAGGGGGGGTCCGGGACCGGAAGGTCAGGATGCCGCTTCGCTCGCCCTCGGCGAGGGGAGAGAGGACCGGGTAGCCCCGCTCCCGGAGTCCTTCGGCCAGTTCGTCCAGAAGCGCCCGGACCCGATTCCACACCCTACCCACGCCCACCTCCAAGAGCAACTCCACGGCCGCACCCAAGCCGTGGATCGCGATCGTGCTGGGGCTTCCCGGCTCGAACCGGCCGGCGTCCGGACGCAGGTCGAACCGGGTCGCGTCGAAATCCATCGGGTTCCGGACCGAGTGCCAGCCCACCTCCACGGGATGGAGTCGTTCCAATGCCTCCTCCGACAGATAGAGCAGGCCCACGCCCTCGGGCCCCATGAGCCACTTGTGCGCGTCCGCCGCCAAGGCGTGGATCCCGAGCCGCCTGGGCTCCAGGGGCAGGCATCCCAGGGCCTGGATGGCGTCCACGAAGAGGAACACCCCCCGGTGTCGGCACATCTCGCCCAGCGCGGCCAGATCGTTCCGGAAGCCGGTGCCGAACTCCACGGCAGAGACCGCCAGCACCCGCACGGCCGGATGTTCGAGCGCGTCCCGGTAATCCTCGAGGCGCAGGCGGCCGTTGCGTGCCGGGATCCGGATGGTCTTCACTCCCCGCCGGCCCAGGTTCATCCACGGGTACACGTTCGAGGGAAACTCCGTCTCGGGAACCACCACGGCGTCCCCCGGTCTCCACGGGAACCCTTCGGCAACGAGCGAGACCCCCTCGGACGTGTTCTTCACAAAGGCGATGTGGGCCGGTGGAACGTCCAGCATCCGGGCGCACGCCCTCCGGGCCGACTCGATGCCTCTGAGTAGGCGGTCGTACCGGAGCGCGCCCCATTCCAGGCACTCGGCCGTGGCCGCGTGCACGGCCTCGGCCGCCCTGCGCGAAAGGGGAGCCACGCCCGCGTGGTTCAGGTAGGCGCATCGCCGGGTCACCGGAAACTGGCGGCGGAGTTCTTCGGGTGCGTCCATGCGGGTCTCCCGTAGCGTTTACCCGAAGACGGGGTAAAGTTTCACGGCGTTGAAAACGAAAAGCAACCGGCAAAGGGATTCGGCCGTCTCACAGAAAGGAGGCACCCATGCTCGTGCGGAAGTGGATGACCCCCAACCCGGTCACGGTGCAGGCCGCGGACCCGATCTCCGAGGCGATCCACAAGATGAAGGAGCACGACATCCGTCACCTTCCGGTGATGGACGGGGACCGCCTGGTGGGCATCGTGTCCGACCGGGATCTCAAGGAGTTCAGTCCGAGCCCGGCCACCGCGCTGGACGTGTACGAGATGCACTACCTCCTCTCCAAGGCCAAGGTGGCCGACGCCATGCGCCGCGATCCCCTGCGGATCACCCCGGAGGATACCATCGAAAAGGCCGCCCTCCTGATGCACGACCACAAGATCGGGAGCCTTCCGGTGGTGGCGAGCGACGGGAACCTGGTGGGCATCCTGACCCAGGAGGACGTGTTCGAGGCGCTCGTGCGGGTCACCGGCGCCCGCACCGACACGGTGCGCTTCCAGATGACCATCCCGGACGAGCCCGGCTCCATTAAGGACGTGGCCGACCGTGTGCGGGCCCACGGGCTGAAGATCCGGTCGATCCTCACCACCTACGAGGACGTGCCCCCCGGAAAGCGGGAGCTGATCCTGCGGGTGGAGGGCGATACGCTGGCTCTGGAGCGGGAACTCAAGGAAGCGTATCCGGACCTGGTGGTCCATCGCGGAAGCTGACGGGGCACCCGGTTCGTTTGGGATACCGGGTAGGAAAGCGTCCCACGGAACTTCCTCCAAGGGAAAACGGAGCGGGTCGTGGTAACGAGGGCCTCCCTTCGTAGCGGAAAAAGAGTTCCCTAGAAATGGAAATCGATTTCCCTCTGATTGTGTTCCGAACCCATGGACGCGGCAACGAGGGCCGGAAAACCGCCAAGTTCCAGTCTCTTCAGTGGGAAGGGGCGCGTGGATTCCTTGGCACGAATGCTGCATTACCCCGAAGCAGGAACTCCGCAGGGGCACGGAGCGACAGCGAGGGAGGCTGACGATGCGAAAGCTCTGGTTGTTCGCCTGCCTGGTGGCGGGCGGTGTCGCGCTGCCGGGATGGAGCCGGGCGGATACGATCGCGCTCGAGAACGATGTTCTGAAACTCAGCGGCCGGGATGGGTACAACTACAATGCCCCGGCGTTGCCGGATGGAACGCCCCAAGTTACGTTTGCCGAGTTCATAGAGGGTGGAAGGCGAGGCGTCTATGTGACCCTGGACTTGACGAACGTGTCGGATCCTGCCCCGTGCGACAGTTACAAATACTATGTGAAAGACTGGTTGTTGAATTTCAATCCAGACAAGGCTCTAGACGATCTGCTCATCGAGTGGTCGGGGTCCGAGCAAGGAGGCCCGGATAGCGGGGACGTCTCGGTACAAAAAGAAGAGGATGCGTTTGGCCTTCGTCGGAGGATCAACGATACGAGCGACGATTGGAACAAACGGTCCCACCTCTACGATGTAACGGATGGGAGTCAAGGGGCGGACTTGGACGATGAATACCTGGGGGCGTTCGACATCATGTTGTCGTTCCAGTTCCCGAACGTGTCGAGTTCACCGGACGATGCGTCGCCGTGGAACCCCAGTGACTTCGATGTTGGGGAAAGCGTCACGTTCAAGGTGACGAGCACGAGTTACGACGTGACCGCGGCGGACTTCAGGTTCCCCAGCGCCGGGGGATCCGCTATGACGGCCGTGGGGATCTGGCCCTCCTGCGAGAACTACGAGGCGTGGTACACCGCGGACTCGCCGGTGGGAGTGGTTCCTGAGCCCGGCACGATGGTATTGTTGGGCACGGGGCTTCTCGGCGTGGGGGCCTGGGCGCGTCGCCGGGCAACCCAGCAAAGCGGTCACCATTCAAACTCTGCCTGATTCGGTTGACCCGATCTGGTGCACCGGGCCTCTTCGGAGGCCCTTTTTTGTTGTGAGTGGTCGCGCTCGTGAGCAAAGGCTGACCGGCCGATGGGATAAGACGTGCCTCTTGTCACGAGACGCCCTCCGCTGAAGGAGGGGGTCTCGGGGAGTCGGGCGGATGCGGTACATGGTGGAGGCACTTCAGTCTCGGAGCAAGGACGATGAAAAGGGGTGAACGCGCGATTCGTTTAGGTGTGGGCGCTGCGGTGTGGATTGCGACGCTCGGGTTCGGATGCTCAGGGGGGCCGGCGGGCAAGGCCCGCGAGCACGAGGCGCGTGCACGGCTGTACATGGAAGAGGGCCGGTACCGGGAGGCGGCGGTGGAATACCAGGCCGCCATCCAGAACCTGCCCGACGACCCGGACTTGTTGTACGGGCTGGCCCGCGCGCTGCGCGCTCAAGGGGAACACGAGGAGTTCCGCCGAACGCTGGCACGGGTGCTCCGGATAAAACCCGATCACCGGGCCGCCTGTCTCGACCTGGCGGGTTTCTACCTTCAGGCCAAGGCGTACCGTCGGGCGAACGATCTGGTTCAGCGGGTGCTCGCGAATGCACCGGACGATTCCACGGCTCTCGTGTTGAGGGCACGGGCCCTCACAGGCCTGGGCCAGGTGGAACAGGCCCGGATCGCCTGGAAGCAAGCCCTGGAGGCCGGACCGGAGGCCCCCGGCGTGTTTGCCATGGCCGCGGATTTCGAGATGCGCACGGGCCGGCCGGAACGGGCCCTGGAGATCTTGGACCGCGGTATCCAGGCCTTCGACCGTTCCCCGAAGCTCCGGCTCGACAAAGCGGCGGTGCTCGTGGCGCTGGGGCGCCCGGACGACGCGGAGACGGTTCTGTCGGCGTGCCTCGAGGCGTTCCCCGACGATCCGCTCGTACACGTGGCGTGGGCCAAGCTGTGGGTGGCCCGGGGAAAACCCGGAAGAGCCGTGGAGTACCTGGATACGGCTGCCCGACGGTTTTCAGAGGATGCCGCGCGCTCCTCGAGGTTTGCCCGGGAGGCGGCGGCCGTGTTCCTCACGCTGGGGCGCCCGGATGAGGCGGCCCGGGTGCTCGAGGCGGCCCGGAAGGTGGCACCGAACGATCCGGAGCTGGCCGCGGTGCTCGCGGACGTGTGGA
>CAZBGL010000091.1:0-3251 GCA_964491375.1 uncultured Thermodesulfobacteriota bacterium | reverse complement strand
CCGCCTCCAACCCCAACTGCGCCGTCCCCACCACCACGTCGCTCCCCCCCTCCCGCTCTCCCCCCACCACCTCCGTGCTCTCGTACACCCCCTCCACCTCCACCAACCCCGAAACCCTCACCCCCTCCCCCAACGTCCCCCCCACGGCCGGGGCCACCCCCAGCGCGGCCACGATCCCCAACGCCTTCGCAACGATCCAACCCCTGTCCATCTCTCCCTCCTTTTTTGTAGATGGGTCACGTTCAACACCGTGCGAGGATTCTTCCCCTTCAGCGCCCCGGAAAAGATGCTCCCCAAGCGCACAGGAGCGCGAACACCAGCCCCGCCACAATCGCCACCCGCCGCGTGCTCCGCCAGGCTCGCGGGAGCAGAAAGCCGCTGAGGCCCGCCGCCAGCAGGGCCAAGGTGATCCCATCGGAGGCCCACGCCCATGCCCGCGGGGTGGAAAACGCCTTGTGGAGCCGGTTCAAACTCGCCCACGGTTCCACGCGGTGCTTCACCACCGTGGACAGGGTGCCGGCCACGGGATCGATCACGTACGTCGTCTGGCCGTGGGACCCGTACAGGAACTCCACGGTTCGACCGTTGCGGATCCGGATCACCGCCGGGTCGTCGGGGCGGCCGATCTGGGATTTGTAGAAGCGGATGAAGTCTCGTAAGGGAGTGGGATCGAGCTTCTCCACCGGCCGGACGGTACGCTCCAGGCGCTGGAAGTAGCCGAAGTTCTTCCGGTGGTTGAGCAAGATCCCGGTGATTCCGTAGAACAAGAGGGGTACGGCCACCACCGCACCCAGCATCTGATGCCACCGGTGCCACCGGCGGCGCGACGCCCGATGGGTCTCCATGACACCTCGCTCCTGATCGCGCCGGTGCTGGAAAAAAAGGGGGGGAAGGGTGGGCCTTCCCCCCTTGCGACGAAAGGAGTGCTACCGGGCGGGTCGGGTCCGCGGCTACAGGCGCTTGAGGGCGCGCCGGATCTCTTTGATGAACACTTCGTTCACCTCGGGATAGAACCCCAGCCCTTTGTAATAGGTCTGTCCGTCGTAGGTGACCGTGGTGACGTCGGTCTCGAAGCCGGCCCGTTCCATCTCGGTGTTCCAGCTCGGTTCCTCGGGATCCTCTTCTTCGCCCATGATGTCGTTCATGATGTGGTCCCCCGCCACGTACATGAACGGAACGAAGCGCACGCGCTTCTTGGGGCAGGCCTTGGCCGCACTCAGCGCGTCTTCGCGGGTGACGATGCCGTCCACGGCCCCCAGGAAGGCGTTCGGATACCGTTTGGCGAGATGCCGCTCCAGCCCCATGTAGGTGATGTTGGAACCCACGTGGGTGCTGGGCGTGCCGTGGGCGGTGAGCACGTTGCACCCCTCTTCGGGGGGTAGGAAATCCTGGGAGATCACGTGCACGATCTCGAACAGGGTCTCCCAGCGCTGGAGCAGGGTCTCGCCCACCTCGATCCGGAGCCCTGGAAACCGCTCGACGATCTTCAGGACCTCTTCGTATTCCTCCCCGGGGAACACGTGGAGAGGCTGCACCACGACCTTGGTGTATCCTTCGGCCTCCAGGTTGGAAAGGGCCTGCTGAAGGCTGAGGAGGCGCTCCTTCCGGCCCTGCTCGGCCCACCGGGCGTTCACCCGCTCGCGGATGACCTCGGAGGTGAACGCCCAACGGATCTCGTAGTCGGGGAACGCCTCGCGGACCTGCTCTTCCAACACCCGGTACGTCACCTGGGCCCGGGTGCTCGTACCGAAGGCGGTGAGCACGATGGCGGGTTTGTCTTTGAGGGTGCGGGTCAAGATCTGGGCCGCATCTCCCCCCGGGGCCACCAGGAGCGCGGCACCCACTCCCGCCAGTACGCGCGGAATCAACCGGTTCATGACGTCCCTCCTTTCACGTGTGAATGGGGTGAACACCCGTTGCGAATCCCGGCTGGCCCCCAGAGCCGGTATCGGCGGCCCCCCAGCCGGAGTCCCCGTCCGGGCTCGAACCACGCCGGCACGGCATCCACGGTCCGAGCTCCTCTCTGCGCGAGGATGCGAAGGGCCTCGGCCACCGGGGGGTATCCCGACGCCGGGCCGGCCAGGGCGATCCAATCCGGATCAAAGACCCCCTTGTCCCGCAACCACCGCTCGGGATCGAGCCCTTCAGGCAGACGCCCGCCGTCCGCCAGGTACACCACGATGCCCTGCCGCATGGAACTCCTCCTTTCCCCGCCCGGCACACGGGCGATGGCCGGCCGTGCCGGCCGGCGGTTGGAACCACGAAAGGCGCTCCTCCAACCCGGCCACCTCTCCGATCACGACCACGGCCGGGGGACCCAGTCCCTGGGAAGCGACGCGGTCGGGCAAGGTAGCCAGCGTGGCCCGGACGGTGCGCTGGGCCTCCGTGGTCCCCCGGTGGATCGCCGCGGCCGGAGTACACGGTCGGCGGCCGGCCTCCACGAGACGGGTGCAGATCTCCCGGAGGCGCCCCATCCCCATGAGCACCACCACCGTGGGGATCCGGGCGACCGCTGCCCAGTCCGGTTCGGGTTCCCCGTTGCCCGGATGGCCGGTGACCACCACGAAGGCGTTCGCGGCTCCCCGGTGGGTTACCGGGATGCCCCCGAAGGCGGGCACGGCTACGGCCGACGTCACGCCGGGCACCACCTCGAAGGGAACCCCTGCGCTCGCAAGCGCCAGGGCTTCTTCGCCGCCCCGGCCGAACACGAACGGGTCCCCCCCTTTGAGCCGCACCACCCACCGGCCGGCGCGGGCACGCTCCACAAGGAACGTGTTGATCCAAGCCTGGTTCGGTGCCGGCCCTCCCGGAGTCTTCCCCACGTACACCCGCTCCGCCCTCGGAGGCGCCATGTCCACGAGCTCGGGGGATACGAGACGGTCGTACACCAGCGTTTGGGCGCGCCGAAGCACCCGCAGGCCCCTCACAGTGATGAGATCGGGGCTCCCCGGCCCTGCCCCGACGAGAAACACTCTGCCTGCCATGTTCTCTCGATCGGTGGGAGACCCGGGGCTAGAGGAGGGGTGAACGCAGGCAGCGGATAGGGGATTCACGAAAAAGCCCGCACGCCGAAAACGGCGTGCGGGCTTCCCGTGTTCGAAGCACCGCGTGTCCGCTCCCCCACCCTCCCAGTCCCCGGGGAGGTCCCGTGGGGCGCCCGGCCGGCAGGTCTTCTGGCTCGCGCGTCTTCCTCCAGGCCGCCTTCCCAGCCCTTCAAGACCAGTGGCGTCGTGGCCCTTCGTCGGCGCTCA
>CAZBGL010000090.1:0-2605 GCA_964491375.1 uncultured Thermodesulfobacteriota bacterium | reverse complement strand
GACCTGGTGATCGAGGGAGACCGGGTACGGAGCCGGTCGCTGCCCTCCCGGGAGCTTCCCCTGGCCCGGGTGGCCCGGGCGTTCGCGCGGGAAGGGGCCCTGCCCCGCACCGAGGGCCGGTTCGACCCGCCCACTACCCGTCTGGACCCCCGCACGGGTCAGGGGACGCCGTATGCCACGTATGCGTTCGCGGCCCAGGTGGCCGAGGTGCGCGTAGATGCGGCCACCGGGCGGGTGCGCGTGGAGCGGATCGCCGCGGCCCACGACGTGGGCCGGGCCGTGTTCCCCCCGGGGGTGCGGGGCCAGATCACGGGGGGCGCGGCCATGGGGGTGGGCATGGCCCTGATGGAGGCGTTTCGGCCCGGGGTGGACCGGAACCTGGACACATACCTGATCCCCACCGTGGAGGATGCCCCGCGGGTGCACGCCATGATCGTGGAGGCGGCCGAGCCCACGGGGCCGTTCGGCGCCAAGGGCGTGGGCGAGCCCGCGCTCATCCCCACCGCGCCCGCGGTGGTGAACGCTCTGGCCCGCGCCTGTGGCGGCCGGATCCACAGCCTGCCCGCCGGACTGGAGGCGGTGCGGGAGGCACTGCGGCACGAGGAGTGAGAACCATGGCGGTGACCAAGGTGATCAACGTGGGACTCCTGTTGTCGGGGGACGCCCGTTCCCCGGTGATCGACGCAGAAACGTTGCTGGTGCGCGACGGGGTGATCGCGGCGGTGGGCCGCGACGCGGACGTGCCCGAGAGCGAGGCGGACCGCGTCATCGACGCCCGGGGCTGCGCCGTGATCCCCGGGCTGATCGACTCCCATGTCCACCCGGTGCTCGGCGACTACACGCCGAGGCAGAAGCAGGTGGGGTTCCTGGAGAGCGAACTCCACGGCGGGGTCACCACGGCCATCAGCGCGGGCGAGGTGCACCTGCCCGGGCGGCCCAGGGACGCGGCCGGCGTGAAGGCCCTGGCGATCCTGGCCGCCCGGTCGTTTGCCGCGTTTCGGCCCGGGGGCATGAAAGTGAAGGGCGGGGCCGTGATCCTGGAGCCCGGCCTCACCGAGGCGGACTTCGCCGAGATGGCCGCCCAGGGCGTGCGAACGGTGGGCGAGATCGGGCTGGGGGCGGTGAAGAGGCCCGAGGAGGCCCGGCCCATGGTGGAGTGGGCGAAGGCGCACGGCATGGTGGTCCTGATGCACATGGGCGGCACCTCGATCCCGGGGTCCTCCACCGTCACGGCCGAGCAGGTGCTGGCAGCGGGGGCCGACGTAGCGTGTCACACCAACGGTGGCCCCACAGCGGTGAGCCCCGAAGAGGTGTCGGCGATCGTGCGGTCGGGTTCCGTGTACGTCGAGATCGTGCACTGTGGCAACCCGCTCATGGCCGTGCACGCGGCCCGCCAGGCCCTGGACGCCGACGCCCTGGATCGGGTCATCCTCGGCAACGACGCGCCCTCGGGCACGGGCGTGATCCCCCTGGGTGTGCCGCGAGTGATCGCCCACCTGGCCAGCCTGGCCGAGGTGGACCCGGCCGTGGCCGTGGCGTGGGCCACGGGCAACACTGCCCGGTGCCACGGCCTGCCCCAGGGCCGGATCGCCGTGGGGGCCCCGGCGGACCTGGTGTTTTGCGACGCGCCCATGGGCTCGGTGGGCGAAGACCTGCTCGGGGCCTTCCGGGCCGGAGACGTGCCGGGCGTGAGCGTGGTCATGGTGGACGGTGACGTGGTGGTTCGGAAGAGCCGGAACACTCCGCCTCCCAAACGGGCGGCCGTGGTGAAGGGGCCCTGATGTCGGTCCTCGCGTGGCCCGAACCGTCGGCCCGGAACCCTTCTGGCGCCCTGGCCTCCGGGGCCTGGCACGGGTGGAGGAGGCGGCGACATTTTTTCCCTTGTGGGATCGGGCTCTTCGGCCGCGACCGTTCGCGGACCGGCTGGGAAGTCGCCCGGGGGCTCGTGTCCGCTTCGGGGCCACGGCCTCGGCTGTGCCGGTTGGGGGCGTTCGTGCCGCTCGCGTGCGCGTTGGACAGGCTCGGGAGACGTTGCCGTTGGGCGTTCCGGCCGCCTTCGCGGATCCGAGCCCCCCGGGGCCGGTTGGGAGCGGCCCGTTCGATCCGTGCGGGGCCGGGAGGGTCCCCTGGGAGGCGCGGGCGCGGCTCCGACAGTCGCCGCGGCCCTGGAGTTTCCGAGCGGCGAGGGCCCGACCCGGGGGTGCTCGCCGGGCATCTCCGAGCGGCGGGTTGCCGCGGCGAGGTCGCATACCGCGTGTTCGCGCCCGCCCGAGCCAGGGGGCCCTCCCGGAGCGTGGTGATGCCGCCCGGGGCTCGTGTCCGCTTCGGGGCCACGGCCGCGGTGGGGGTGCTCGGAGGCGGTGTGCCGCTCGCGTGCACGAACGGCGGGCCCGGAAGGCTACAGCCGCCTGGCCTTCCGGCCGCTCGCGCGGACCCGGCCCCCGGGCGGCGTGGCCCCGAGTTCCGCTGCGACCGTTGCGATCGTGGCGCGAGACGAAAGGACGCCCGTTGCGCCGTGGCGAGGGGGGCGGGGCCCCGGGTGCCTGGGGGCGTTGCCACGAGATGGGATGGCGGAGGGCCACCGGTGGCCGGCCGCGGGCGGAGG
>CAZBGL010000089.1:0-16932 GCA_964491375.1 uncultured Thermodesulfobacteriota bacterium | reverse complement strand
CCAGTTTCTCGGCGTTGAGCACCGCGCCGTGGCCGGTATAGCCCACGGATCGCACCCGGGCGATCTTGACCCGGACCCCGTACTCGCGGGCCAGCAGACACGCGACCAGGTTCACCTCGTCCACGTCGGTCACCGCGATAAACAGGTCGCACGAGCGGATGTCGGCCTCCTCCAGGACCCGGGCCTCGGCACCGTTGCCCTCCAGGGAGAGCACGTTCAGCCGTTCCTCCACCGCCCGCAGGGCCTCCCGCCGGGTGTCCACCACCACCACGTCGTGGCCTTCGGCGGCCAGCCGCTGGGCCGTGTGGAAGCCAACTTCCCCGGCCCCCACCACGATCACGCGCACGTACGCCTCCTTCCCCTTTGGGGTCCGGAAAGCATGCCCAATACGCGCTGCCGGAGCAAGGCCCGGAAACGTCAAGCTCCACGGCCCCGGAGCCGATCCTGGGGGAAGGAGGTCGCGCATGGAGGCGAAACCGTTCCCGGACGTGCCACCCCTGGGGCCGGAGGCCTTCCAGGCCGTGGCCGGACTCGTGTACCGGCACACCGGCATCCGCTTGGCACAGGGCAAGGAGTACTTCGTGGCGGGCCGCCTGGGCAAGCTGCTCCGGGACCTGGGATGCTCCCGCTGGGAGGAACTGCCGGAGCGGGTGGCGGCGAGCCCTTCGAGTGTCCGGGACGCCCTGATCCAGGCCGTGGTCACACCGGAGACGCGGTTCTTCCGGGACGAGGTTCCGTTCGAGGCGCTCAGGGAACACATCGCCCCGGAGGTGTGCCGGGGACGGCCCGGTCCGGTCCGGTTGCGGGTCTGGAGCGCCGGGTGCAGCACGGGACAGGAGCCCTACAGCATCGTCATGTGTCTCTGGGACACGGTGGAGTCCGGGCGGATCGACCTGGAGGTGGTGGGCACCGACATCAGCCGCGCGGCCCTCGTTCGGGCCCGGGAGGGCGTTTACGAGCCCTGGGAGCTCCAGAGGGGGCTCGACGCGGAACGGATGGCGCGGTACTTTGAGTCGGTCGGCGGCGGGCGCGCCCGGGTCCGGTCCGAGCTGCGGGCACGGGTGCGGTTCCAGCGGGCCAACCTGGTATCGGACCCGCCCCCGCCCGGAGGGTTCCAGGTGGTGTTCTGCCGGAACGTGGGCATCTATTTCGACCGGGAGTCCAAGCGGCGGCTGTTGAGCGGTCTGGTGCGTGCCCTGGTCCCGGGGGGATACCTTTTCCTCGGGGGCACGGAGTCGTTGCACCCCCCGTTCCCAGGGCTTCGCCCGGTCCGGCGGGGCAGGGCTCTGTGCTATCGGAACGAAAGGGAGGAAGCGCCGTGACACCGCCCCCGACCGAGTCCCAGCGGCCCGAACGCCGAGCCCACCCGCGCAGCCCGGTGGTGGTCCGGCAGGCCCGGTGCATCGCCGGGATGGAGGTGTTTTTCGGCTACGCCACAAATGTGAGTCGTGGGGGCATGTTCATCAGCACCCCGCGGCTCCGGAGCCCCGGCGAGGAGGTTGCGATCCGGTTCGAGCTGCCCGGGCTGGACCGGGTGTTCGCGTGCCGTGCCCGCGTGGTGTGGACCCGGCCCTTCCGCCCCGGCTCCCCCTATCCCCCGGGTTTCGGTCTTCAGTTCCTGGACCTTCCCGAAGAGGACGCACGGCGCATCGGGGAGTGGGTGGAGCGGGTGGGCAGCCGGCCGGAACCCGCTCCCTAGAGGAACACCTGCCGCACGCTCAGGATGTTGGGCAGGCCCGCCAGGTCTTCCAGGACCCCGGCGGGAGCGGTTCCGTCGATGTTCACAAGGGTGATGGCCGTACCGCCGGGTTCGCCCCGGCCGTTGTACATGCCCGAGATGTTGATCCCGTGCCGTCCCAGGCACGTTCCGATATTTCCGATCACGCCCGGGACGTCCCGGTTGTAGATGACCAGCAGGGTCCCTTCGGGAAGGGCGTCCAGGCGAAACTCGTTGAACCGTACGATCCGGGGTTCCCGCTTCCCGAACAGGGCCCCCTCGACCCGGAGGGACCTGCCCCCGCCCCCCACGGTGACCGTCACGAGGTCGGCGAAGTCCCCGGCCTCGGTGCTCGTGGCCGTGGTGACCCGGATGCCCCGGTCCCGGGCCACCGCTGCGGCGTTGACCAGGTTCACGCGGGTCGTGAGGATGGGTTCCAAGAGGCCCCGGAGCGCCGAGGCCGAAAGAAGCTCCGCCCCCCGGGCCGCGGTCTCTCCCCGCAGGCCCACCTCCACCGTGTCCACGGGGCCTTCCAGCACCTGTCCCAGGAAGCGCCCCAGCCGTTCGGCCAGGTCCAGATGAGGCCCCAGGCGTTCGAGCGCCTCGGGGGGCACGCTGGGAGCGTTCAGGACGTTGGGGGCCACCCCCCGTGTGAGGAAGGCGATCACGTTGTCGGCCACCTCCACGGCCACGCTTTCCTGGGCCTCCACCGTGCTGGCGCCCAGGTGCGGGGTGACCACCACGTCGTCCCTCCGATACAGGGGCCTGGGTGGCGGGGGTTCCTCCGGGAACACATCCAGGGCAGCGCCCCCCACCCGGCCCGATTCCAGCGCCTCTTCCAGGGCGTCCTCGTCCACGATGCCGCCCCGGGCGCAGTTGATCAGGAGCACCCCGGGCTTCGCCCGTGCGAACGCCTCGCGCCCCAGGAGCCCGCGGGTCTCGGCGGTCAGGGGGGTGTGCACCGTGATCACGTCCGCTCGCGCGAGGAGCTCGTCCAGGTCCACCCGTTCGATGCCCAGTTGGGACGCCCGTTCCTCCGAAAGGTACGGGTCGTACCCGATGACCTTCATCCGGAGCCCCCGGGCCAGTTCGGCCACCACCGATCCCACCCGGCCCACCCCGATGATGCCCAGGGTCTTTCCCCTGAGCTCCCTGCCCACGAAGCGCTTCTTCTCCCACCGGCCCTCCCGGAGGCTCGTGCACGCCTGGGGAATCCGGCGGGCCAGGCTGAGCAGCAGGGCCAGCGTGTGCTCGGCCGTGGTCACGACGTTGCCCCCGGGCGCATTGACCACGGCGATGCCCAGTCGCGTGGCCGCATCCACGTCGATGTTGTCCACACCGATCCCGGCCCGGCCCACGACCCGCAGATCGGTTCCGGCCTCCAGCACCTCACGGGTCACACGCACGTTGGACCGCACCACCACGGCGTGGAAGCCGGGTACCGCCCGGGCGAGGACCTCCGGGTCCCGGATGTCCTCTACGCGGACCGAGAACCCGGCATGGGCGGCGAAGCGATCCAGGGCGGCCTTGCCCAGGGCGCAGGTGACGAGCACGCGGTAGGTCTCCATCGCCTCTCCTCCGAAAAAGGCTGTTGGGCCTGCGGGCCATGTCGCGCCCGGAAGGGGCCTCCCGGGGCCCGATGCCGGAGTGCAGGCAGCCAGAGCAACGGGGCCGACGGGGTCGGTCCGGCCTCCCCGGAACCAGCGCAGCTACGGGGGGCTCGGCACGATCACGTCCCGTTGCCCGGCCCTCCCGGGTCGCCAAACGGCTTTCCCCCGTGCCCTTCCGGTTCGGCCGCCGTGCACCGGCGCAGTGCCGATTCGTCCGTAACGTCCGCCGCACCAAACGCCCGGAGGACCCGAACCAGATCCCCGGGCAGGGGGGCCACCAGATCCAGTTCCTCGCCGCTCGCGGGGTGCCGGAGCCCCACCCGGTATGCGTGGAGGAAGAGCCGGTCCAGGCCGCTCGCGTCCGCGAGGTCGCGGTTGAACCCCGGGTCCCCGTAGCGGCGGTCGCCGGCCACCGGATGCCCCACCGCCGAAAGGTGCCGCCGGATCTGGTGGGTGCGGCCCGTCACCAGTTCCACCCCGAGGAGGGCCGCCCGAAGGGGGTGCCGGAACCTCGCCACGGTCCGGTAGCGGGTCAGGGCGGACTGGAGCACGCCACGAAGCCCCGGATGGCCGGGGGGAAGCCTCTGCCGGTCTCGCGAGTCGGGCCGGCGCACCAGGGGAATCCGGATCTCCCCCTTCGGCGGATCGGGCCACCCTCCCACCAGGACCAGATACCTCTTCCGGACCCGTCCCCTCTGGAGGTTGCGTCCCAGGCGGCGCTGGGCCGGCCGCGTCTTGGCCACCAGCACGATGCCCGAGGTGTCCACGTCCAGGCGGTTGGCCAGGGCGGGCCGAAACGGGTCCTCCGGCTTCACCCCGAGATAGGCGTGGATCCGCTCGATCAGGGTGTTGCCGGCGTGGCCCAGCGCGGGATGGCTCGCGCACCGGGGGGGCTTGGAGACCACGAGCAGATGGGGATCCTCCCACACGATCCAGAAAGACCCGGCAGGGGTCTCCACGGATTCGGCCCGTCTCGAGGGCACGACCCGCCGGGACGGGGCGGGGCGCAGCCGCTCCACGCGGATCACGTCCCCGGTGTGCAGTACGTGCTCCGGCCGGCAGCGCCGGCCGTTGAGAAGGATCTCTCCGGTTCGCGTCTTGCGGAGCACGGCGCGGGGGTCCATTTCAGGGAAGGCGCGCCGGACCGCCTGGATCAGGGTCCAGCCTTCCCACGCGGGACCCACCTTCATGAACGTGGGTTCCCGGACGACCTCCTCTTCGCCGTGACCTTCCGTCTGCTCCGGGACCTGGGGGCTCATCCTGGATTCCCCTCGTCCGACCACTCGGTTTCGAACAGGGCCTGGGCATCCAGGTCGCCCCTCTCGATCAGGAGGTCCAGTACGGCCACTCCGCCGCAGGGCTCGGATCCGGATCGGGACGACCGATACGGGCACCGGAGGCGGTAGTGCACGCAATGGATGCACACGGCCCTCAGCAGGACCGTGTCGTGCCGGAGGGCCGAGAAGGCACGGCCCCAGACGAGGCGCTCCACGGTCTCCACGTCCACCGAACCGGCCGACGCCCGGGACCGGAGCCAACGGAACGCGCCGCACCGGCCGGGTTCCTTCCACGGCTTGAAGTAGCGGCACCGGCCGGCGCACACCGCCCGTTCGATCCGTTCGTCCACAGAGCGCATGGGATCTCCGCCAGGAAAGAGCCGGGGCGTCTCTCCATTACCGAGGGCGACCGTGTTTGTAACATCCGTGCCCTGGCTGTCAAGCACGCGATGTGCCCATCGTCACGAGAAATCGCCGTCGGGGTGCCGCCATGGGGCCGGTCTCTGGGCGAAATGTGTCGGAGCCCCGCTAATCTTGACGGTTTGACTCTGATACCGTTTGGGTCTATTTTATAGTGTTTGTGGACGCAATCACGAATGGAGGTGCGCCATGACCCAGGACCGCGTGCTCTATTTCGCCGAGAAGTTCCTTCGGGACTACCGGCTCACCCCGGTGGAGAAGCGTCTGGCGTTCGATGCGTGGGCGGACCGGCTGGGGTTCAACCCGGACGTGAAACGGCGACTGTGGCGGGAGGTGAAGGCCCTGTCCCGGCGAAAGGCCGCCTGACTCCCCTCCTACGCCGGGAAACCCATCTCCAGCCGCACCCGGCGGAACGCCCCCGACCAGTTCCCATCCCCACCACGCACCATGAGCGCTGCCTCGTCAACCACGCACGGGCGGCCGTCCAGCACGGCGCGGAACAGGCTGATCAGGCTGGGCTTCCCCTCCCGGAACACGACGGGCCGGACGGCGACCTCCCCGAACCCCGCGGCCCTTGCGGCCTCCACGTTCCGATCCCGATGACGGGTGGCGTGGACCCACACGGCCGTGCCCCCCGGCTCCAGACACGTGGCCGCAACCTTCAGGTACTCGCGGATCCCTCCTCGGTCCTCGAACCGGCAGGGCCCCTTTTGGGGGGCCGGGCTGCGCCGTCCTTCCCCGGGCGCCAGATAGGGCGGGGTGGCGGTCACCAGATCGAACCGCTCGCCGGGCCGAAACACGTTCGGGTCCCGGAAGTCCCCGTGCCGGATCTCCGCCCGCTCGTCCACCCCGTTGTACCGGAGGCTCCGGCGAGCCAGATCGGCGCTCACGGCTTGGGCCTCCACCCCCACCAGGTACGCTCCGGGAAAACGCCACAACAGCATCAGGCCCACCGAGGCCGTGCCGCATCCCAGGTCTAGGATCCGCCCCGGCGTGCTCCCCCGGTCCACGAAGGCCCGGCTGGCGTACCAAGCGGTGAGCAGGTCGTCCGTGGAGTAGCGGTGTCCCCGCCGGAGTTGGAAGATCTTCCAGTGTCCCGAGAGGCAGTCCAGGGTCTCGTCCGTGCGGGGCCGCAGATTCGGCTCGCCCCGGTCACCCGGCGGAACCGGGCCCGGGGGGCTCCAGTGTGGTGGACGTCTCCTCATCCGTTCTCCTCCGCGGGGCCGCAATAAACTTCTGGCCGTCCCAGGCCGATCGGGGAGGGAGCGGTGTCGCGCCCGGGGGTTGACTCGCGCGGGCCGGATGGTATCGTGGGGCCGCGTCTGGCGCCACGGTAAACCATGGAGGGCGCGATGTTCCGGCGAGGAATCCTGTTGGTGTTGGCTGGAGCGTGGGTGGGGTGCGCCACCCCCCAGGCCCCCAAGCCCGCCCCGTGGGAACCCCGGGTGGCGGAGTTGGAGCGGGCGCAGGCCCGGCTTGAGCGGCGGTTCGATGAAATGAGCCGGGAGTTGGTCGCCCTGCGGGAGCGGCTGTACGCCCAGGAGGAGGTGGTCCGGGGATGGCGCAGGGCGGAGGAGGAGCGTCCGCCGGCTCCCCCGGAACCGCGGGTGAAGGTGGTGGAACTCGCTCCCCCCGAGAAACCGTTGTCTCCCCCCGCGGCGGCGGAGCCGGCCGATACGGCCGCGGCGGACCTGTACCGGCGGGCCTTCAATGCGTACCGGAACGGGAGCTACGCCCAGGCCATCTTGGATTTCGAGGAGTTCCTCCAGCGCTACCCGGATCACGAGTACGCCGACAACGCCCAGTACTGGATCGGGGAGGCCTTTTACTCCCAGGGGGAGTACGAGCAGGCCATCGTGGAGTTCCAGAAGGTGGTGGACCGCTACCCGGACCAGCCGAAGGCCCCGGACGCGCTGCTCAAGATCGGACTGGCCTATCAGCGGTTGGGGAACGCGAAAAACGCCCGGGCCTTCTGGAGCCGGGTGGTGGCGGTGTATCCCGGCTCGGAGGCGGCGTCCCGGGCCCGGGAGCTGCTGGGCACCGAGTAGCCCACCGCAAGGAGGTGCGCCGTGTGCTCTTTGCGACAGGTAGCGGCCGTGGCGGTGATCGTCCTCGCCGCGGGTCTCCCGGCCAGAGGGCAGGAGTATCGGGTCCAACGGGGGGACACGTTGTGGGACCTTTCGGGCCGGTTCTGGAACGACCCGGCCACGTGGCCGGAACTGTGGGCCCTGAACCCCCACATCCGCAACCCCCACTGGATCTTCCCCGGTGACCCGATCTATCTCCGACGACCGGAGCCCTCGGCCCGGCTGTTTCGCCTCCCCCTGGAGCGGTTGGAGCCGGCGGGACCCGCCCCGGGAGGGACGGCGGGGGCGCGGGAAACGGGCCAGGACGGGGGCCCTCGGCGGGCGGGGCCGCCTGCGGCCGGCGGGCCCGTTTTCCGCCTGGCCCGCCATCAGAGCGAGGACTTCGTGGCCTCCCATCCCATTCCACGGCTCGGTACGGTCCGAAACCGGACCCAGGCCAAGGTCGCCTACGCCCAGGGCGAGGACGTGGAGATCGAGCTCGCGGCCGGGACCTCTCTTGCTCCGGGAGAACGGGTCACGGCGTTCCACGACGGGGAGCCCGTCGTCCACCCCGTGACGGGTCAGCCGGCCGGTTACTACGTGCGGGTGCTGGGGCATCTGGTGATCCGGGAGGTGAGCGGGGGACGGGCCGTGGCCCGCGTTGTGGAATCGTACGACACGATACAGAACGGAGCGGGCGTCATGCCCTACAGACCCCCTGTGGAGGCCGTGCCGGTGAAGACCTCGTCCCTCGGGGTGGAGGGCGTCATCCTCCGGGGCCAGCCCGACCGGAGCGTGTTCGGCACGGAGGATGTGATCTTTGTGGACCGCGGCTTCCTCCACGGATTGGAGCCCGGGGTCGTCCTGGAAGTGCCCGTGGAGGAGGGGGAGCGGGACGCCCAGGGCGCGGTGGACCTGTCGCGGCCCATCGCGCGGGCCGTGGTGGTGAGGGTGGAGGACAAGGCCGCGGCCGCCGTGCTCATGGAGGCCCGCGCCACCGTGGAGCCCGGGGACCGCTTCCTGACCGCAGCCGTTTCCCCTTGACACTCTGACGAGCCGTTCCCTATAGTCAGCGTTTCCGAAAAATCCGGGGGGCGGGGCGAACTGTGCGCCCGCTCCGGGGTCTTGTGCCATGTTCGAAAGCCTTTCCGACAAACTGTCCCGGGTGTTCCGGTCGCTCCGGGGCAAGGACCGGCTCACCGAAAGAGACATCGAATCCGCCCTGCGCGAGGTGCGCCTGGCCCTGCTCGAAGCCGACGTCCACTACGGGGTGGTCAAACGGTTCGTGGCCTCGGTGCGGGAGCGGGCCCTGGGCCGCGAAGTGATGGGCAGCCTCACCCCGGGGCAAACCGTCGTGAAGATCGTCCGGGACGAACTCGTCCGGATGATGGGCGAGCACCTTGCCCCCTTGGACCTCAAGGGGACGCCCCCGGTACCGGTGCTCCTGGTGGGACTCCAGGGCTCGGGCAAGACGACCACGGCCGGCAAGCTCGCCCTGCACCTTAGAGACCGGATGGGACGCCGGCCCTATCTGGTGCCGGCGGACGTCCAGCGCCCCGCGGCCATCGAACAGCTCCTCAAGGTGGCCGAGCAGGCGGGGGTCCCCGCCTATCCCTCGGATCCGTCCACGGAGCCCGAGACGATCTGCCGGGCCGCCCTGGAGGAGGCCCGGCGCACGGGGTGCGACGTGCTCCTGGTGGACACGGCCGGGCGGCTCCACGTGGACGAGCCCCTGATGGAGGAACTGGGCCGGCTGCGCGACCTGTTGGCCCCACGGGAGGTCCTGCTCGTTGCCGACGCCATGACCGGCCAGGACGCGGTGAACGTGGCCCGGGAGTTCGACCGGGCCGTGGGGATCACGGGCGTGATCCTGACCAAGGCCGACGGAGACGCCCGGGGCGGGGCGGCCCTGTCCATCCAGGCCGTGACCGAGAAACCCGTCAAGTTCGTCGGGGTAGGGGAAAAACTGGACGCCCTGGAAGTGTTCCACCCCGAGCGGATGGCTTCGCGCATCCTCGGGATGGGCGACGTGCTGAGCCTCATCGAAAGGGCCGAGCAGGCGGTGGACGCGGCCTCGGCCCGGGACCTGGAGGAAAAACTTCGGACCGACCGCTTCACCCTGGAGGACTTCCGGGACCAGCTCCGGATGCTCCGGAGGATGGGCGGCCTGGAGGATCTGCTGAGAATGCTTCCCGGTGCGGGCCAGCTCAAGGGCCTGCGGGTGGACGACCGGGAGCTGACCCGGGTGATCGCCATCATCGACAGCATGACCCCGGAGGAGCGACGCCGGCCCGAGATCCTGAACGCGAGCCGCCGCCGCCGCATCGCCCGGGGCAGCGGGACCCGGGTGGAGGACGTGAACCGGCTCATCCGCCGGTATCAGGAAGCCCGCAAGATGATCAAGCGGATGAACCGGATGGGACTGGGGCGAAGAAGGGGGAAGAAACGCGCCGGCCGGCTCCCCGGCCTGCCCTTCTAACTGTTCGTCGCCAAGGAGAGACCCATGGCCGTGAGGATTCGTCTGGCCCGTCACGGGGCCAAGAAGCGACCGTTCTACCGGATCGTGGCCGCCCCCGCCGAGGCGCCCCGGGACGGCCGATTCCTGGAGGTGCTGGGCACGTACAACCCTCTCACCGATCCGGCCACCATTACCGTGAAGGAGGACCGGATCATCCACTGGCTGAACCAGGGGGCCCAGCCCACCGAGACGGTACGGAACCTGCTCCGCAAGACCGGCGTGTGGGCCAACTGGGTCAAGGCCAAGGCCGAGGCCAAGAAGGCCCGGGCCGGCTGATCCTGGAGGGGATGCCCCGGATCCGGTATGTCCCCGTGGGCAGGGTGGGCCGTCCCCACGGGGTGCGCGGCGAGGTCCGGGTCGACCCCCGGGGGGGGCTCCCCCGGGGTCTCGAGGGATACACGCGCTTCTACCTGGAGCGCGACGGCCGCCTCGAGCCGGTGGGGGTGGAGCGGTCCCGGCCCCACGGGCGGTTCGTTCTCGTCAAGTTCGCGGGGTATGACACGCCCGAGGCCGTGCGGGCCTTGACCCATGCGGTGCTCTACGTCGAACGCTCGGAACTTCCGCCGCTCGGCGAGGACGAGTACTATCACGTGGACCTCCTGGGGTGTGCCGTCCGGGACGAGGCCGGCCGGGACCTGGGCACGGTGGAGGACGTGTTTTTCACGGGCGCCCACGACGTACTGGTGATCCGGCGCGAGGGCCGGCGGGAATGGATGCTTCCGGTGGTGTCCCAATGGGTGATCCGCATGGACCTGGAGGAGGGCCTGATCGTGGCGAGGGTGCCGGAGGGGCTCCTGGACTGACGGTCCACGTGATCACCCTGTTCCCCGAGTTTTTCCGGGGGCCGCTGGAAACGGGGATCCTGGCCCGGGCCCGAGAGGAGGGCCGCGTCCGGGTCGAACTCGTACGCCTCCGGGAGTTCGGCGAAGGGCGCCACCGGGTGGTGGACGACTATCCCTTCGGGGGCGGGGCCGGCATGGTGATGAAGCCGGGGCCCGTGGTGGCGGCCATTGAGCACGTTCGCGCCCGTTCGCCCGGGTGCCGGGTGGTGCTGCTCACGCCCCAGGGGAGGCTATTCCGGCACGAGGTGGCCCGGGAACTGGCGGCCGCCGGGCGGCTCGCGCTGGTGTGCGGCCGGTACGAAGGCTTCGACGAACGCATCCGGGGGTTCTGCGACGACGAGGTCTCGGTGGGAGACTACGTGCTCATGGGCGGGGAGGCGGCCGCGTGGGTGGTGATCGAGGCGGCTGCGAGGTTCGTGCCTGGGGTGTTGGGCGACGTCACGTCGCCCGAGCACGAGAGCCTGTCCGACGGACTCTTGGAGTACCCCCAGTACACTCGTCCCCGGGAGTTCCGGGGGCTCCGTGTGCCCGACGTGCTGCTCTCGGGGGACCACGGAAGGATCGCCGCGTGGCGGCGACGGCAGGCGGTGATCCGGACGGCCCGGCGCAGGCCGGATCTCCTGGAACGGGCGCGGCTGAGCCCGGAGGAGCGGGATCTCGCCCGCCGGGCCCGCGAGGGGGAGGAGCTCGGGTGAGGGACCGGGTGGGCCTGGTGCTGGTACACCATCCCACCCTGGACCGGGAGGGCCGGGTGGTGACCTCGGCGGTGACCCCCCTGGACGTTCACGACCTGGCCCGCCTGGCCCGCACCTATGGGTTGGACGGCCTGTACGTGGCCACCCCCCTGGAGGCCCAGCGGGCGCTCGTCCGCCGGGTGCTGGCCCACTGGACCGAGGGGTACGGGGGGCAGGTCAACCCCTGCCGCCGCGAAGCCCTTGAGCGGGTCCGCCTGTGCCGGGACCTGGCCGAGGCGGCCGACGCGGCCGAGGGCCGCTGGGGGGCCTCCCCGTGGATCGTGGCCACGAGCGCGCGGGGGGGGACGGGTCGGATCGGATTTGCCGAGGCCCGCAGCCGCTTGGCCGCCCTTCGGGCGCCCGCGCTCGTGGTGTTCGGTACGGGGTGGGGGCTGGCGGGCGAGGTGCTCGACGCGTGCGACGCGGTGCTCGAGCCGGTGCGGGGAGCCGGGCCGTACAACCATCTTTCGGTCCGGAGCGCCGCCGCGATCGTGGTGGACCGCCTGTTCGGCCGAGAGGGCGGGGAAACGGCGGAGGAAGCGTTCTCGAAAGGGAGCTGAGCCATGAACACCATCGACCAGATCGAACGCGAACAGATGCGGATGGACGTGCCCCACCTGCGTCCCGGTGACAAGCTGCGCGTCCACTACCGGATCCGGGAAGGCGAGAAGGTGCGCACCCAGGTGTTCGAGGGCGTGCTCATCGCCAAACGGGGCGGTGGCGTGCGCACCACGATCACGGTGCGCAAGGTGAGCTTCGGGGTGGGGGTGGAGCGCATCTTTCCCCTGCACAGCCCGTTGATCGAGAAGATCGAGGTGGTGAGCCGGAGCAAGGTGCGCCGGGCCAAGCTGTACTACCTGCGGAACCTGCGGGGCAAGGCCGCCCGGCTCAAGGAACTGCGGACGAGCTAGGCCGGCTGCACACATGCCCGAGGTGTCGGGGCCGGTTGCGTTGGGGGAGGTGGACCGCGCCGCATACAGCCGCGGGTTCCGGAGGGTGTGCGGCGTGGACGAGGTGGGCCGGGGGCCGCTGGCCGGCCCGGTGGTGGCGGCTGCGGTGATCCTGGACGAGGGGACCGAGATCCCGGGCCTGGACGACTCGAAACGCCTCCCGCCCCGGCGGCGGGCCGAGCTGGTTCCGCGCATCCTGGAGGCGGCCCGGGCCGTGGGCATCGGCGAGGCCGGCCCCGCCGAGATCGACCGCCTGAACATCCACCGGGCCGCGCTGGTGGCCATGGTGCGGGCGGTCGAGGCCCTGCCCCTGACGCCGGATTTCCTGTTCGTGGACGGGCGCCACACCCTACCGTTGGATCTCCCCCAGGAAGCCCTGATTCGGGGCGACCGCCGTTCCCTGGCCGTTGCGGCCGCCTCCGTGCTCGCCAAGGAACACCGGGACGCCCTCATGCGCGAGCTGGCCCGGGAGTACCCGGGCTACGGGTTCGAGCGTCACAAGGGCTACCCCACGGCGGCCCACCGGGAGGCCTTGCGCCGGCTGGGCCCCTGCCCGATCCACCGCGCCACGTTCCGGTGGGTGGCCGAGGCTCCCGCCCGACCCGCCCAGCCCGATCTGTTCCCCGCGGCATGAGGGACAGGCGGCGCCTGGGGCAGGCCGGCGAACGGGCGGCGGTGGCGTTCCTGGAACGCTGCGGGTACCGGGTCCTCGAACGCAACTACCGGTGCCGGTACGGAGAGATCGACTGCGTGGCCGTCCACCGGGGCACCCTGGTCTTTCTGGAGATCAAGACCCGATCGTCGCTCGCCTACGGCCCGCCCCACGAGGCCGTGGACCTGCGCAAGCGTCGCCGGCTCACCCGGATCGCCCGGCACTACGCCCGGCAGAGGGGGTTCCTGGACGTGCCCCAGCGGTTCGACGTGGTGAGCGTGCACTGGGAAGACGGCCGGCCCCGGATCGAGCTGTTCCAGAACGCCTTTGACGCCCTGGATTGAGTCGAGGGTCCGAGGAGAGAGCGATGAACGGAGTGTCCACGAGGATCCCGGTCCCCATCGAAGAGGAGATGAAGCGCTCCTACCTCGACTACGCCATGAGCGTGATCGTGGGCCGGGCGCTTCCGGACGTGCGCGACGGGCTGAAACCCGTCCACCGCCGGGTGCTTTTCGCCATGCACGACCTGGGGAACCGGTGGGACAAGCCGTTCAAGAAATCGGCCCGGGTGGTGGGGGACGTGATCGGTAAGTACCACCCCCACGGCGACGCCGCGGTGTACGACACCCTGGTGCGCATGGCCCAGGACTTCAGCCTTCGCTACCCCCTGGTGGAGGGCCAGGGGAACTTCGGCTCCATCGACGGGGATGCGGCCGCGGCCATGCGCTACACCGAGGTGCGCCTCACCCGGATCGCCGGCGAGATGCTCGCCGACATCGACATGGAAACGGTGGACTTCGGGCCCAACTACGACGGCGCCCTTCAGGAGCCGCTGGTGCTGCCCGCCCGCTTCCCGAACCTGCTCGCCAACGGGAGCTCCGGCATCGCCGTGGGCATGAGCACCAACATCCCTCCCCACAACCTCCGGGAACTGTGCGACGCCCTGATCCTGCTCGTGCGCAAGCCCGACGCCTCCGTCGACGAGATCATGCGGGTCCTGCCCGGGCCCGACTTCCCCACCGGAGCCTTCATCTACGGCGCCCGGGGCATCCGCGAGGCCTATGCCACCGGCCGGGGAACGCTGCGGCTGCGGGCCCGGGCCGTGATCGAGCGCCACCCCCGCACCGGCCGCGAGTCCATCGTGGTCACCGAGATCCCCTACACCGTGAACAAGGCCAAGCTCCTGGAGGAGATCGCCGCTCTGGTCCGGGACAAGAAGATCGAGGGCATCGCCGACCTGCGGGACGAGTCCGACCGCGAGGGCATCCGGGTGGTGGTGGAGCTCAAGCGGGGCGAGGACGCCCGGATCATCCTGAACCGGCTCTACAAGCACACCCGCATGGAGATCCCCTTCGGGGTCAACCTCCTGGCCATCGTGAACCGCCAGCCCCAGGTGCTCACCATCAAGGAGGCCCTGAACCACTTCATCGAGCACCGCCGGGAGGTCACGGTGCGCAAGACCCACTTCCGGCTCCGGAAGGCCCGGGCGCGCGCCCACATCCTGGAAGGGTTCAAGATCGCGCTGGACCACCTGGACGCGGTGATCGCGCTCATCCGGGCCAGCGCCTCGCCGGCCGAGGCCAAGGAAGGGCTCATGGAGCGTTTCGGCATGAGCGAGGAGCAGGCCAGGGCCATCCTGGACCTGCGGCTGCACCGGCTCACCGGGCTCGAGCGCGAGAAGATCCTGGAAGAGTACCGCCAGACCCTGAAGCTGATCGAGGAACTCGAGGGCATCCTGGCCGACGAGCGCAAGGTCTTTGCCATCCTGGTGGAGGAGTTCCAGGAGATCCGGGACCGCTACGGCGACGAGCGCCGCACCGAGATCGTGCCCCAGACCGAGGAGCTCACCGTCGAGGACCTGATCGCCGAAGAGGAGATGGTGGTCACCATCTCCCACGCCGGCTACATCAAGCGCAACCCGGTGTCCCTGTACCGGAGCCAGCGCAGGGGCGGGAAGGGCCGCATGGGCATGGCCACCCGGGAGGCCGATTTCGTCGAGCACCTGTTCGTGGCCAGCACCCACTCCTACATTCTGTTCTTCAGCGACCGGGGCAAGGTCTACTGGCTGAAGGTCCACGAGATCCCCCAGGCCGGGGCGGCGGCCCGGGGCAAGGCCGTGGTGAACCTGCTTCCCCTGGAAAAGGGCGAGAGCATCTCCGCGTACCTGCCGGTGCGGGAGTTCCGGGAGGGGTGGTACGTGTTCATGGCCACCCGCTCCGGCATGGTGAAGAAGACCGACCTCATGGCCTTTTCCAAGCCGTGGCGGAACCGGGGCATCCAGGCCATCACCCTGGACGAGGGCGACGACCTGATCGCCACCCTCATGACCGATGGGGAGCGGGAGATCCTGTTGAGCACCCGCAACGGGCTGGCCATCCGGTTCCACGAGGGCGACGTGCGGCCCACGGGCCGGACCAGCCGCGGGGTGAAGGGGATCGACCTGGGCCCCGGCGACCGCGTGGTGGCCGCCGACGTGGTGCGTGCCGGCACCACGCTGCTCACGGTCACCGAGAACGGGTTCGGCAAGCGCACCGCCCTGGAGGAGTACCGCCGCCAGTCCCGGGGAGGGAAGGGGATCATCACCATCAAGACCACCGAGCGCAACGGGCCCGTGGCCGGCGTGGTGGCCGTGGAAGAGGCGGACCAGGTGTTCCTGATCTCCAGTTCCGGCAAGCTGATCCGCACTCGGGTGTCGGGCATCCCGGTGGTGGGTCGCAACACCCAGGGGGTGAAGCTCTTCGACCTGGAGCCGGGCGAGACCGTGGCCGCCATCGCCCGGGTGGTGGAGGACGGGGAGAACGGAGGATGACGTCGGAGAGGGTCAACCCCTGCAGGAGGGCCGGCACGGGTGCCCCGTTCGGACCCGGCGCGCACCATGCTCCGTGAGGCCAGCCTGGCCGAGCTCCGGAGAGGTGCCGTTCCCAGGTGCTGTCGCGTGCTCGTGAACCGCGGCCGGGGCAACGACGAACTGGCTCCTGCCGAGGCCCTGCTGGCCGAGTTCATGGCGATGAAGCGGCTCCTGGAACGGCGGTTCGGAAAGGGCTCGGCCGAGGCCCACAATCGTGCGTTCCTGGCGTGCCGGTACGAGGAGCGGTTCCGGCAGCAGATCCAAGGCGATCCGGTCGCGCTCGAACGACTGCGCCGGCTGGCCGAACGCGCGCGGCATGAGGAGGTCTACCTCGTGTGCTACGAGGGCCTGGACAAGGCCTGCCATCGGCGCATCCTCCTTCGGATCGCCCAGGAGCGGTTCGGGGCGGCCGTGGAGGTGCGCGGCGTCGAACCCGCCTGAGGAGCCCCTCCCGTCCGTCTCCGCCTCCGTCCGCCCCGGGTCTCCCCGAACCAGCCCACGGCTGGGACATCCCCAGAAAAAAAACAATGCGGGCTCCCCCCGCCTCCGGCCCGAGTTCCCGCGAGTGCTCCTTGCAGGGCCCGAGGGGGAGGGTTCCCGCATCCCTGAACGGGGTCCAACCCGTTTGAAACCATCTGGTGCCGGAGGGGGGAGTCGAACCCCCACGGGCGCGAGGCCCACCGGATTTTGAGTCCGGCGCGTCTACCAGTTCCACCACTCCGGCCCGGCGCCCAGGACTATAGGCGCGCGGTGGGAAGGGTGTCAAGGCGTTCGGGGTGATCATTCCTCACCCGGCATCCGGTTAACTTCTACCACGGTCGGCGCGTTCCGGTCCCTTCGGCTCGAGCTCCCCGCCACGTCCTGGTCGGGGGCCTCGCAAACGGGGTCTCGCACGGAGTTCGCATTCCCGTTGCCCTCGGGCGGCGGACAGAATTTTCCCTTCGAGGAAGGGCGCCAAGCTCCCGCATGCCGGACGATGGAGGTGCGGGATCTGGTACGCCGTTTGCTTGCGCCTCCCGTGATCCGCTCCCTTTCTGCGCCGCTTCCACCGCGAACGCCCTGGAGCGGCCCATCACCGGGAGAAGAAGACCGTGAGCGACCAGGCGACCCGGCGCGTGGAACGGGTGTTCCGGCTGCGCGACGACCGCGAGTTCGGCTTCGGCGACGTGATGATCGTGGGCGGGGGGATCAGCGGGATCCAGGGGGCGCTGGACCTGGCGACGGCGGGGTTCAAGGTGTACCTGGTGGACAAGGCGCCGTCCATCGGGGGGCACATGGCCAAGCTGGACAAGACGTTC
>CAZBGL010000088.1:0-3680 GCA_964491375.1 uncultured Thermodesulfobacteriota bacterium | reverse complement strand
CTGAGCCTTGGAATCCTGGCCCGTGACACGGAGCGTCCTTCCAGGCGCGAGATGGGCCGGAGGCCCGGCAGCCGTCAGCAGCAAGCCGTGGTCCGGGCCGGAGGCCGCGAGGCCCGGTATCCTGCTTCGCCGCGCACCGTGCCGCTGGCGGGCAGACTGCCGGACCGGGGGCGGGGCGTCGCCGGGCCGAGGCGGGACGGGAGGGGAACGGGGGGGAGGATGGGGGAGCGCCCCTTCAAGCGCGACCACATGAGGCTTCGCGCAAGCGGTGCCCCAGGCGCCACGTGCCGCCCGGACAAGAATCCGTTGCGATCGCAGCGATCGTTGGGCGAGACGAAGATGCGCACATTGCGTCGTGTCGAGAGGGCCGAAGGCCAAGAGTCTTCTGGCGTCCTAGCATCCTGGCGTCCGAGAGGCCGCGAGCCGTTCGCCGCCTCGGTGGCGGCGGGGTTGTGATGTCACGAGGCTTCTCGGCCTTCGAGCGAAGCGGCCCGGGGAGCCTCACGGGGAAAGCGGGGAGCGTACCGTGACCAAGATCGATCCAAGGGCGGTGGTTCACGAGGGAGCCGAGCTGGCCGAAGGGGTGGAGGTGGGGCCGTTCGCCGTGATCGGGCCCAGCGTGCGCCTGGGACCCGGCTGCCGGGTGGGGGCCCACGCGGTGCTGGAGGGGAGGACCACCCTGGGCCGGGATTGCCGGGTGTTTCCGTTTGCGTCCGTGGGCACGATCCCCCAGGATCTCAAGTACCACGGCGAGGACACGCGGCTCGAGATCGGGGACCGGACGGTGATCCGGGAGTTCGCCACGGTGAACATCGGCACCGAGGGCGGGGGCGGGGTGACCCGTGTGGGTTCGGACTGCCTCCTCATGGCGTACACCCACGTGGCCCACGACTGCCAACTGGGGGATCACGTGATCCTGTCCAACGCGGTGAACCTGGCCGGCCACGTGGTGCTGGAGGACTGGGTGGTCATCGGCGGGCTCTCGGCGGTGCACCAGTTCGTGCGGATCGGCACCCACGCGTTCGTGGGGGGGTGCTCGGCCGTGACCCTGGACGTGCCCCCATACGTGTCCGCGGCCGGGAACCGGGCCAAGCTGTACGGCCTCAACCTGGTGGGGCTCAAGCGGCGCGGGTTCGACGAGGAGGCCCTGAGGGCCCACCGCCGGGCGTACCGGACGGTGTTCCAGGCCGGCGAGACCCTGGAGAAGAGCCTGGAGGCGGTGCGGAGCGGTCCGGACTACCGGGTGCCGGAGGTGCGGCGGTTCGTGGAGTTCATCGCCTCTTCCGAGCGGGGAGTGACGCGCTGACATGGAGCGGATCGCGATCATCGCCGGTGCCGGGGAGTTCCCGATCCTGATGGCTCGGGAGTGCAGGACCCGCGGGGTGGAAACCGTGGTGGTCGCGCTCAAGGAGGAGGCCGACCCGGCCCTGGAGGAAGTGGCCGACCGGATCCACTGGATGCCCCTGGGCAAAGTGGGGCGCCTGCTCCGCGTGCTCCGAAAGGAGGGCGTGGAGCGGGCGGTCCTGGCGGGCAAGGTGCACAAGACCCGGATCTTCCGGGACTTTCGGCCCGACGTGAAGGCCCTCACCCTGCTTTGGGGCCTGAGGGACCGCAGGGACGACACGATCCTCCTCAAGGTGGCCGAGGTGCTGGCCCAGGAGGGGATCGAACTCCTCCCCCAGACCACCTTCATGGAGGCGTACCTGCCGGGCCCGGGCGTGTTCACCCGTCGGCGGCCCACGGACCCGGAACGGAGGGACGTGGAGTTCGGCGCAGGCATTGCGCGGGAGATGGGCCGGCTGGACATCGGCCAGACCGTGGTGGTGAAGCGCGGGGCGGTGCTCGCGGTGGAGGCCATCGAGGGCACGGACCAGGCGATCCGCCGCGGCGGCAGCCTGGGCAACGGGGACGCCGTGGTGGTGAAGGTGGCCAAGCCCGGCCAGGATCTACGGTTCGACGTGCCCGCCGTGGGCCTGGATACCGTGGTGGCGTGCCTGGACGCCCGGGCCCGGGTGCTGGCCATCGAGGCCCACAAGACGTTCTTCTTCCAGCGGGACGAGGCCGTGGCACTGGCCGACCGGAACGATCTGACCATCCTGGCGTTCTGACCATGTCCACCCTGGCCGTGTCGGCGGGCGAGGCATCGGGAGACCTGCACGCGGCCCGCGTGGTGGAAGCGCTGCGGGCCCTGGCGCCGGACGTGCGGGTGTGGGCCGTGGGGGGGAGTCGCCTCTGGCGGGCGGGCGCCGAGATCGTGTTCCCTGCGGAGCGCCTGTCCGGCATGGGCCTGTGGGAGGCGGCGGGCCGGGTGCCCGCGCTCTTCCGGGCGCGGGCCGCCGTGCTCCGGAGGTTCCGGACGGATCCGCCGGACGTGTTCGTGCCCGTGGACTTCGGCGGGTTCAACCTGGGGCTGGCCGATCGAGCGCGGCGCCTGGGGATCCCGGTGGTGTACTTCATTCCGCCCAAGGTGTGGGCCTGGGGTGCGCACCGGGTGCGCAGGCTGAGAAGGGCGGTGACCCAGGCCCTGGTGATCCTGCCGTTCGAGCAGCCGTTCCTGCGCGACCGGGGGGTGCGCGCCGTCTACGTGGGCTCGCCGGTGGCCGACCACGTGGGGTCGCGCCGCTGGAAGCCCCAGCCGGGCACGGTGGGTCTCCTGCCCGGAAGCCGCCGGGGCGAGGTGGAACGGATCTGGCCGGTGCTGGCCGAGGCGGCGGCCCGCCTCGGCCGGGGCCGCTCCTTGCGCTTCCTAGTGGGCCTGGCCGAAGGAGTGGACCCGGCGTGGCTCGAGCCGGCCGCCCGCCGGTTCGGGCTGGAGGTGGGCTTCCGGAACGATGCCCTGGAGGTCATGGAGCGATCCCAGGTTGTGCTCGCGGCCTCGGGCACGGCCACCCTGGAGTGCGCGCTCGTGGGGGCTCCCATGGTGGTGGTGTACCGGCTGAACCCGGTCACGTACGCGGTGGGCCGGCGGATCGTTCGGGTGCCGTTCATCTCGCTCCCCAATCTGATCGCGGGCGAGGAGGTGGTGCCGGAACTGGTGCAGCGGCCGGCCGAGGAGGTGGCCCGGGCCGCGGAGCCCCTCCTGGAGCCGGGCCCCCCCCGGAACCGGATGCTCCGGGGTCTGGACCGGGTGCGCGAGGCCGTGGGGCGGCCCGGGGCCTCCGAACGGGCCGCCCGGCACATCCTGCTGCACCTGAGGGGAGGGGTGCCGTGAACCCGGTCGGAGCCGGAATGCCTGCCCCGCTTCCGGGCGTGAAGGGCCCCCAGGATCTCGACAGTCTCACCCTGCTGAGGCTCCTGGCTCGGTACTTCAAGCCCCACGCGGCCCGGATCGCCTTCTCCTTCCTGTGCATGGCCGTGGTGGGGGCCACCGCAGGGGCCAGCGCCTGGCTCGTCAAACCGGTACTGGACGACATCTTCATCCGCCACGACGCCTGGAAGCTCAAGGCCCTGCCCCTGGCGCTGCTGGCCCTGTACGCCCTCAAGGGGGTGTGCCGGTACCTCCAGTCGTACATCATGCGGTGGGTGGGTGAGGCGGTGATCCTGCGCATGCGGGACGACCTCATGACCCACCTCCAGTACCGGGAGTTCGCGTTCTACGAGCGCAACACCACCGGTGCCCTCATGGCCCGCGTGACGAACGACGTGGGCATGATGCAGCGGGCCATCCCCGACCTGATCCA
>CAZBGL010000087.1:0-11623 GCA_964491375.1 uncultured Thermodesulfobacteriota bacterium | reverse complement strand
GGGGGCACGGTGACCCGGTGGGCCTGCGTCGATCTGGGCTCCAACACCTTTCGCCTGCTCGTGGCCGAGGAGGCCGAGCCGGGCGCGCTCCGTTTCGTGGAACTGCGCCAGGCCGTCGTCCGCCTGGCCGAGGGCCTGGTTCCGGGCGAAAGGCTGCTTCCAGCCGCCCGGGAACGGGCCGAGCACCTCTTGGCGCGTTTCCGGGCACGACTGGACGAACTGGGGGTTGAGCGGCGCGTGGGGGTGCTGGCGGCGGCGGGCAGGCGGGCCTCGGACGGCATGGAGTTCGCGCGGCGTGCATCGATGTTGCTCGGGGGGCGGGTTCGGATCGTCCGGGGTGACGAAGAGGCCCGGTTGTCCCTGGAAGGAGCACTCAGCCTTCTTCAATCCCGGCCCCGGAGCGGTGTGTTCCTGGACATCGGCGGGGGTTCCACCGAGGTGATGGCCTGGCGGCCGGGAGGATGGAGGGCCGGCACCAGCCTCGAAATGGGGGTGGTGAGCCTGTGGGAATCCGTGGCTTCGGGGGATCCGCCGCCAAAGGGGGCCAGGGAGCGGATGCGTTCCGTGTGCGGGCGCCACTGGGCCCGGTTGGAAGGGTGGCTCGCTCCCGAGGCATGGGGCAGAACCTGGCGCCGGGAAGACGCTGCGTTCCTGGCCACGGCCGGGACCCCTCTCACCGTGGCGGCCGAGGCCCTGGGGTTGCCGGTGCGGGATTCGCGGGCTCTCACGGGGGCCCGGGTGCCCCGGGAGGTGGTGGCCCGGGTGGCGGACCGGTTCTGGCGAATGACCCGCGAGGAGCGCTCAGCCCTGGCCAGCGTGGAGCCCGGGCGGGAGGACGTGATCCTGGCGGGCGTGGTGATCCTGGAAACATTCATGGAACGGTATGGGGTGCCGGAGATGATCGTGAGCGACGGAGGCCTGGTGGAGGGGGTGCTCTTGGAGGCGGTGGCACGGGTCCGGGGACGCGCGGGCTGGGTGCGCCGGTGTGACGGTCGGGAGACGTCCACGTGGTGAGAGGAGGCATGATCGCCCGGGTTCGGAGAGCCCTGTGGTTCGGTGTGCTGGGAATCCTCTTGGGGGTACGGGCGGCTGGTGCCGGCGCGCCGGACGTTCCTCCAGAGGACCGAGACGAGCTGTACCGGCGGTTGCGTGTGCTGGCCGAGGCCATGGATCTGGTGCAGCGGCACTATGTGGAGGCGGTGACGCCCGAAGACCTGGTCTATGGCGCGGTGGAAGGGATCGTCTCCCGCCTCGATCCCCATTCCTCCTTCCTGAGCCCGGACATGTTCAAGGAGATGCAGATCGAAACCGAGGGGGCGTTCGGCGGCCTGGGGATCGAGGTGACCATCCGGGACGGAAAGCTCACCGTGGTCAGCCCCATCGAGGACACCCCGGCCGACCGGGCTGGAATCCAGGCAGGAGACGTGATCGTCATGATCGACGGCGAGCCCACCCAGGGCATGGCCCTCATGGAGGCCGTCAAGAAGATGCGGGGCCCGAAGGGGACCCGCATCACCATCCACATCATGCGGGAAGGATGGGAGAGGCCCCGGCCCTTCACCATCATCCGGGACGTGATCCGAATCCGGAGCGTGAAACACCGCCGATTCGGGGGGGTCGGGGTGGTGCGGATCACCCAGTTTCAGCAGGCCACCCACAAAGAGGTGCGGGAGGCGCTCGACGCCCTACGGAAAGAGGGCCCCTTGACGGGCCTCGTGCTGGACCTGCGGAACAACCCCGGCGGGCTCCTAGACCAGGCCGTGAAAGTGGCGGACCTGTTCCTCACGGAGGGCACCATTGTCTCGACGCGCGGTCGGGATCCGGAGCAGGAGGTGGTGTACACCGCCCGCAACGACGGGGACGAGCCCGTGTTCCCCATGGTGGTCCTGGTCAACGAGGGCACGGCTTCGGCGTCCGAGATCGTGGCCGGGGCCCTCCAGGACCAGCACCGGGCGGTCATCTTGGGCGAGCGCACCTTCGGAAAGGGCAGTGTCCAGACGATCCTCTCGCTTTCGGACGGATCGGGACTGCGAATCACCACGGCCCTCTACTACACCCCTTCGGGACGGACCATCCAGGCCCGGGGGATCGTGCCCGACATCCGAGTGGCCGCCGGTCCGACCGAGGATCGACCGCCGAAAGAAGAGGAGAAGAACGGGTACCATCGGCCCGTAAGGGAGGAGGATCTCCGGGGTCACTTCGAGCCCGGGGGCTCCGGGGACGCGGAGGGAGGAAAGGAAGGCGCCGCAGACGTGGAAACCGCCCCTGATCTGTCCAAGGACCGACAGCTCCTGAGGGCCGTTCAGATCCTGAAGAGTTGGGCCATCCTGGAGAGGGCCGCACGCCGCGTCGAAGCTCCGCGGTCCGCCGGGGAGATGGATGAGCCGTAGACGAGGCCGTGGGCGGAGGGCCAAACCTGCCGCCGTCCTGTGGACAGCGGTGGGCGTGCTCGTATTCGCGCTCGGGTTTGCCGCGGGATACGGGTGGCATCGGCTGCGGGCTCGCCCATCCTCAGGGGCGCTGCAAGCCGTCGAGGCCGTGGTGGGCCGTCTGGATCCCCGGGGCACCCGGGTCCGTGTGGCGGACGCCGCAGAGGCGCGGGTGCTGCTGGCCGAGATCCGCAAGGCGGCGGAGTCCGTCGGGGGAAGGGTCGACGCTTCGGAGGGGGGCCCCGGACGCCTCTCTGCGATCCTGAGGCTGGGGGGTGCCGCATACCCTCTGGTGTTCCAATGGGCCCGGCCTCCGGAGTCCCGGCCCCTGCTCGCCATTGTCATCGACGACATGGGGCGTGACGCGGACCGGGCCCGGGCTTTCCTCGACCTTCCGTTCCCCGTGGCCCTCTCGGTTCTCCCCCATCTGCGCCACAGTCGTGACGTTGCCGCGCTGGCCGTTCAAAGGGGTGCGGTGCTCCTCCTGCACCTTCCGATGGAGCCGAGGAGCTATCCGGACACAGACCCTGGCCCGGGAGCCCTGCTTCGGGGTATGGGGGAGGCGGAGGTCCGCAAGATCGTGCGGGAAGACCTCTCTCAAGTGCCGGGTGCGGTGGGCGTGAACAACCACATGGGCAGTCGCCTGACCGAGCTGGCCGAGCCCATGGGGTGGGTGATGGCCGAGCTCAAGGAGCGGGGCCTGTTCTTTCTCGACAGCCTCACCACCCCCCGGAGCGTGGCCGCACGGGAAGCGGACCGAATCGGCGTACCGTGGTTGAGACGGGCCGTGTTCCTGGACAACGAGCGCACCCGGACGGCCATCGGCTCCCAGCTCCGGCGGGCCGTGAACCGGGCGCTGCGCACGGGGCGCGCCGTGGCCATCGGGCATCCCTACCGGGTCACCCTGGAGACCCTGCGCGCATGGGCTCCGCGGTTCGGGGAATACGGAGTCCGGGTGGTGCCCCTGACCGATCTCCTGGGTGAAAGGGGCGGGGTCAGGAGCGGTTCGACGCGTCCTTTTCGCCGAACACCTCTGCCTCGAACACCAGGATCTCGGCCCCCCGTTTCCAAGCGTCGGGCGGAAGCCCGGCCTTGAGACACGTGTGGGAAAGGAACGTCTCCCGGTCCCATCCGTGCTCCACGGCTACCTGGGGCAGCAGGACCCCGCGGTACGGACCCTGCACCACGCACAGGCCGTGCCGGCCCACCTCCACCTCCTCCGGATGGGTCACCCGGCGCATCGGGGTCAGAACGCTGATCTCCAGGTCCACCCGGTCGAACTCTTCGCGTCCCAGGGGCGGAAAGCGGGGGTCCTCGAACGCGGCGGCGCGGGCCATCTCGGCCACGTTCCGGTACAGCGGCAGGTCGTCGCGAAACGTACCGATGCATCCGCGCAGCGCTCCTCGCTCGTGCAGGGTCACGAAGGCGCCCGCCCGACGACGGAGCTGCGGATCGGACGGCTCACGGGGCGTGTAGGGCCGGCCGTGCAGGCCGGCCTCGATGGCCTCCCGGGCGATGGAGAGCAGTTTCTTGCGGGCTTGTGGGGACAAGGAGGGCATGCCGACCTCCGGTCGGTTCGGGACGCACGCAGGGCTCGTTCTTCCAAGGTCGGTCGGGGACGACGGAAAGTCAAGCCCGGAAGCCCCGGTTGACGCCCCAAAAAACCGGCTCCTATAATCGGCCCCCCGCGAAACGGGGTGGTCTGTTCGAAACGCGAAGGAGGAGTCCATGCTTTCGATCCGGACGATCCGGGAGGACGACGCCCGGGTCCGAAAAGCCTTGCAGGACCGGGGCGTCGAACTGGACCTGGACCGGCTGATCGGGCTGGATGACCGCCGCAGGGAGCTCCTGCGCGAAGCAGAGGATCTCCGCCACCGGCGGAACGAGGCCTCCAGGGAAGTGGGCCGGATCAAGCGGGAAGGGGGTGACGCCTCGGGGATCATGGAGGAGATGCGGCGGGTGGGGGCCCGGATCAAAGAGCTGGAACGGGAACTCAAGGCCGTGGAATCCGAGCTCCGGTCGCTGCTCCTCCAGGTGCCGAACATCCCTCACGGGACCGTTCCGGTGGGAGGGGACGACACCCAGAACCGCGTGGAACGCCTCTGGGGTGAGCCCCGCCCATTCGAGTTCGAGCCGCTGCCCCACTGGGAACTGGGCGAGCGCCTCGGCATCCTGGACTTTGAGCGTGCGGCCAAGATCACGGGCGCGCGATTCGTGGTGCTCAAGGGCCTGGGGGCACGGCTCGAGCGGGCGCTCATCCAGTTCATGCTGGACCTGCACGTACGCGAGCACGGGTACGAAGAGGTCTGGCCTCCGTTCATGGTGAACGCCAAGGCCATGATGGGCACGGGACAGCTCCCCAAGTTCGAGGAGGACCTCTTCCACGTCAGCGGCACGGACTACTACCTGGTGCCCACGGCGGAGGTGCCGGTGACGAACCTGCACGCGGGCGAGGTGCTGAAGGAAGAGGAACTCCCCGTGTGCTACACGGCCTACACGCCCTGCTTCCGGGCCGAGGCCGGGGCGTACGGCAAGGACACGAGGGGGATGATCCGGCAGCACCAGTTCGACAAGGTGGAACTGGTCAAGTTCGCCCATCCCGACACCTCCTACGAAGAGCTCGAGAGCCTCACCCGGAACGCCGAAGAGGTTCTGAGGAGACTCGGGTTGCCGTACCGGGTGGTGACCCTGTGCACCGGGGACCTGGGCTTTTCCGCGGCCAAGACGTACGATCTGGAGGTGTGGCTCCCCAGCCAGGGCGTGTACCGGGAGATCAGCTCGTGCTCCAACTTCGAAGACTTCCAGGCTCGAAGGGCCGACATCCGGTTCCGGCCGAAAGGGGGCAAGGGAACCCGGCTCGTGCACACCCTGAACGGGTCGGGCCTGGCCGTGGGCCGCACCCTGGTGGCGATCCTCGAGAACTACCAGCAGGAAGACGGAAGCGTCGTGATCCCCGAGGTCCTTCGGCCGTACATGGGCGTGGACCGGATCGAATAAGACAAAGGCGCGCGGAGGGGTGGCCGAGCGGTTTAAGGCAGCGGTCTTGAAAACCGCCGGGGCGCAAGCCCCCGTGGGTTCGAATCCCACCCCCTCCGCCAAGCCCGGATGTTTTGGGGAAGGGGCGGACGTGGAGGCGTGGCAGCCGGCCGTGGGGCCGGCTGTTTTGTTGGGGAGGGGGTGGGTGAGAACCCACGGCTGGGTTCGACGATTCCCGCGGAGGAAGGGAATCGGACGGACCGACCGGAGGGAGGTCCGCCCGGAGGGCGAGGTCCCAGGAGGGGACCGAGTCCATCCCACCCCCTCCGCCAGTTTGGCGGTTTGGGCAGGTGAGGTGTAGGGGGAGCCCTCGGGTCTTCGGAGAGGGTCAGGGCCGGTGCGGACCCCGGTTTTCATTCAGAACTTGAAACCCCTCACCAGTTCTCCCAAGGACTCGGCCTCGCGCGTCAAACCCTCCAGGGCCCCGAGGGTGTCTCCGATCTGCCGATCCGTTTCCTGGGCTACGGCGGCGATCTGCTCGGTGTGGGCGGCGATATCTTTCACCCGTCTGGACTGCTCAGTAGTGAGCTGCGCGATCTCCTCCAGGCTCCGCCCGAGCTTGTCCACGGCCTGAAGGATCGATCCCAGGGCTCCTTCGGCCTCGGTCACCTGGTCGAGGTGCTCTTCGACTCGGGTGGAGGCTTTTTCCATGATCTCCACGACGTTGTGGGTTCGGTCCCGGAACGCGTTCATCATTTGCTCGATCTCGCGGGTGGCATCCACGGTCTTTTCCGCCAGCTTCCTGACCTCGTCGGCCACCACCGCGAACCCCCTTCCGTGGTCCCCTGCACGGGCGGCCTCAATGGCGGCGTTCAACGCGAGCAGGTTCGTCTGATCCGCGATGTCCTCAATCGTGCTCAACACGGAGCCGATGGCCTGGGTCTGCTCACCGAGCATCGATACGCTCGACCGGGCCTCCCGTACCAGCGAGCCGACTTCCCGGAGTCCCTCAAGGGACCCGGAGACGGTGTGGCCTCCGTCCGCCGCGACTTCACGGGCTTGGCGGGCCCGCCCGGTCGCATCTTGAGCCCGTCCCGAGATCGTTTCAACCGTGGCCGACAGATCTTCCACGGCAGCGGCTACCTCGGAGGATCCGGTGGCTTGGCTCCGGGCCCCGTTCCTCACCCGGGTGGCCGATTCCGTTACGGAAGCCGCGACGCCTTCTAGCGTTCGGGCGCTGGCTGCCACCCGGGACAGGGCGCCTTGGAGGTAATCGGCGAAGGCGTTGAACCAACGGGCCACCTCCCCGGACTCGTCGTTCGAATGCACCTCGATCCGCTGGGTCAGATCCCCTCCGCCCCGGGCGATCTCTTCGAGCGCCGCCGCCGCCTTGCGCAGGGGGCGCGCGATACGGCTTCCGGCCCAGGCGGACAACAAGACGCCCACGAGAACGGCGATTCCCACCCCGACCCCGGCCGTACCCAAGAGGCGCCGCACCTCGGAGCGCAGGGCATGGGTGACCCCCCCAACAACGGTTTCCTTGAGGCTCGTTTCCAGATCCTCCACGATCGGATCCGCCGTGCGCGCCACCAGCCGCTCGGGTATTCTCACTCCAACGCGCCATCCCGTGATCCGCACGGGGGCGAAGCCGACCAAGCAGGGCTCCCCGTGGACGACGTACCGCCCACTTCCTGGGCCTCGGTCTTCGAGGACACGGTCTCCCAAGCCGCCATAGGGGGCGTCGGTGATCTTGGTCCCGTTGCCGGGCCACAAGGGTCCGCGGTCCCCGGTTCCCGCTTCATAGAGGATCGAGCCGTCCGCGTCCGCCATCCACCAATCACCACCCGTCTGGCCGTGGACCGAATCGGTGTGAAAGATCGACCAGAACACGTCGGCGTCCACGAGCACTACCAGGGCACCCGAGTCGGCTGCGTCAAAAGGTGAGACCAAGGGGGCGGCAACCGGAAGCCGGTATCCACCGGATTCACAGGGTTCGAACGAACCGAAAACAATCCCTGCAGCGGCAACGGCTCGAGCTTTCAGATCTGGACGGGGGGCCCCCAGCTCGTGGGGCCGGGCGGCGATCACTCGACCCGTTCCGTCCAGTACCTGGATCCCCCGGACCGTCACCCAGCCTTCGGCCCTCCGGATGAGGCCATCGATGACGTTCTCGAAGTACCCTCCTCCGGTGCTGAGATAGGTGATATAGGGGCCCTGGATCTTCTCCACCACCGCTTGGGTAAACTGGAGCGCCTTGTCCAGTTCGGTACCAATCCGCATGGCTGCTACATTTGCCCGTGCTTCGGCATTTTGCAGCGCGAGTTCGGAATAGGCGGACACGATGCGAGACCGCGTAGCCTGGGCCTGCTCCTTCACCGCCTGTTGCAACAAGGTTGTCGTGATGGTCTGCTGGCGATGCGACCCGTATACGAACAGGAGCGCGGCTACCCCGCCCATGAGAAGTGTGGAGCCCAGCGAAAGAACAGCGACCTTCCGGGCGATGCCAAGTCGGAAACTCATGGGATACACCCCCTTTGAGCGTTTCACATGGGTTCTCTTCGGCCCAGGTGCGAGGGTTCTTGAGAAACGAACCCACCGTGGTTCCGAAGGGTTTCGTGAAAAGTCCGGCTGTCGCCAATATGCCGGAGGCGCCGGTCCAGGAAGGCCCTGCCTGGCCCCCGGTTCCGGATCGCCGACCCACATTGACACCGGGTAGCCGAGGCCCGTCTAATGGTGAAATGGGACCGCCTGAGAGGAACCAGCGAGAAGACCGGCCATGAACAAGGTGTCCACGCTGGGACTGATCGGAATCGTGCTCCTGAGTTGGACGGTTCGCTGCGCAGCCGGAACGGCCCAGGACAGGGGCTGGCTCAACCTCGCGTGGGACGCCCACGACGCGGGCCTGTTCCAGGAAGCCCTGGACTATCTAGACCGGATCCCCCGGGGTTCCGAACTGGAGGCCGACGCCCTGTGGCTTCGCGCGGAGTGCCTGTACGACCTGGGACGGTACCCGGAGGCAGCCCAGGTGCTCGAGTCGGAACCGGCTTCGGCCTTGGGCGACCGGGACGGGTTCCTGCTGGACGTCTACTGGGACTGGGCGCGAGCGGAGATCCGGGAAGGCCGGGGGAAAGGGGCCAGGGAGGTGGCGGGCCGGGCCCTGGAGCACCTGCCCCGCAATCCCTATGTCTGGGCCTTGGACGCGATCACCGCGTTCCGGGCGGGGCTGGTGGAGGCTCTGCGTTCCCGCGGCGCCGGCCCCCTGGCCGCGGGCGAGCGCCTGGCCCTGCTGGGGGAGGGACGTTCCCCCCGGGGGGAGGGGTGGGTGCGGGCCCACCCCTGGGATCCTGAGGCCCCGTGGGTGCCGGAGGTCACCTGGGTGGATCTCGGTGGGCGTGAGCTTCAACAGGTGCTCCGGGACCACGTGGCATGGGTGCAGGTGGATCCCTCACGGCTCGTGCGGTCCTTGGAAGCCGCGGCCTCCAGGCTCGGGCTGGCCTTTCAACGGGATGGGGAAGGGGTTGTGCTTTCCGGGCAGGGCGAGAGCGTGTGGATCGATCCCGCGGAGTGGCGGTTCCGCGCGGCGGTGGAGGCGTTGGGCCTGGAGGGCGCGGCGCGGCTGGCCGTGGCCCGTGCGGCCGAAGACCTGGACAGGCGCGCCCGTTTGGTGGCATGGGTATGGGAACACGCCGGGCCGCTGCAGATCGCACGGCACGGGCCGGTCCTCAGGCTTCGGCATCCGCGCACCGGGCGGGTGTTCCTGCTGGATCCGGGGGCGTGGGCGGAGCGTTTTTCCCCGGATGATGGATCGTGGACCGCGTTCTGGGACGCCCTTCGGGTGGAACTGGGCCGACGTGCGCGGCCGTTCCGGTGTTTTTGCGGACGGCCCGTGGTGCTCCGGGAGATGCTGGTCACGGATCCGGGGGAGGCTCTGGTGTGGGAGAAGGAGGGAACGCTACAGGTGGTGGTGGCGGCCCTCTGCCCGGAGCACGTTCGGTACGTCACGGCCGATGTGGTGCGGGAGTGGGGGGTGGGGCTTCGGGACGTGGCCGAGCGGGTACGAAAGGACGCCACGGAGCGAGAGTGGGACGTGACGTTCGCCCGGGGGGATGTGGAAGGGGTGTCCGTACTGGCCCTGAACGGGGAGGGATTGGCCTCGCTAGCCCGCTGGCCCGAGTTGCTCCTGGGTGCGCTGGAGGCCATCGACGGGCCCGAACTCAGGGGCCGCGCCGTGCAGGTGGTGGCGCCATCGCCGTGGGACCTCATCGTGCTGCCGGCCGGTACGGGAAGGAGGGCCGAGACCGAAGCCGTGCGCTGGGGGCTCGAGACCCTGGTTCGGCTTCGGGGTCCGGTGGAACGGATCCATTTTCGGTCCAGGGTGCGGCTTCCCACAAGGGCCGAGGGTCGTTTCCGGGTCCGGCCGGCGGAGTGAGACATGCGACGGAAGGTGCTGGCCTGGACCGTGGACATGGATCCGGCGGCCACCCGAGCGGTGTACCGACGCATCACCCAGGGCGCAGCGGCCCGGTGCGGGTGCCTCCCGTGCCGGAACTTCCACGCCGCTCGCCCCACCTATTTTTCGCCGTTTTTCCGGCAAATGCTGGCCGCCTTCGGAGTGGACCCCCGCAAGGAGTTTGAGGTGAGGTGGGTCACGCCCGTGGAGGGCGGAGGACACCTGTATGCCGGGGCATACGTGTTCACCGGCGAGGTGGTCACCGGGCGGCCGTACCGGGGGTTCCCCTTCGCTTATGGGGATACGGACGTGTTCGAGCGGATCTCGCCGGAGATGCACGTGGCCCTGCGGCGGTGGATGTTTCCGGAAGGTCCGTGGAAGGGGCTGCCGTGCGTGCGTCTGGAGTTCCTGGCGGTGTTGCCGTGGGTGCTGGACGAGCCCGGTACTTCAGCCGTGGATCTGGGGCGGGGCCCACACCGCCCGGTTTCGTGACCCAAAAGACAGGGCCCCGCCCGGCTGCCGCCGGACGGGGCCCTGGAGCCTGCCTACCTGCCGCCTATGAAGCCTTTTTCTGAAGCACGTCGGTGCGGCGCCCCGTGATGGTCTTGGGGATCCGGCCGGTGTGCACGCACTCGGAACGCAGCCGGCGGCCCACGATCCGTTCTACGGTACGGCCGATCTGGAGCACCATGTCCACGTCCAGTCCGGTGTCGATTCCCATCTCGTCCATCATGACCACCATGTCCTCGGTGCTCACGAGCCCGGTGATGCTGGGGTCGGCGTAGTAGTACTCGCCGGTGCCGGCCACGGGCACACCGTCCACGAAGTTGGCCGGCTGGCCGCCGATGCCGCCCAGGGTCCCCTCGTAATGGGTGATGCCGGCCTGGAGGGCGGCCAGCACGTTGGCCAGCCCCCATCCCCGGGTCACGTGGAAGTGGGCCACGTGCTTGGTGGGGTCGGGAATGGCGTCCAGGATCATCGAAAAGTACTCGTACACCTTGTTGGGGGGGGCCGAGCCGTCGTGGTCGGCGTGCTCGATGTCGTCGGCTCCGATGTCCAGCCACCGCTGGGTGAACTCAACGGCCTTCTTGAGCTCGGTGGGCCCCTCGATGGGGCACCCCCAGATGGTGCTCACCGTGCCGCACACCTTCATGCCCACGTCGTGGGCCTTGGGGATGTACTTCTCGCACATCTTCCAGTACTCCTCGAGCGTGAGCCCCGAGTTGGCCATGTGGTGGGACTCGCTCGTGGACACCATGAACAGGATCCGGTCCGGACCGTAGCCCTGCTTCCGGGCCTCGATGGCCCGCTCCACCGCCCGCTCGCGGATGGTGATCGCGGTGATCTCCACGTCGTTGATCAGGTGGGACACCCGCTTGCTCGAGCGAACCCGCTTGAGCAGTTCGTCGGCGTCCTTGAACTGGGGCATGCGCTTGGGGTTGCCGAAGTTGGTCAACTCGATCCGCTTGAATCCGGCCAGGATGAGCTGTTCGGCCACCCACACCTTGGCGTCGGTGGGGATGAACTTTTCCTCGTGCTGGAACCCGTCACGCACCGTGATGTCGCCGATCACCACCTTCTTGGGATACTGCAACGTCGCCATGCTTCTTCCCTCCTGATCGAGAAAGGGTTGCGGTCAGCGGCCCTTGTATTGGGGCTTGCGTTTTTCGCGGAACGCCCGGAGTCCTTCGAGGCGGTCCTCGGTGGGGATGGTCATCTCGTAGCACGTGCTCTCGAACACCAGGGCGCTGGCCAAGTCCATCTCCGC
>CAZBGL010000086.1:0-2820 GCA_964491375.1 uncultured Thermodesulfobacteriota bacterium | reverse complement strand
CCCGGGGGCCCGTTTCCGCTGGGGATGGGCCCGGGCGCGCGCAAGGCGATTCCCCTCTTTCGCTCTCGGGGGAAGAGTTGGGACCAAAGGCCGGTTCACCGAGAGCCCACACCGTGGGAGCGGCCCGTTCGATCCGTGGGGCCCTCCCGGGCCTCGGGGATACCGCCCGGGGGCCCGTTTCCGCTTCGGAGCCACGGCCCCGGCGGGGGTGCTCGGAGGCCGGCGTGCCGCTCGCGTGCACGTGGATGGGCTCGGGAGGCGAAGGCGTTTGGCCCTGCGACCGCTTGCACGGATTCGAGCCCCCGGCGGCCGCGCACCCTGCCCCCTCGGGGGGAGGGCCGGGGCGGGAAGGGGGCCGGTACCCCTTGGCGGTTCGGTGGCGAATGCCCGGAGCCGGCGAGGTTCAGGGTTCGAGATCGGGCGGAACCGGCAGGAGCCCGGTGACCCCCACCCCTTCGGGCGTGACCCGGGCGCCCAGGGCGTACACCTCCACCCCCCGGCGCGCCGCCTCGGCCAGGCCCCGGGCGTAGGCCGGGTCGATGTCGGCCGCCGGCTCGAACCACCGGCCGTCCTCCCGCTGCACGACATAGACCATGGCGGCCCGGTGTCCCTCGCGCACCCGCTCGGCCAGTTCCCCCAGGTGCCGGAGGCCCCGGGCCGTGACCGCGTCCGGGAAGCGGGCCGCGCCGCCCTCCACCAGGGTCACGTTCTTGACCTCCACGTAGCACCGGCCGGCCGGGCCCTCCAGCACCAGGTCCACCCGGCTCCGGCGGCCCATGGGCCGCTCCCTGCGGAGGGTCCCGAACCCGGCCAGCCCGGGCACGAGCCCGGCGCGGATCGCGGCCTCGGCCAGCCGATTGGGCACGGCCGTGTCGATGCCGATCCAGAAGCCCTGGGCCTCGATGGCCTTCCAGGTGTAGGGGAGCTTGCGCCGGGGGTTGCGGCTGTCCCACAGGAGGGCCCGGTGGCCCGGGAACAGGCACCCCCTCATGGAGCCGGTGTTGGGGCAGTGGGCCGTGACGCGGCGGCCGCCGGGCAGCTCCATGTCGGCCAGGAACCGCTGGCGGCGGCCCAGGAACACCGCGAAGATCCGGGGTTCGGGAAAGGGCAGGAACACGCGCGAGACGCCGCCCGGGGGCGCCGCCCCCGGGCGGCGTCTCGGGTCGTGCACGGCAGGGGGCCCCCTCAGCCCGAGGACCTGCGCCGGCGCCTGCGCAGCGCCCCCAGGCCGGCCAGCCCCGAGCCCACCAGGATCAGGGTGCCGGGCTCGGGCACGGGCTGGGGCGGAAAGGGGTCGCCGAACCGGGCCTCGGCCCAGTTGCTGCCGCTGCCCTCCACAGTAGTGGGATCGGACGCGCTCACGGCCATGTAGTAGGTGATCGGAACCGTCGAGCCTGCCCGATAGCCGAGGTCGAGCTGGAACGTCTGCTCGTCGAAGTCGACCCAGGCACTCACGAAGTCCGGTACCCCATCATTATCGTAATCATCTGTAAATCCGTCCAAACTATACTGGAGATCGCCGTCGTGCTCGTAGGTCCAGCTCCACCCGGTGTCGTCATCATGGGTGGCCTCCAGGGTTCCCTCGGAAAACCAGACTTCGGAGCCATCGACGAGGATCTGTATGACGTACCAGGCCGAGAGGGTGCCCGAGCCCGGAGCGTCGCCCCCGACCTCCAGCCACCCCTGGTTGACGGTGAACTCGAAGTACGGGGACGAGGGATCGATATACCGCGAATCCTCCCACTTCACCGATGCGAACCCGGAGCCGTCGGCCAGCCCCCACCATTCCCCACCCCACGCTCCCAGATAGTGCGCCGCGCCCACCCGGACGTCCCCGTCGGCCGAGCCGTAGGCCCAGCCCTCGGCGTACTCGTCCCTCGCGCAGTCATCCTCGGGTCCCTCGCACACCCAGTTTCCGGCAGAGGACCACACGTGGTCCGCGCCTATATTCCGGTCTAATACTGTGTCAGGGTCTGCCGATGCGACGTAAGCGGTCGCCTCTGTCGTGATCGTCGCGGCCCGTGCCGTGCCGTGGGCCAGCAGTCCGCACAAAACGACCCCCAACGCCGTCCACGTGTATCGCGTCCTCATGGTCGTCCTCCTCGTCGCGGGTTCTGGCTGCACATGTGTCTAGCAAGAACCGGGCCGATCCTGGGATCGCCCAAAACCGCGCCCTCCCGGACCGGGCCGGCCTGGAAGTGTGTAAAACGTTTCCACAAGTCGGAACCCGGTTCCTCCCGGCGGCCGCGGCCCGGCGATGTACGCGGCACCCGGGCCCCGCCGGGCCGAAACGCGGGCGGGGTCTCAAATCCCCACCCACCCCGGACGATGGTGAACAGGGAGACACGACGCGGCCTCGGGAATCGTCCACGGCCCAGGGGGGCCGCACAGGAGGACTGCCGTGAAGGGAATCGGCTGGATCGCGATTCTGCTGGCGCTCGGCGCGGGGGCGTACCTGGTGCTGCGCGACCTCGGGGCGCTCCAGGGGGGGCGCCCCGGCCGGGTCGTGCTGGAACCCCTGAAGGAGGCTCGCGAGGCGGCCGATGCGGTGCGCTCGGCGAGCGAGGCCCTCCGCGAGGCGATTCAGAAGAGCCAGGAGTAGCCGGGCCGGAGGCCGGGAAACCCCGACCGTGACCAGCCGCATCTTTTCCCCCTGTGGGAGCGGGCCGTTCGATCCTTGGGGGCCCTCCCGGGCCTCGGGGATACCGCCCGGGGGGCCGTTTCCGCTTCGGGGCCACGGCCCCGGCGGGGGTGCTCGGAGGCCGGCGTGCCGCTCGCGTGCGCGTTGGATGGGCTCGGGAGGCGAAGGCGTTTGGCCTT
>CAZBGL010000085.1:0-2760 GCA_964491375.1 uncultured Thermodesulfobacteriota bacterium | reverse complement strand
CGGCGAAACAGGATACCGGACTTCGCGGCCTCCGGAGCCGCGGCCCCCGGGCCCCCCGCCCCCTCGTCGCGACCGCGCAATGGGCGTCCTTTCGTCTCGCGCCACGATCGCAACGGGGACTCGGTTTGACACCGCCCGGGGCCGGGTCCGCGAAGGGGCCGGAAGGCCAGGCGGCTGCCGCCTCCCGAGCTCCCCGACCGCTCACGCGAGCGGCACGATGGCCTCCGAGCACCCCCGCCGAGGCCGGGGCCCCCAAGCGGACACGGAGCCCGGCCGGCATCACCACGCTCCGGGAGAGCCCCCGGGCTCGGGCGGGCGCGAACACGCCGTATGCGATCTCGCCGCGGCACCTTGCCGCTCGGAAGCGCCCGGCGAGCACCCCCGGGTCGGGCCCCTGCCGCTCGGAAACCCCAGGGCCGCGGCGACCGTAGGAGCCGCGCCCGCTCCTCGCAAGGGGGCCCTCCCGGACCCGCACGGATCGAACGGGCCGCTCCCAACCGGCCCGGGGGCTCGGGGCCCCGGACGACGATCCCAATGCCTTCACCCACGAACCACCGTGGCGATCGTTCCTCTGCACAGACGAAGGGGGCCGGAGCGTGCACGTCCTCGCCATCCTCCACGCGGTCGCCTCCGTCCACGCTCGGGGACCCGCGACCTAAGGGGCTTCGGAAAGGGATGTTGACCCACCCGAGCGAATCGCCGATGCTTGGGACCCATGGCTACCGGGCGTCTTCTTGCCACCGCTGCTCTGTTGACCGTGACGTTGCTCGCGGGCTGCCTTCCCCGGGCAAAGGTGGGCGCCTGGGTGGTGCGCGATCGCCTCACCCGGCCCGAATCCGTCCGGGAGGTGTGCCGGGAGGCCCGCGCCCACGGGCTCGACCTGGTACTCGTGCAGGTTCGGGGCCGGGGCGACGCGTACTACGCGAGCCAACGGGCCCCGCGAGCCGAACCGCTCCGCGACGCACCCCCCGGGTTCGACCCCTTGGCCGAGGTGCTTTCGGCGTGCCGGGAGGTTCCGGTTCACGCCTGGGTGAACGTGTACTACCTATGGGGCGGTCTGGACCCTCCAAAGAGCCCGGACCACCCGGTGCGGGCCCACCCGGAATGGATCCTGCGGGACGACGAAGGGCGGTCCGTGGCGCGATACGGCCTCGAGGAAAGGGCCCTGGGATGGATCGAAGGCGTGTACGCGGATCCGTCCGTGCCGGGGTACAGGGAGTACTTCGTGGACGTGGTGCGCGAGATCGCGGCGCGGTATCCCGTGGCGGGGATCCACTTGGACTTCGTGCGCTACCCGGGCATCCGTTACGGCCAGGGGGGGGTGCTGGGGGATCGCTTTCGCGATGCCTGGGGGCTCGATCCCCGCCTCCTTCCCCCCGAGCTGCGCGCGCCCGACCCGGAGGCGTGGCTTGGGGACGAACTGCCGCCGGGCGACCGGGTGCTCGCCACCCTCGGGCTCGTGTGGGCCGACTGGCGCGCCGCCCAGGTCACCGCGCTGGTCCGGGCGGTCCGGGCGGCGCTGGGGAAGGAGCACCCGGGCATGGTCCTATCGGCCGCCGTGGTCCCGGACTCGGCACGGGCCTTTCTGGAAAAGGGCCAGGACTGGCGAACCTGGACGGCCGAACGTCTGGTGGACATCCTGTTCCCCATGACCTATTTCGGCGGCCCCGAACGGGTGGAAGCCCAGGTGCGCGAGGCCGTGACATGGGCCCGGCCGTGGGGTACGGCCGTGTGGGCCGGTATGGGGGCGTACATCAAGGCCCCAGGAACCGTCGCCCGGGACGCCCGGGCCGCCCGCCGGCAGGGGGTCGAGGGCCTGTGCCTTTTCGACTGGGGCACGCTCCTGGAGCGCCCCGGCGGGCCAGGCCCGTGGGTCCGGGCCGTTCAGGGCGTCCGGGGGAGGCCTCCTCCCGCGGAACGGATCGGTTCCGCCGTGCCAGCCACCCGCGGCGGACGCTGGCTTGCCGCCGTGGCCGAGCGCGCCTGGGGCGGCCGGCTGCCCCGGATCCCCGACCCGGGTCGGGCGTTTGACCGGCGATGGGAAGAACTCGAGTCGGCGGCTCCGATCCTTTCCGAGGTGGCCCGGGAGCTGGAGGGGACCCCCGTGGAGATCCCCCCGTGGGTGGAGCTCCAGGGGATCTTCCGGTACGTGGATCCCCTCGACGGCGAGACCCGCCGCCTGGAGCAGCTCCGGCGCGCCGAGGAGGCCCGGACCCGGGCCCTGAGGGGTGAACCGTTCGACGACTTGGCCCGGGAGCTGAGCCAGGGGGGCACGGCCCGGTTCGGGGGCGCACTGGGCCGCCGGTTCCTCTACCCGGGCATCCCGGGGTACGAGGTCCTTCTGCGCGCCGCGCCGGGCGACGTGGTCGGCCCGGTGGAGGCGGGCAACGGGTACTGGGTGTACCGGGTCAGGGCCCGGGGCGGCGGCCAAACCGCGCGGTTCGAGCGGGCTCCCTGGCCGGTCCGCCGGCAGGTCTTTCGGGAGACCCTGAACCGGGTCCTCTCCGGGGGCCTCTTGGCCGCACGGGGTGCGTCATGAGTCCGGGCGCGCTGCTCGTCCCCCCACGGGTTCGGCCGGGAGACACCGTGGCGCTGGTTGCTCCTGCAGGGGCTGTGGAGCCCCTTCGCATCCGGGGCGCCTCCGCCCTGCTGGAGCGGAAGGGCTTTCGGGTCTGGATCCGCCCCGACGTGCATACCACCGAACGGTACATGGCCGGCCCGGACGACCGGCGGGCCGAGGAGCCCCTCCAGGCCCTGGCC
>CAZBGL010000084.1:0-2501 GCA_964491375.1 uncultured Thermodesulfobacteriota bacterium | reverse complement strand
GAGGAGGAGCCGCACGTCCTCGGCCGAGCGTTCATCCGGGGGCACCTCCTCGAAGTAGCGCCTCACCCGCGCCGCCAGCACCGGGTCGGTGAGATAGCACCCGCCCGCGGGCGTGGGGTAGTCGGCGATGCCCAGCCTCCGGGCCAGTTCCATCTGGGGCTTGCGCGACCGACCCCGGAAGGCGAAGAGTTTCTTCCGGTCCACCCATCCGTGGCGTTCGGGCGCGGTGATGGGCAACAACTGCGCCGACAGGGGGCGGAGGATGATCTCCCGCGCGCCCGACCGACGGGCCACGGCGTTCATGGCGTCGCGGCGCTGGCTCATGGGCCGCTGGCCCAGCACCTCGCCGGTGATCAGGAAGCGCGCGCCGACCTGCTTCATGATCTCCAGGGCCTTTCGCACCAGGAAGATCTTGCAGTCCACACAGGGGTTGAAGTTTTTCCCGTACCCGTACCGGGGGTTGCCCAGCACCTCCATGTACTCGTCCGACACGTCGACCACGCGCACCCGGATCCCGTAGCGCTCCCGGTACAGGGCCTCCACCTCGGCCTCGCGCCCGCGCCGGCTGTCACCGAAGAACGGGGTGATGAAGTGCACCGCCAGCACCTCCACCCCCTGGTCCTGGACCACCCGGGTGGCCAGGATCGAGTCCAGCCCGCCCGACAGCAGGCTCACCGCGCGCACCGGCTCGCCGCGGCTCTCGGTCTCCTCGTTCATGTGCCTTGCCTCGTCGAACGCCATGCTCTCAGGGTGAGTTCCAACAGGACCGCCCCCTGCGGGCCGGCCTCCCGGCACACCGCCAGCACCTCGTCGTGGGTCACCGGCCCGTGCCCCAGTCCGGCCGCCGGGTTGGCCACCCGGGCCCAGGCCACCACGTCCATCCCCAGGAACCGCGCCCACACGGCCTCGGGCACCACCGACATGCCCACCACCGCGGCGCCGGCCAGCCGGGCCCACCGGATCTCGGCCGGGGTCTCGTAGGTCGGGCCGGGGAACGCCGCATAGATCCCGTCGCGCACGTCGATCCCCCTGGGCCGCGCCCGCTCGCGTATGCCGGGGAGCAGGTCGGTCCGGTACAGGCGGCCGAGATCCAGGAACGGCGGGCCCGCGTCGGTGCGCACCCCTTCCAGGGGGTTGCGGCCCATCCAGTTCAGGTGGTCGGCCACGAACACCCAGTCCCCGGGTCCCAGGTCGGGGGCCACCCCTCCCACGGCCGCGAACAGCACGACCAGTTCGGCCCCCAGGGCTGCGGCCAGCCGAACGGTGGCCGCGGCCTCGGAAGGGGGGATCCCCTCGTACAGGTGCCGCCTCCCTCGAAACAGGAGCACCCGGAGCCCCTCCAGGGTGGTCCGGGAGAGGACGCCGCGGTGACCGGGCACCGCGCACGTCCCCATCAGCGGCAGTTCGGCGTAGGCCACGCGGGCCTCCTCGCCAAACCGCTCGGCGATTCCGTCGAGACCCGAGCCCAGCACCACGGCTGCATCCGCCTCCCAAGAAGGGCCCAGGAACCGCGCCGCCTCCCGGGCCACCGGGTCGTACGCGCTCACGGTCTCAGCGCCTCCAGGTCTCTGGGCAAGACGATTTCTTTGACCTGGCCGGGCACGCCCGGAGGCTTCAAGGCCTGCCCGTTCCAGTACAGCCGCACCCCCCCGGCGTTGCCGAGTTTGACCCGGAATCCCTCCCGGGCCTGGAACGTGCGGCGTTCGCCCGGCTTGAACACCCGGGCCTGGGGCTCGCCGCCGTCCGTCACCACCTGCACCCAGGCCTTGTCCACGGCGCGGACCTCCAGTGTGAGCGTCTGCGGCGGGGGCCCGGGTGCGGAGGGCGGGGCCGTGCGGGACCCGGGCGGGGGAGCCGGTTCCGCCGGCGAGGGTCTGGCCTCGGGAACCGGAGGAGCCGGGGCCCCTGGCCCGGCCTCCGGCCGGGACGGCGCCGCGGCCTCCCCCGACCCCGCCGAGGCCACGGGTTCCGGGGGCTCACCCGTGGGAACGGGCAGGAGCGGCTGAACCGCCGGCAGGTGGAGCCACAGGAACGCCCCGGCCGCCACGATCGCCAGCACGAGGAGCACCGGCCAGAACCGGGCGGCCCGGCCCGGACCCAGGCGCACCTCCCAGTCCGGCTCGGGAAGCCCCTTGGGCACGGCAGGGCGGCCCGTCTCCTCCCCCCGGGCCCGGCGGTACCGCTCCACCGTCTCGTCTTCGGGAAGCCTGAGTTCCCGGGCCACGTTCCGGACGAACCCCCGGCCGAACACCCCCCCGGGAAACCGGGCCCAGTCCTCGGCCTCCAGCGCCCTGAGGCGCTCGGCCGGGATCCGCGTGGCCCGTGCCAGGTCCTCCAGGGTGAGGCCCGCACGCTCCCGCGCCCCGCGCAGGTGCGCGCCGAATCCCGATTCCTCAGGGCGGGCTCCGGGGTCGGGGGGACGAGGTTCGGTCATGTCACTCCAGGAGGTCCAGGTAGTTCTTGGCCGAGCGGCCCGTCTCGCCTCCGGGGGCGAGGCGCCA
>CAZBGL010000083.1:0-7771 GCA_964491375.1 uncultured Thermodesulfobacteriota bacterium | reverse complement strand
ACCACCAGCACGGTCGCTCGGTCGCTCATCGGTTCCCTCCCCCGCGCAACCCGTCCCCAACCCGGGCGCGGGCGAGCTTCGGGTCAGCAGATCCGCGGAAGGAGCTCCCCCGCGGGTTCGTCCACCAGACGCCACCCGCCCAGCGGTGTGCGAGCAACGACCCGGGGCGGCCCGTCCGCCACCCTCCCGATGCGGGCGGCGCGGCGTCCCAGGGGGTGGCTCCGCAGGACGCCGACCGCCCGGTCGGCGTCCTGCTCGGACACGAACACCACCGCGCACCCTTCGTTGGCCACCTCGAGCGGGTCGAACCCCAAAAGGTCGCAAGCGCTCCTCACGGCCGGATCGACCGGTATCCGATCCTCTTCGATCTCGATCGCCACCCCCGCCTGGGCGGCGATCTCGTTGAGCACCCCGGCCACCCCCCCCCGCGTGGGATCGCGCAACGCCCGAACTTCCACCTCCGCCCGGAACAGGCTCTCCACCAAACCGTTCAACGGGGCTACGTCGCTGGCGATCTCGCTGGCAAACGCCAACCCCTCGCGCTGGGAGACCACCGCGATCCCGTGCCGGCCCACGTCCCCGGTCAAGAGTACCGCGTCTCCGGGCCGGACGCCATCGGCCCTCACGTCCACTCCCCGAGGGACCTCCCCGACCCCGGCCGTGTTCACCGTCGGCCCCCCGGAGTCCACCACCTTCACGTCACCGGCCACGATCCGAACCCCGGCCTCCCGGGCCCGGCGCGCCATGGCCCCGGCGATCTCATCGACGGCCACCAGGGGAAACCCTTCGGGGAGGACAAACCCTGCCGTCAAGTACAGGGGCCGGGCGCCTGCCATGGCCAGGTCGTTCACCGTGCCGCACACGGCCAGGTCCCCCAGGTTGCCCCCGGGGAAACGCCACGGCTCCACCACGAAGGAGTCCGTGGTCACGGCGATCCGTCCCGCAGGGGCCGGAAGCACGGCCGCGTCCTCCAGCCGCCCCAGAACAGGGTCCGCAAAGTGTTTCAAAAAGACCCCCCGGATCAGGGCCCGCGTCTGAACCCCGCCCCCCCCGTGGGCCCGGGTGACCACCGCCTCATGCACGCTCAAACCTTCCATAACGGTACCGGGCACCGCATGCCCCTTCCGAGCTCACCATGCACGCCCCCCGGGGGGCGTCCGGAGTGCATTGTTCTCCGAACAAGGGGCACTCGTCCGGCTCGATGATCCCCCTCAGGACCTCCGCGCACCGGCAACCCCGGGGTTCTCTGCCGGCGAACCGAATCCCCTCGAGAAACCGACGGCTGGCGTCCCAAGGCGCGAACGCCTCGCGCAGCCGGTACCCACTCGCGGCGATCTCGCCCAGCCCGCGCCAGCGGGCGGTTACCCGTTCGAACACCCGGTCCATCAGGGCCATCGCGTGGGGATTGCCCTCCCAGGCCACCGCCCTGGGATAGGCGTTTTCCACCCGCGCCTCGCCACGCTCGACCTGGGCCAGCAGGCGCAACAACCCCAAGAGCACGTCCCCGGGTTCGAACCCCGCCACCACACAGGGAACACCGTATTGTTCGGCAACCGGCCGATAGGCTTGAGCCCCCAGGACCATGCTGGCATGCCCTGGACACAGGAACGCCCCGACCCGGACCTCCGGATCCTGGAGGAGGGCCGTCATGGCCGGCACGATCGCCTTGTGGGCACACAGCACCGAGTAGTTCCGGACCCCTGTCCGGCTGGCCTCCAGAACGGTGTGGGCCACGGTGGGTGCGGTGGTCTCGAAACCCAGCCCGAAAAACACCACTTCCCGGTCCGGATCACTCCGGGCGAGGGCCAAGGCGTCGGCCGCCGAATAGACCACACGCACGTCTCCGCCCCGGGCCCGAACCTCGGCCAAGGTGGTCTCTGTCCCGGGGACCTTCAGCGCGTCGCCGTAGGTTGCGAGGGTGATCCCGCGCTCCCGCACCAGATGGACGGCCGCGTCGAACACCTCCACGGGGGTGACACACACCGGACACCCCGGCCCGGACTGAAGGCGCACCGTTTCCGGAAGCACGTTCCGAAGGCCCATACGGGCAATGGCTACGGTGTGGGTGCCGCACACCTCCATGACCCGCACCGGCGGGCCGGAGTACGCGCGCAGCCGTCGTGTGAGGGCTCGGAGAACCTCGTGGGAGGGGGAGGCGGCATCAAAGGGGGAGATCATCGAGGATCTCCCGGAACAGCTCCCGGGTGCGGCGGGCCTCTTCGGGATCCACCCGATGGAGGGCGAATCCGGCGTGGACGATCACATAGTCTCCCACGTTCACGTCGGGGAGAAGGGCCAGGGACACAATCCGGCGCACCCCGCCGAAATCCACCTCAGCGGTGCCCTGGGGGTCGATCCGTACCACCTCGCCGGGCACGGCCACGCACATGAAAACCGCCTCTCTCCCCGAAACGAACGCGGTGGCCCGGTGGGGGGTCAGGAGTCGATCCTCTCCCGCAGCTCCTTGCCTACCTTGAAGTACGGGAGCTTCTTGGGAGGTACGTGGATCTTCTCCCCGGTCTTGGGATTGCGGCCCACATAGGCCCCATAAGCCTTGGTGGCGAAACTGCCGAACCCGCGGATCTCGATCCGCTCGTCCCTGAGAATGGCCTCGGCCATCGCCTCAAAGAACGTATCCACCGCTTCCTTGGCGGCCTTGAGCGGCATCCGGCCCCGTTCGGAGAGGGCCTTGATCAGCTCCGATTTGTTCATCCGAGCCTCCGGGCCTCCCGGTTCGATTGCGCGGAAAGCGGCGTGGCGCCCCCGGCAGGACTCGAACCTGCGGCACCAGGATTAGGAATCCTGTGCTCTATCCACCTGAGCTACGGGGGCTTTCACTCCAAGTGCTGCGATGCTAGATGCCCCTCGGGGCAAAGTCAAGTGAGCGTCCCTCCGGGGACGGACCGGCGCCTTTGTCCACCGGGCGCTGCGCCTGCGCCCTTCCGGGGCAGAAGGGGGGGCGGACGCAGGGCCCTCCCCTTTCGTGCCCCCATTCGGCTCCCGATGGGGCAGGGGGCTTCCGCCGAGCCCACTTGACGGAGCGCGCCCTTTCCCCTTATACGGCCCCTTCCCGATGCCGAAGGGTGAGACATGGTCGATCTCCACGTCCACACCACCTGCTCGGACGGAACGCTCACCCCACGCCAGGTGGTCGAGGCGGCGGCCCGGCTCGGCCTGCACGCGGTCGCCATCACCGACCACGACTCCGTGGACGGGAACCCCGAGGCCTTGGCCGCCGGGCGAGAACTCGGGATGCCCGTCGTGCCCGGGGTGGAGATCTCGGTCCGGTGGGAGGGGGTCACGTTCCACCTGCTGGGCTACGGGGTAGACCGCATCACACCGGGCGTGGCCCAGGCCTTCCAACGGCTCATCCAGAGCCGCAATGCGCGAAATCCGCGCATGGTGGAGAAACTGAGGGCGCTCGGGATCGAGATCACCCTCGAGGAAGTGGAGGCGGCCGCCCGGGGTGAGGTGGTGGGCAGGCCACACTTTGCCCGGGTCCTCGTGAACAAGGGAGTCGTGGCGTCCGTCCAAGAGGCGTTCGATCGCCTCATCGGACGAGGGCGGCCCGCATACGTAGACAAGGAGCGCCTGTGCCCGGCCGATGCCTGCCGCCTGATCCGGGAGGCGGGGGGGCTTCCGGTGCTGGCGCATCCGGGACTGCTCGAGGAAAAGCACCCGGCGTTCCTGCCCCGGCTGGTCCATCACCTGCTCGATCTGGGCCTTGCCGGCATCGAAGCGTACTACAGCCGGCACACCCCGGACCAAGTGGCTCGATACCGCGCCCTCGCCCGTGCCCACCGCCTGCTCGTCACCGGTGGAAGCGACTTTCACCACCCCGACGGCGAGGGGCCCCAACTGGGAACCGGCTTCGGATCGCTCCGCGTGCCCGACGCGTGTTACGAGGCGCTCTCCGAACGCCTTTCCGGGCGCGGCCGCCAGGCTACAGCGTATCCTCCAGGAGGAACGTCACCCGCAGGGTAACCCGGTACTCCTGGATCTGCTCGTCCCTGACGCTGGCCCGCCAGTCCGTCACGTGGAATCCCGTGATGTTGCGGAGCGTTTTCGCGGCCCGCTCGAACCCCTTCTTCACGGCGTCCTCAAAGCTCACCGGGCTCGCTGCAATGATCTCGGTCACACGCGCTACGGCCATGATCCTCTCCTTTCCCGGGACGGTCCCGAAGGACGTGAGTCACCCACCCATAGGGGCTCCATCGGTCCGGGCCGGACACCCGGCACGGATCTGGATTCACGGGGCAGACCCCCAGAAGCGACATACCCTTGGCGCGCTCCGGGTCCCGCCATCCAGCGGGGACCGACCTGCCGCGTTCCCCGCGTCAATAGCGCAGTCCGGCCGCAACCCCACCCGCCCGCTCCAACTCCGGCACTCCGGTCACCACAAACACCTCCCCGTCCGCGGCCAGCACACCCCGGACGAACTCCTCCCCCAGTTCAACCGTCTCCACCGGTTCTCCACACCGTGGGCATCCCAAGGGAGTTCGCTCCCCCATTTCGCCACAGGCAAAACACTTCCATCCTTGCACCTGGAACGCCCGGTCCAGGAACAACCGGTGGATTTTTCCGTCCCTTACGGCCTCGGCCACTGCCCCGAGGCCCACGCCTGCCCTGCGTCCCCCGCGCTCCAGCACCTCCACCACGCGGCGGCGATCCTCTTGCCGGCGAGCACTCCGAAAAGCATCCAAGACCTCTTTCTGCACCCGCTCGAATCCGGCATGGGGATCCACGTGGAGCCGGGCACACACCCTCTGGACCACGCGCTCGGGCAGTTCCCGCACGAAGGCCGTAACCACCTCCTCGGGACCCGCCACGGCGATCCGGCGCACATCGTGTTCGTCGACCCAACTCACCAGACGGCCGGCCAAGCGCCGGAGATTCCGGAGGAGGTGATCCTCGATGTGGCGCTGGTACCGGGCCTGGCTCCATCCCCCCTGATCGTGGCGGCCCGGGAACTCCTCGTCCTCGAACGCGTACTCCCGGACCACACCGCCCAGGTGGAACTCGTACAGCTTCCCCGAGTCCGCCCCCACTAGCGCCAGGACACCCCTTTCTCCTTCGTGCAGGTTCTCCACGACCGGGCGAAGGACCGGCCGGTCCGAGCACCGGAACTCGTCCGCGAAGGGGATGTGGCTCTTCACCACCCGGTAGACGCCCAGGGCGGAGCACGCGAACACCGCGATCCCGCCGTAGACCTCATCCCATTCACGATTCACGAGCCCGCGAACGTAGTACTCGATCTTCTCCGCATCCTCCCTGACACCCGGCAGGGGCTCCCCGGGGCCGCCCAGGCACTGCCGGAGATGGGACTTCACGAAAATCCGGACACGTTCCCGTTCCTTCTCCGTGGACCAGCGGGTGTTGAGGTAGAGGGTGAAAAACGGCGAAGCGCTTGGTGGAAGCCGTGCAAGGCCCTTGATCACCTCCCACTCGCCCATTGCCGTCCTCCTCGTCCACGAACCCGCATCGACGCCGGCCCGTCGTCGGGCCCCCGGGCGCAGGGGAACCGGCCACCCCGCCCCCGCTGGACACGTAACCGAAGGTAGCCGCTGGATGCCCGGTGTCAAGCCCCCTTGCCAGAACCCACCCGGGATGCCACAATCCCCGGCGGCGAGGTTGTGGATCATGATCACGGTACGGGTCAATGAGCGGGTGCGGCACTACCCACCCGGCACCACCGTGGCCGACGTGGTGCGGGCGGAGAAACCCGGGGCGGACGTCTGGATCCGCAACGGATTCCCGGCCCTGGGGGACACCCTCGTGGAGGACGGGGACGAGATCGTCCTGATCCGGCGAGGGGAGATCCCACCCCCTGAAGAACTCGAGCACCTCCTGATGGCGCGGCACACCCCGGGGGTGCACAGCAGGGTCCGGCGGGCCCGCGTGGGGGTGGCCGGCCTGGGGGGACTGGGGAGCCAGGTGGCGATCGCCCTGGCGCGCACCGGGTTCGGCACCCTGGTTCTGGCCGACTTCGACGTGGTGGAACCGAGCAACCTGAACCGGCAGCAGTACTTCGTCGACCAGATCGGACAGCCCAAGGTGGACGCGTTGGCCGCCACGCTGGAACGTATCAACCCGTACATCCACGTCGAGACGCACCGCCTGGTCCTCGGGCCAGGGAACATCCCTTCCGTGTTTTCCGGCTGCCACGTCGTGGTGGAGGCGTTCGACCGGGCGGACCAGAAGGCCATCCTGGTGGAAACGCTTCTCGCGCGCCTTCCCGACACCTGGGTTGTGGCAGCCTCCGGGCTGGCGGGTTACGGTCCGGCGGACGCCATCCGAACCCACCGAATGGGCACCCGGCTGTTCGTGGTGGGCGATCTGGAAACCGCGGCCCAGCCCGGCGTGGGACTCATGGCACCCCGGGTGGGGGTGGCGGCCCACATGCAGGCCAACCTGGTGCTGCGCATCGTGCTCGGAGAAGAATAGGTGGTGGGTGCAGCCCGTTACGACGTGGCCGTCATCGGGGGGGGGGTGGTGGGGGCCGCCGCCGCCAGGGACGCCGCGCTTCGAGGGCTTAGCTGCGTCCTCTTGGAGCGTGGAGACTGGGCGTCCGGGGCGTCCGGCAAGGCCGCGGGCCTTGTCCACGGAGGACTCCGGTTCGCACGGGCCCGGAGATTCCACGAGGCCTTGGAGTGCCAAAGGGAGCGCGACGTGCTGCTCCACCTGGCCCCCCACCTGGTCCGGCCGGTGCCAGTGGTGGTGCCCGTGTTCCAAGGGGAGACCCCGGGATTGTGGCGGCTCCGCGCCGGTTTCGCGCTGTTCGATCTCCTCAGTTACGGCCGGGGCACACCCCACCGCGCCGTTCTGAACCCGAGGGACGCCCTGCGGCGGGCCCCCGTACTCAGGGAGGAGGGGCTGTGCGGCGCCGGGCTTTTCTACGATTCCCAGATCCTCTTCCCCTCCCGCCTCGTGTTGGACCTTGTGCTCTCCGCCCGCGAGCACGGGGCCACGTGCCGGAACTACCACGAAGTGCTGCGGATCCGGTCGCATCCCGACGGGTTCGAGCTGGAGGTGAGGAACCGCGAGGGGGGTCGAACCGAAACCGTGAACGCCCGCACCGTGATCAACGCGGCCGGGCCGTGGGTGGATGAGGTGGGGCTCCGGTTCCGGTCGGACTGGAACCCGGTGGCCCGTGCGCTCCGGGCCTGCCAGGTGTGGATCGACGCGGACCTGGACTCGGCGGTTTGGGTGGATGCGGATCCCCCTCTGCTTTCCCTGCCTCGCAACGGCCAGGTCGTGGTGGGCTGGACCCTGTCCCCGGATTCCGGGGGCGAACCTTCGAGGGAGGAGGTCCGCGACCTGCTTCGGAGGACAGCACGGTATCTTCCGGGACTGGCCCCTTCGGAGGGTTCCGTGATCCTGATGGAGACCGGGACCTGGGCGGCACCTCGCTCGGCGGGCGAGCGGGAGATGAAGTGGGTCCCGTGCGCGCGGAGCGCCGTGGGCGACCGCACGGCCCCTGGTTTCGTAACGCTCGTGGGCGCGAACCTCTCCCTGTTCCGCCGTCTCGCGGAGGAGGGGGTGGACGCGGTGAGTCGCACCCTGGGCCACCCGGTGGAAGGCTCGGCCGACCGGGTGCCCCTGTTCGGCGGTGGGTTCCGGGACCCGGTCATTTTCAGGGAGAACCTGGTCGAATGTACCCGGAGAATGGACCACTTCCCCCGTCCTGTGATCGACCACCTCGTCGGGCTCTACGGCCGAAAGTGCTGCGACGTGATGGAACTGGGCATGGACGACCCGGGACTTCTCGAGC
>CAZBGL010000082.1:0-31946 GCA_964491375.1 uncultured Thermodesulfobacteriota bacterium | reverse complement strand
GGCCGGGGCCGCGAGCGGAGACGAGCCCCCGGGCCGGCATCCCGCGCAGCCGCTCCAGGGTCACGGCCGGAAGGCCAGCCACGCCGTCTCCCCACCGGGCCCACCCCCGAGGCGGAGCAAAGGCACGAAACCCGGACCGAGCGCACGGGGGCACCACCCCACCCCCACGCTGCCGAGCCAGGCCCCCAACGCCGGCACCGCCGAGGCCGTGGTCCCGAAACGGACACGGGCCCCGGGCGGCATCACCGAGGTCCGGGAAGGCCCCCCGGGCTCGGGCGTCAGGAAACGGGACGATCCCGATCTTTGAATCCGGTCTCCTGAACTCCGAAACGCTCCCGAGGTATAGTTAGGGCCACAGGCCGCCCCTTCAGAGGATGCCATGCCCGACCCCATCCGCTGGATCCCGGTGAGCCGGGAGATTCCCTCCCGGGCCCTTCCTGAACCCGTGGCCGCCCTGCGCGCCGCGCTCGAATCCTCGCCGGCCTCGGCCGGCCCGTTTCCGGGCCCGGTGGCCGTGGCCGTGGGAAGCCGCGCGATCCCCGGGCTGGGCTCCCTTGTCGCCGCGCTGGTGGCCCATCTGCGCTCACGGGGGGCCGAACCGGTGATCGTACCGGCCATGGGAACCCACGGCGGCGACACGGCCGAGGGCCAGGAGAAGACCCTGGCCTTGCGGGGCGTGGCCCCTGGAACCGTGGGCGCCCCGGTGGTGAGCCGCCCCCACGTGGTGGAGGCGGGCCGCACCTCCTTGGGGCTTACCGTGTGGTGCGACCGCACGGCCTGGGAGTGCCGCTGGATCGTGCCCATCCACCGCGTGAAACCCCACACCGCCTTCCAGGGGCGCCTCGAAAGCGGTCCGGCCAAGCTGCTGGCCGTGGGCCTGGGCAAGGCCCGAAGCGCCCGGGCGCTCCACCGGTTCGGGCTGGCCCGCGGGATCCCTGAGGTGCTCGCGTTCTGGCTCGGCTCGGGCAAGGTGCCCTTCGGTGTGGCCTTGCTCCAGGACGGCCGCGGGGCGATCTGCGAGGTCCGGGTGCTCGCCCCCCCCTCCTGGCTGGAGCAGGAGGCGGAACTCCTCTCGCTCTCCCGGAGCCTCCTCCCCCGGCTGCCCTGGGACAAACTGGACCTGCTCGTGGTGGAACGGATCGGCAAGGACATCTCGGGTACGGGCATGGACCTCCACGTGATCGGGCTGGAACGCCGTTTTCCCGGATGCGGGGCCTTCCCGAGGATCCGGCGCATCGTGGCCCTGGATCTTTCGGACGGAAGCGACGGCAACGCCAACGGCGTGGGATACGCCGACGTGGTGACCCGGCGCCTCGCCGACCGCATCGACTGGGAGGCCACCTATGCCAACGCCCGGGCCACGGGTTTCCTCGAGGCCGCAAGCCTTCCCTACGTGGCCCGGGACGAGGTCCAGGCCGTGGCCGTGGCCCTCGACTCCCTGGGACTCGGGCCGGACCGGGCCGCTGCCGTGCGGATCCGCGACACCGCCACCCTGCACCGGTTCTGGGTGAGTCCCCGCCTGGCCCGGGATCTTCCCCAGGGAATCCACAAAACCTGTGGATAACGTGTGGACAACCCTATGGATAAACCGGAAAGGCCCCTGATCTGCCGAGCCGGAACCCGAACTGCACAATTTTTGTGCACCCAGCGGGTCACGACAAAACGTAAATAATTTCAGATAGTTACGTACAAGTGTCCGATTTTGCGCACGGCCGGAGGCCGCTGGTGCCCGAAAAACCGGTGATCTCGCCCCGGGATCTGCTTTATCCACAGGTGCCCGAGAGCGGGCAACCCCGGGTTGGTAGATCGGCGTCACGCCACGGCGTGCGACCGGGGGCCCGCCGGATCCCCGAAGAATCCCGAATAGAAATCCCGTTTGAACTCCAGGAACCGGTCTTCCAGGATCGCCTCCCGGGCCCGGCGCACCAGATCCATGTAGAAGTGGATGTTGTGGACCGAGGCCAGCGCCTTGCCCAGGGGCTCGTCCACCGCGAACAGGTGGTGGAGGTAGGCTCGGGGGAACCGCTGGCACGTGGGGCACGGGCACGAGGTGTCGATGGGGTACCGATCCTTGCGGTACACCTTCTTGTGGATCCGGAGCTTGCCGGTCCACGTGAACAGGGTGCCGCCTCGTGCGAACTTGGTGGGGATGATGCAGTCGAACATGTCCATCCCCCGCTCGATGGCCTCGAGAACGTCCTCGGGCTTTCCCACCCCCATGAGGTAGCGGGGCTTGTCCTCGGGCAGGAACGGCTCGGTCATCTCCACGGCGCGTTTCATGAGCTCGTGGCCCTCGCCCACGCTCACCCCCCCCACCGCGTATCCCGGAAAATCCATCTCCACCAGTGCCCGGGCACACCGTTCCCTCAGGTCCGGATACACCGATCCCTGAACGATCCCGAACAGCGCCTGGTCCCGGGCGCGGCCGTGGGCCTCCAGGCACCGCTCGGCCCACCGGATCGTGCGCTCCACGGACTCGGCCGCGTATCCGTGGTCGGCCGGGTACGGGATGCACTCGTCAAAGGCCATGATGATGTCCGCACCCAGCTCGTTCTGGATGCGGACGGAGGCCTCCGGGCTCAGGAAGGCGGGTTTCCCGTTCTTTTCATACCGGAACCGGACCCCCTCTTCGGTGATGATCCGGCCGGGCAGGCTGAACACCTGGAACCCCCCGGAGTCGGTCAGGATCGGGCCGCTCCAGGCCATGAACCCGTGGAGGCCGCCGCACCGCTTCACCACGGCCGGGCCGGGCTGGAGGTAGAGGTGATAGGTGTTGGCCAGCACGATCCGGGCGCCCGCCCGGGCCACGAGATCCGGGTCCACGGTCTTGACGGCCGCCTGGGTGCCCACGGGCATGAAAACGGGGGTCTCCACGGCACCCCGCGGGGTGTGGAGGACCCCGGCGCGGGCCCGGGTCCGGGCGTCCCGGTGAACCAGCTCGTACCGCACCGGGGCGGTCACGCGTCCTCCATCCGGTCGAGCTTGGCGTACAGGGTGTTGCGATTGATGCCCAGGAGGCGGGCGGCCTGGAGGCGCACGCCTCCCGCCCTGGCCAGGGCCCGCCGCACGAGCACCCGGTCCACCCGGTCCAGCACGGCCCGGTACACGCCCTCGGGCGGAGGGTGTTCCAACAGATGGTCCGCCCACCGGGCGAGCACGGTCTCCACCTCGGCCGGGTCCGTGCTCCCGCCCCCCCGGATGCGTTCGGGCAGATCCCGTGGCCGGATCCGGTCCCCGGGGCAGCGCTCCAATGCCTCGGCCAACACGGCCTCCAGCTCCGAGAGGTTGCCGGGCCACGGGTAGCGCTGGAGGAGGTCCTCGACCTCGGGAGACAGCGAGACCCCCTCCCCCCCCAGGCGCCTCAAGAACATCCGGGCGAACGCCGGCAGGTCCTCCAGCATCTGCCGCAGCGGCGGCAGGTGGATGGGCACGCTCCCCAGTCGGCGGTAGAGCTCGGGCAGGAACGCCCCCCTGCGCACCCGCTCGGCCAGTTCGCGGCGGCTGGCCGCCACGACCCGCACCCCCCCTCCCCGGCCCCCGGCCTGGATCGCGGCCAGCAACTCCTGCTGGAGCCTGGGGCCCAGGGCGTCCACGTCGTCCAGGAACACCGTGCCGGCCCCGCCGCCGCGGAGCACCCCCTCGGGCCCGAACAGCACCAGTTCCAGGGCCTCGTCCGAACCGGCGCTGCACACCACGGCCGAAAAGGGGAAGGACGACCGGTCCGATGCCAAGTGGATGGTGCGGGCGACGAAGCTCTTGCCCGTGCCCCGCTCGCCCGTGATCAGTACGGGCGTGCGGGTGCGTGCCGCCAGCCGGATCTGCTCGGCCACCGCCCGGCGGGCCGGGCTGGTGCCGATGAAGTTGGCCATGCCGTACTGGGCCTCCAGGGCGTGGCGGAGCCGCTGGTTCTCCTCGGCCAGGGCGGCCTTGACACCCCGGACCATCCGCTGGATCCGCACGGCCTGGGCCACGAGCCCGGCCACGATCGTCAGGACCCGGAGGTCGTCCTCCAGGTCCTCGCCGGCCGCGGGAAGCCGATCGGCGCTCAACACGCCCACGGTGTCGCCGCCCACCTTGATGGGCACGCACAGGAACGCCACCCGGGAACGATCGATGCCCCGGCGTGAACCCGTGCGGTCCAGGAACAGGGGCTCGTTGCCGATGCTGGGGATCACCATGGGCTCCCCCCGCTCCAGCACCCGGCCCACCACACCTTCGCCCACCCGGTAGCGCCCGCGGCGGACCTCGGCCGGGGTGAGGCCGTGGGCCACCTCGATGGCCAGTTCGCCGGTGTCCGGGTCGAGCAGGGCCAGGGTGCCCCGCTCCATACCCAGCTCCTCGGCCAGGATTCGGAGCACCGGTCCCACGGCCTCGGCCAGGTCCAGAGAGGCGCCCACGGCCATGCTGATGCGGTACAGGGCCCGCAACTCCTTCAGGGTACGGGCCGAATGGGCCGAGAACGGAAGGGAATCGGGCGGGTTCACGTCGGCTCCGTGGCAGCGGGAGTGGGCGGCCGATTATAGAAACGCGGATCCGGAGGGTCAACGGACCGTTTGATTCCCCCAAAACCTGAGGGGGGCTTTCACACCCTGTTTTGCTTCTTGACACTACCCCTACGCTCCACTAAGATTCGCGCCACCTTTGGGTCGGAGTTCCCCTGCCATACGGTTTGGTGCCACGAAACAGAAAAGGAGGAAGGGAGATGAGAAGAGCCGCTCTCCTGTGGTTGGCCGTTTCGGCGTGCCTGGCCGGATCCGCGGCCCTTGCGGCCGACACCATCAAGATCCCGGTGGCCTCCCCGTTCACCGGGCCGCTCGCGTCCTTCGGGGAAGGGGTGAAGAACGGCGCCATGCTCAAGGCCGAGGAGATCAACGCGGCCGGCGGGATCAACGGCAAGAAGGTGGAGATCCTGCTGGAGGACGAGCTCTGCGACCCCAAGGAGGCCGCCAACGTGGCCACCAAGCTGGCCAACGACAAGGACATCGTGATCGTGGTGGGGCACCTGTGCTCCTCGGCCAGCCTGGCCGCGGCCCCGATCTACAAGGAGGCGCACCTCCCGGCCATCTCGCCCGCCTCCACGAACCCCAACCTCTGTAAGTCCAGCCCGTACTACTTCCGGAACGTGTACAAGGACGACTTCCAGGGCTCGTTCCTGGCCCGCTACATCGACGAGGTGAAGGGCTGGAAGAAGGTGGCCATCTTCTACGAGACCAACGACTACTCCATCGGCCTCAAGAACGCGTTTGTAGCCGAGGCCAAGAAGCGCGGCATCAAGATCGTGGGCGAGGAGGCCTACACCTCGGACACCACGGACTTCACCCCCCAGCTTTCAAAGTTCAAAATGATGAAACCCGACGCCATCTTCATCCCCGGCTACGCCCCGCAGGGCACCCTGATCGTGAGCCAGGCGGCCAAGCTGGGTATGAAGGTGGGCTTCTTCGGGGCGGACGGCCTGGACGACGCCATCATGCTGAAGAACAAGGACGCCGAGGGCCTGTTCGTGACCACGCCCTTCCTGCCCGACGCGGCCGGCCCCGAGGCCCAGGGGTTCATCAAGGCCTACCGGAAGAAGTACGGCACCGAGCCGAACTGGTTTGCGGCCAACACGTACGACGCGGTGGGGCTGGCCGCCGAGGCCATCGCCAAAGTGGGCATGGATCGAGAGAAGATCCGCGACTACCTGGCGAGCCTGAACTCCCCGGAAAAGGCCTACCAGGGCGTGACCGGTGCCACCTACTTTGACGAGAACGGCGACTGCCTGAAGCCGGCCTTCGTGAAGGTCATCAAGAACGGCAAGTGGGTGAGCGCCGAGAAGCAGATCAAGTAGCCCGGCCCATCGAGGCAACCCTGGGAACAGGTAGGCGGACCCCGCCTACCTGTTCCCGCTTTAGCCCCCCGGACTTCGTCCGGCCCTGCCGTTTCCGGAGCTTCCGGAACCGACCGAGACGACCCCTCGAGCACCGGATAGGAGGTCCTCCCGTTGGACTGGCAGAACCTGTTTGACGCCTCGTCGCTGTTCCTGCAGCAGCTGGTGAACGGACTCACGGTGGGCGGCGTGTACGCCCTGATCGCGGTGGGCTACACCATGGTCTACGGCGTGATCGAGCTGATCAACTTCGCCCACGGCGAGATCTACATGCTCGGGGCGTTCATCGCCTACCACCTGGTCACGGTCTACCACGTACCCTTCTTCGTGGCCGGGGTCGTGGCCGTGGCCACGTGCGCCGTGATCGGGATCCTGCTCGACATCGTGGCCTACCGGCCCCTCCGACAGGCGCCCCGGCTGGCCGCCCTGATCACGGCCATCGGGATGAGCATCTTCTTCCAGAACCTGGCGCTCATCAAATGGGGGGCCCAGATCAAGAGCTTCCCGCTGGAGTCCCTGCCCGGCTTCTTCTCGGACGTGGCCCTCAGGATCCGGGACGTGCAGGTCACCTGGCTCCAGGTGTTCATCCTGATCACCACCGTGGTCCTGATGTACGTGCTCCACACGATCATCCACCGGACCAAGGTGGGCACGGCCATGCGGGCCATCGCCCAGGACAAGCGCGCGGCCGCCCTCATGGGCATCAACGTGAACCGGGTGATCTCGTTCACGTTCGCCCTGGGGTCCTCCCTGGGCGCCGTGGCCGGGATCCTGGTGGGCGTGTTCTACAACGCCATCTGGCCCACCATGGGATACGTGGCCGGCATCAAGGCGTTCGCCGCGGCCGTGCTGGGCGGGATCGGCTCGGTCCCCGGCGCCATGTTGGGGGGCGTGGTCCTTGGCGTGGCCGAGGTGTTCGGCGCGGGGTACCTGTCTTCGGCCTACCGGGACGGCATCGCCTACGCCGTGATGATCCTGGTCATCGTGTTCAAGCCCTCGGGCCTCCTCGGGAAGGCCATGATCCAGAAGGTGTGAGGAGGCCGCCATGCAGGCGCTCACCACGGTACGCGAACGGGTACGCCGGATCCGGGCCGCGGTGGAGGACCACCCCAGGGAAGCCACCCTGGTCGTACTGCTCTTCGCCCTCACCCTCCCGTGGATGCCCCTGGGCGACGCCACGAACTACGTGACCCGGGTGGCCACCCTGACCATGGTCTACATGGCGCTCGCCCTGGGCCTGAACATCGTGCCCGGGTTCACGGGGCTCCTGGACCTGGGTTACGTGGGGTTCTACGGGATCGGAGCCTATACGGCGGGGCTCCTCACCATCCACTACGGCTGGTCCTATTGGGTGATCCTTCCGCTCGCCGCCCTCAACGGCGCCCTGTGGGGCATCCTCCTGGGCGCGCCCACCCTGAGGCTCACGGGCGACTACTTCGCCATCGTGACGTTCGGGTTCAGCGAACTCGTGGTCCTGGTGATCCGCAACGAGCTGTGGCTCACCCGCGGGCCCATGGGGATCCCGGGCATCGCCGCCCCCTCGGTGTTCGGCCACGTCCTGAGCAAGGACTGGGAGTTCTTCTACCTGATGCTCGCCCTGCTCGTGTTCGTCGTGATCCTGGTGCGCCGCATCGAGGACTCGCGCCTGGGGCGCGCCTGGTTCGCGATCCGCGAGGACGAGATCGCGGCCGAGGCCTGCGGGGTCAACATCATCCGGTACAAGATCATCGCCTTTGCCATCAGCGCGGCCATCGGCGCGCTGGCCGGCTCGTTCTACGCCCGGTGGTTCCGGTTCATCCACCCGGACATGTTCAAGTTCTGGGAGTCCATCCTGGTGCTGTGCCTGATCGTTCTCGGCGGCATGGGTTCCATCGTGGGCGTCATGGTGGGCGCTCTGGTCATGATCCCCATGACCGAGATCCTGCGGGTGGGGCTCGGGAAGTTCGTGGAGTGGGCGGGCGCGGCCGGCATCACCTGGATCAGCCCGGACATCGTGAACGCCCGGTACCTGATCTTCGGGCTTCTGCTCGTGCTGATGATGCGGTTCCGTCCCGAGGGACTCCTCCCCGCGTTCCGGGTGCGGGGCGAGATGCACCCCACCTCGGACCGCATGCGCGAGGAGGAGGACGAAAGCTTCTACGAGGCGGTCACGGACGGCGGCAAGAACTCCCTGGGATAGACGCCATGATCCTGGAAGCCAAGGGTGTGACCAAGGTGTTCGGTGGCCTCACGGCCGTGGGGAACGTGGACATCTCGGTGGGCGAGGGCGAGATCGTGGGCCTGATCGGGCCCAACGGCGCGGGCAAGACCACCCTGTTCAACTGTCTCACCGGCGTGACCCGGCCCACCCGCGGGACGATCCTGTTCCGCGGGGTGGACATCGTGCCTCCGGTGGAGGAGGCGGCCCGCAGGACGGTGTCCCGGGCCAGCCAGGTGAGCCTCCTGGTGTCGCTCCTGTGGATCCCGGTGTTCGCCGCGGCCGTGCTGCCCGGCGTGATCTTCCCCATGGAGACCTTCCTGGCCATCTTCGGGCTGGGGGTGCTCCGGGCCTTCACGGCCCGGCGGATGCGGTCGGGCATCGAGTGGACCCGGGGGCTCACGTTCCTGTTCGCGGGCATCGACTTCGTCACCGCCTTGTGGTGGCTCGCCCGCCTGGGAGCCTACGCGGACATGCGGTTCTTTTCCATGGGGCCCCAGGCGATCCAGATGCTCCCCCTGCGGCCCGTGCTGGCCGCTGCGTCGGCGGTGTTCCTCGTGTACGCCCCGTGGATCGTCGTCACGTTGCTGCGGCCCAAGGTGAAGGCCGTGTTCGGCCTGTTCATGCGGCCCGACACGGTCAACGTGCTCGGCATGGCGCGGACGTTCCAGAACATCCGCCTGTTCGGGAACCTGACGGCCCTGGACAACGTGAAGATCGGCCTCCACGGCCGGACCAAAGTGGGGTTCCTGGGCGCGGTGCTGCGCACCCGGCGGTTCAAAGAGGAGGAGGCGCGGATCACCCGCAAGGCCATGGAGGCCCTACGGTTCGTGGGCCTGGAGCACAAGGCCGGAGCCCTCGCCACGAACCTGCCCTACGGCGACCAGCGCCGGCTCGAGATCGCACGGGCCCTGGCCAGCGAGCCCAAGCTGCTCCTTCTGGACGAGCCCGCGGCCGGCATGAACCCCCAGGAAACGGCGAGCCTGATCCGGCTCATCGACCGGATCCGCAAACAAGGGGTGGCCATCCTGGTGATCGAGCACGACATGAAGGTGATCATGCGCATCTGCGACCGGATCGTGGTGCTGGACCACGGGGTCAAGATCGCCGAGGGGACACCGGCCGAGATCCGCACGAATCCCAAGGTGATCGAGGCCTACCTGGGACGGGAGGCGGCCGCCCATGCCTGACGTCCAGCCCATGCTGAAGCTTTCGGACGTGCACACCTACTACGGCAACATCCACGCCCTCAAAGGCATCTCGTTCGAGCTGGCCGAAGGGCAGATCGGATGCCTGATCGGCGCCAACGGTGCCGGCAAGTCCACCACGCTGATGACCATCTCGGGCATCGAGCGCTGCCGCCAGGGCACCATCGAGTTCCTCGGACAGCCCATCCACCGGACTCCGCCGGACGAGATCGTGCGCATGGGCATCAGCCAGGTGCCCGAGGGCCGACGGATCTTTCCCCGGCTCACCGTGCGCGAGAACCTGCTCTTGGGCGCCTACGTGCGCAACGACAAAAAGGGCGTCCAGGACGACCTGGACCGGGTGCTCCGGTATTTTCCGCGGCTGGCCGAGCGCCTGAACCAGGAGGGCGGCACCCTCTCGGGCGGCGAACAGCAGATGCTCGCCATCGGTCGGGCCCTGATGAGCCGGCCCAAGCTGCTCCTTCTGGACGAGCCCAGCCTGGGGCTCGCCCCCCTGGTGGTGGAGACCATCTTCGAGATCATCGCCGAGATCGCCAAGGAGAAGATCACGGTCCTGCTGGTGGAGCAGAACGCCCACGCGGCGCTCCAGCTGGCGGACTACGGGTGGGTCCTGGAGACGGGCCGGATCGTCCTCCAGGACTCGGCCAAGGCCCTCCTGGAAAATCCCAAGGTGCGCGAGGCCTACCTGGGCGAGGGGTGAGCCGGGAGCCGGCGGACGGGGCGATTCAGCGGCCGGCCGGTGCCGAGGCCCCCAGCCCCCGTTCCAGGGACTCCAGGGCCTTCTCGGCGCGCTCCAGGGAACCGGTCAGGTCCCCGGGAAGGGTCGACCGGAGCGACCGGAGGTCGGCCAGGGCGCGACGGACCACGGCCCGGTTGCGGGCGGCCACCGAGGTTTCCACGCGCGCCTGGAGCCGATCGATCCGCGCCTCGACCCTCTGAAGGTCCTGCCGGAGCGACCACAGGGCGGTCCCTCCGATCCACAGGGCCACCACCACGATCCCCAGCACCAACACGGCCATCAGGAACGACCGGTCCGTGCGCTCGCGGGACCCCGGTTCGGGCCGTGGCGGTCTCCGGGCCGCCTCCTCCACCTCCTGCTGTTCCTCCTGGATGGCGGAAAAATCCTCTTCCAGGGCGGCCCTGTCCGCAGGGCCCTGTTCCGGGATGGGGGGGGCGGGTTGAGGGGACGCTGGAGGCCCGTGGGCGCGTTCGGCCCGCTCCGGTCCGTCCATCCGCTGCTCCTTGTGAACGAAAAGGAGACCTGATGGTACGGACCGTGGGACCGGAGTGTCAAGCCGCCTGCCGGGCCTCGTCCAGGATCAGCCGGTCCACGGTTTCCAGCAGCTTCGGCAGCTCCGGCTTGCAGATCTGGGCCGTGGCCCCCAGGCTTTCGCCCTTTTCCCGCATTTCCTCGTAGATCATCGAAGAATACAGGACCACGGGCAAGTTCTGGAACCGCTCGTCTTCCCGGATGCGCTTGATCAGGTGATGGCCGTCCATCCGGGGCATCTCGATGTCCGAGATCACGAGGTCCACGCGGGTCTCGGAATCCAGCACCTCCCAGGCGGCCGCGCCGTCCTTGACCGCCAGCACGGTGTACCCCCCCTCCTCGAGCTTGCGCTTCATCACGGTGCGCACCATTTCCGAGTCCTCGGCCAACAGGATGACGCGCCCTCGGCGTAGCTCGTTCCGGTCCATCCGCACCTCGTCCCGGAGACCTCGGTTGGGGGCCAACTCGGCCACGATCCGCTCAAAGTCCAGCAGGAACAGGATCCTCTGGGATTCCCCTTCGCCGAGCCGGATGATCCCCAGCGTGGCCGGGCTCTCCACCAGGGACGACCCCTCGGGAGCCTCCAGGGCACCCCAGTGGGTCCGGTGGATCCGCTCCACCCGGTGGACCAGGAAGCCCACCCGCATCCGGTTGAACTCCGCGATGATGATCCGGGCGTGCTTGGGGTCGATTTCCGCCTCGCTCTCCAGCCACCGCCCCAGGTCCACCATGGGGATCACGTCGTCCCGGTTCCGGAACACCCCGAGGACGCACGGGTGGGTGTGAGGAATGGGGATGGGGTCCTGGAACCGGACGATCTCCCGCACCTTGGCCACGTTGATCGCGTAACTTCGGCCGTCGATCTCGAACTCCACCACCTCGAGTTCGTTGGTTCCCACTTCCGTGAGGATGCTGCTGGTCTCCATGGGACTCCCTCCTGGGACAGGCACAGATCGAGTAGACCCATCGGCCCGAGGCCGGAAGAGCTTGAGGGCTTCCCGCCCCGGAAGGAGGGGCGTGCCGTCGGGCACAGGCCTCGGGGCCGTCCTTCCGGCCCCTGCCTCCCAACGGCGGCCCACCCGGGCGGGGCTAGACCCCCTGGCCCGCTGTCTCCACGGCGCCCCCTGCCGTCGCGCCGAAGCGGCGCACCAGCCCCGCCACGTCCTCCACCGCGATGTACAGGGACGGCACCAGCAGCAGGGTCACGGTGGTGGAGACGGCCACACCGAAAGCGAGGCTCACGGCCATGGGGATCAGAAACTGGGCCTGCACGCTGCGCTCCGCGATCATCGGAACCAGGCCGAAAAACGTGGTGAGCGTGGTGAGCAGCACGGGCCGGAACCGCCGGATGCCTGCATCCACCGCAGCGCGCAACAGGGGGGAGCCCGCCCGGCGGGCCCGATTGGCAAAGTCGATGAGCACCAAGGCGTCGTTCACCACCACGCCCGAGGCCGCCACCACCCCGAACATGGACAGGATCGTGAGCGGAAGCCCCAGGAGCACGTGCCCCCAGATCGCCCCCACGATCCCGAAGGGAATCGCGGCCATCACGATCAGCGGCTGGATATAGGACCGGAACGGGATCGCAAGGAGCGTGTAGATGGCCAGGAGAGCCACGGCGAACCCCTTCCACAGGCTACCCAGGGACTCGCGCCGGTCCTTTTCCTGGCCCTCGAAGCTATAGGAGAGGCCCGGATAGTCCGAGAGGACTCCCGGGAGGTGCCGTGCCGCGAGGTCGGCCAACACCTCCTTGGCGTTGGTCACGTCCTCGTCCACGTCGGCCAGCACGTTGACCACCCGTCTTCGGTCCTCGCGGGAGATGGTGGCATACCCCCGGGTGAGCACCACCTCGGCCACCTCGGAAAACGGCACCGCCGCCCCGCCCGGACTGCGCACCCACATCGCCTCCACGTTCCCGAGGCTGCGGCGCTCGTCCCCAGGGTACCGGACCACCACCTTGACCTCGTCCCGGCCGCGCTGGATCCGCAGGGCCTCCTCCCCCTGGAGAGCGGCGCGTACCTGGCGGGCGAGGTCGTTCAGGGTGAGCCCGAGGAGCCGCGCCGGGGGCTTGAGCCGTAGCCGCATCTCGAGTTTGCCCTGCTGGAACGAGTCCCGGATGTCCGTCACCCCGGGGTACCCGGCCAGGGCCTCTTTTACCCGTGCCGCCGCCTCCTCCAGGGTGTGGAACCGCTCGGCCGACAGGCGCACCACGATGGGCTCCCCCGCCGCGAACAGGCTCGACGCAAAGGTCAGTGACTCGGCGCCGGGGATCGGGCCGGTGAGATCCCGCCACCGGGCCGCGATGCGGGCCGAAGGCGTGGCCCGCTCCTCGGAGGGCAGCAACTGGAGCCGGACCGTGGCCAGGTGGGACCCGGTGCGTCCCCCTGAACCCTGGCCGACCAGGGTGTACACGTGGGTGACGATCGGGCGCCCCCCCTCCGACATCTCGTCGCGGACCCGGCGCGCCGCCGCCTCGATCCGCCGGACCGCCCGGGCCGTCTCAGCCAGGGAGGTCCCCTCGGGCATCACCAGACTGGCGGTGACCCGGTCCGACTCCACCTTTGGAAAGAACACGAATTTGATCCGGCCCCCGGCCACCCAACCCAGAGTCACCAGGAACACCGCGGCGAACACCGAGATCGTAACGTACCGCCACGACACCGCGCGGCGCAGCAGCCCGGCATAGGGCCCCCTCACGAACGCCGCAAGCCCCCTGGCGAACATCCTTCGGAACCGTTCCAGGGGACCGGCCCTACCCCGGGGCGGGGGGATCGCCGAAAGATGGGCGGGCAGGATGAACAGGGACTCCAAGAGCGAGATCGCGAACGCCGCGATGACAACCAGGGGGATTACCCGCATGAACTTGCCCATCGTGCCCTCCACGAACAGGAGCGGCACAAAGGCGGCGATCGTGGTAAGCACCGAGAACGTGACTGGAACGGCCATTTCCCGGGCACCCATGACCGCTGCCGCAGCCGGCGGGCTTCCGTCCTCCAGATGGCGGTACACCCCCTCTCCCACCACGATGGCATCGTCCACCACGATGCCCAGGGCCAGGATGAACGCGAACAGGGAGATCATGTTGATGGTGACGCCCAGATGGGGCAGGAGCGCCAACGCCCCCAGGAACGACACAGGGATGCCCATGGTGACCCAGAAGGCGAGCCGGGGGGCCAAGAACAGCAGCAGGCTTCCAAACACGAGCACCAGGCCCAGCTTGGCGTTCCTCAGCAAAAGGTCGCGGCGTGCCTTGAGAATGTCGGTGCGGTCGCGCCACACGGCCAACTTCACCCCAGCGGGGAGCTCCGCAGCGTGTTCGGCCACGTAGCGCTTCACCGTGTCGGCCACGTCGATCGCGTCCTGGTTCCCCGTGCGGTAGATCTCGAGGAGCACCGCGGGCGTTCCGTCGAACCGCGTGATCCGCTCGCTCTCCTCGTCGAAACCGTCCCGGACCACGGCGATGTCCCGCAGGAGCACGCGAGTGCCGTCGGGGCGCGCGGTCACCACGACGTCCTCAAACTCCCGGCCGGTGTACCGCTGCCCCTTGGTGCGCACCAAGATCTCACTGCCCCGGGTTCGCAGGGTCCCGGCGGGAAGATCCAGGCTGGAGCGCCGCACGGCTTCGGCCACCTGGGTCAGGGTCAGCCCGTACTTTCGGAGGCTGGCCTCGGGCACCTCGACCGCGATCTGGTAATCCCGGGTTCCGAGCACTTCCACCTGGGAGAGGTTGGGAAGGGCCGTGAGGTCATCCCGGATTCGCTCGGCCAGCACCTTGAGGGTACGCTCGGGCACGTCGCCGTAGACCACCAGGTCCACCACCTGGCGGCGGCGGACGAGCTCGGTCACCACGGGTTCTTCGGCATCCTCCGGAAAGGTGCTGATCCGGTCCACCTCGCTCTCCACGTCCCGGAGCACCCGGAAGGCGTCGGCCCCCCGTTCGAGCTCCAAGAGCACGGTGCCCACGCCCTCGGACGCCGTGGACGTGATGCGCCTTACCCCATCCACAGCGGCCACCCGCTCCTCGATCCGGGTGCAGATCGCTTCCTCCACCTCCTCGGGGCTCGCCCCCGGGTAAGCCACCGTGATCGAAATCGTGTCGAGCCCGGTTTCAGGGAACACCTCCTGCCGGATGCTCCCCAGGGTGAGCGCGCCGGCCGCGAGCACGAACACCATGAGGAGGTTCGCGGCGACGTGGTTCTCCACGAACCAGGCGATCGGCCCGCGCTTTACCCCGGGAATCACGGCTCGACCTCCGCCACGCGCACGGCCATGCCGTCAGCCACCGCGTCCACCCGGCTCACCACCACCCGTTCACCTGGCTCAAGTCCATGGGAGACGAGCACCCGGTCCCCCTCGACCCTGGCCACCTCCACCGGCCGAAACCGCAGGCTTCCTCCATTGTCCACCACCCACACCACGCTCCCTTCCCGCAGCGCCTCCCTGGGCAGCGGGAAGACGTGCCGGAGGGTTTTCCCCTGGATCCGGCCGGTCACGAAAAGCCCCACCACCAGCGGATCGCGCCCGGCACGGAACGGCTCCTCCACCCGGGCTACCAGCCCCACCGTGCGGGAGGCCGCGTCCACCTCGGCCTCGGTGCGCACGATTCGCCCCTCCCACCGCGCTTTCCGCCCTGCGTAGGTTCCCTCCACCACGACGCGCGGGCCGCGCTCCGGGTGGGGAGGATCGATCCAGCCCAGGTCGCCGGTCGCCACTGGGAACACCACCTCCACCGCATCGGTGGCGTAAAGCCGTGCAATAGCCCGCCCCGGGGTGAGGTACTGGCCCACGTCCACGTTCTCGGACCGTACCCGGGCCGCAAACGGGGCCCGCAGCACCGTGCGCTCCAGGGCCAGGCGGGCCGCCTCGACCCGCGCCCTTGCGGCCTCCAGGTCCGCCCGCGCCCGCCGGAGCTGGGGGCCGCGAAACAGCAGACCCGCCTCTTCCGGGGGTGGACGGTCCCCGTATACCTGACGCCACTCCTCCCGCGCGGCCTCGGCCTCGGCGCGGACCTTTTCGAGCTGGAAGGTGGCCTGCTCCACCGCAGCCCGGGCCGCGCGCAACTCGAGCTCGTAGTCCCGGGGATCGATCCGCGCGAGGATCTCGCCCTCGGCCACGAACCCCCCGCTCACCAGGTTCGGGGACACCTCCACCACCATCCCGGACACCTGGGGCGCCAGCTCGATCTCGGTCGCTGGCCGGACCGTACCGTAGGCCACCACCTCGACCCGAACATCCTCGGGTGTGGCTGTTACAACCCGAACCAGCGGACCCGCGCGAATCTGTTCCCGCCGCGGAGGGGGCTTGCGGCTCTCCACCAGGGCTTTGAAACCCAGCAAGCCAGCCCCCAGCACGGCCATGGGGAGAAGGATCGTCAGGAGGCCGCGGATGATGTGGCGGATGCTCAAAAGGCTGCCCATTGGATCCTCGATTCACCGAACCGCTGTCGGGTGGCCGCCGGAAGGGGCCGCAGCCCCCACCACCCCGGCCTCGTGGCCCCACGTCCCGCCCAGCGCCAGGTACAGGGATACACGGTTGAGCAACAGGGCGTGGCGCGCCTCCACCTCGGCCAACTCCGCGGCCAGGAGGGTCTCCCGGGCCAGCAGCGCGCGGGTGATCTCCTCCAACCCCCTCCGGTACCGGATCTCCGCCGTACCGAGGGCCTGCCGGGCGTGGCGCAGGGCCCCCTGCAGCGCGGCCAGCCGCCTCCGCTGGGCCTCTTCCATGCTGAGGGCGTCCTCCACCTCCCGCAGCGCGGTGAGCACGGCCTGGCCCCAGGCCAAGAACGCCTGCTCGGCCCGGGCTTCGGCCTCGGCGAGTGCAGCCCTCCGGGCACCGGCGTCGAACAGGGGCTGGGTCAGGTTCGCGATCAGATTCCAGAACGCGCTGGTTCCCAGGGCGAGATTCCGCAACCCCTCGCTCGCGCGGCCCCCCGAGGCGGTGAGGGCCAGCCGCGGGAACCGGTCGGCATCTGCCGCAGCCGCCCGGGCCCGTGCGCCCAGATACCGTCGAGCGGCAGCCCGCAGGTCGGGGCGGCGCCACAGGAGCTCCGAGGGGAGCCCTGCGGGCACCGGCCCGGGAACCGCGGGCAGCTCCGGAGCCAGGTCATCCCATTTCCCGGGGTATTCACCCAGCAGAACCCGGAGCCGGTGCCGTGCGAGCTCGGCCTGCTGCTCGAACGCCGCCTTCCGGGCCCGCGCGTCGGACACCTGCCGGAGAGCCTGATGCACGTCGGTGGCGGAAACCAGCCCCCTTTGGAAGCGGATCTCGGCCACGGCGAGCCTCTGGCGATCCGCCACCAGTGTGCGGCGGGCCACGTCGGCCCGTTCGAGGGCGCCGGCGAGGTCGAGCCACGCCCGCACCACCTCGGCCACGAGCAGGTGGTAGGCGCGCTTCGCGTCCTCCCGGGCCGCCTCCAGGTCAAGGCGCGTCGCCTCCTCCAGGTTTGCGAGCCTCCCCCACAGGTCCACTTCGTACGCAAGGAACGCAGACAGATCGTACCGATCGGTGACCCGCTCTCCGAACACCACCTTTCCGGGAGCCCGGCTGCGCTGGGCGGATGCCGAACCTGTTACAGCCGGCACCCGCACCGCCCCGGCCCGGGCGGCCGCGGCCCGGGCCTCCGCGATGCGCGCGACCGCCCGCCGCAGGTCCAGGTTGCCCTTGACCGCCCGTTCCACCAGTTCATCCAGCCCCCGGTCGCCGAACGCGCTCCACCACCGGTGGGCGAGCACCTTCCCCGCCGCCTCCTCCGGAAGTCCCCCGAAGCCCCTGTTCTCCAGCTCCACGGGCGGATCCGGGGGCCGAAGCCGGGCTGGGCCGGCACACGCCGCAAAGACGAGGGCCACGAGGACGACCCGGAATCTCATGGCCCCGCCCCGATGCCTCTCAGCGTGAAACACACCACGTGCTCCACGATGGCCTCCACCAGATCCCGGTCGTATGGCCGCCCCAGCAGGTCCTCGAGCACCCGCCGGGCCCGCACGAAGTGAAGAATCTGCCCGATCAGACTCCCTGCGCACAGGGTGGCCCGAGCCTCGTCCATATCGGGCCGGACCCCTCGGATGAGGTCTCGGAACAGCTCGTGGGTCGGCCGGATCACGCGGTCCAACAAAAGATGGTACGCGGGCCCCGGGTCGCCGATCTCGCGCATAAGCATCAGATGGAAGCGACTCGCACCGGCCCGGTCTTCGTCCATACACCGGGCCAGCCAACCCCGAACGAACCCCCGGACCACGGCCGCAAGGTCCTCGGCCGGGTCCCGGCCGGCGGCGAGCGCCAGCGCGGACTCGCGTACGGCGGCCATGTGATCGAACCGCTTCCGGAACAGTTCCAGATAGAGCTCTTTCTTCCCGCCGAAGTGATAGTGCACCGCGGCCACGTTGACCCCGGCGGCTTCGGTGATGTCGCGCACCGTGGTGGCGTGGTACCCCTTCTCAGCGAACACCCGCTCGGCCGCGTCCAGGAGCCGTTCCCGCGTGGAGGGGGTGAGGCCATCACCCCGGGGCCTTTGCGCCATTGCACCCGCTCCTCCGCTCCGTTGGAAGCAAACAAATGATTCAAACTGAAGTTTGAATCATTTGTTTGAACCGGTCAAGCGGGGAACCCTCCCGCCGGCGCGAAAAACGTCCAGGGGTGCCTCCATTGGTTGACAAACAATTTGTATGCGGAATATAGAAACAGAAAATGTTTTCATCCTCGTGGATCCACGGGCCGGCCCCCGGGCCTCTCCTGTGCCCGCAATCGAACCGGCGAGCGCGCCATGCTGTTCCGAGACTGTCTGTGCTTCGCCCTGGGCAAGGTCTCCCGGGCGTTAGGCAGGGCCTACCGGGAACGCCTGGAACCCTACGGCCTGACCCAGCCCCAGTTCTTCCTGCTCATCGCCCTGTACGAGGAGGACGGGATCCCCATATCGCGGCTGGGGGAGAAGGCGGCCCTCGACCGGTCCAGCCTCACCGGCATCCTGGACCGCATGGAGCGCGACGGCTTGGTGGAGCGGGTCGCCAGCCCGGAGGACCGCCGATCCGTTCTGGTGCGCCTGACCCCCAAGGCGAGGGCCCTGGAGGGCGAACTCCGGCGTATCTACGAACAGACGAACCAGCGGTTCCTGTCGCGCCTCACCGAGGAGGAACGGAACGTCCTCGAACGGGTGGTGGCCAAACTGGACGGGGAGAGCCATGGGTAACGGCCGGATCCACTATGGCTGGGTGGTGATCTTCACGGGGCTTCTGGTGACCATCGGGGCCCACGGGTTCGGCAGGATGTCCTACACCCTCATCCTGCCGGCCATGAAGGAGGGCCTACGTTTTACGTACACCCAACTGGGGCTCCTGGAGATGGGCAACTTCGTGGGCTATCTGTTCATGGCGCTGGTTGGGGGGGTGTTGGCCGCCCGGTTCGGCCCCCGCCGGGTGATCGCGCTCGCGCTCGTCCTCATGGCCCTGACCCTGGCCGGGATGGGGGTGGCCCACCGGTTCGGATTCGCCCTGGTGATGCGGACCCTCACGGGGCTCGGCAACGGAGCGGCCTACGTGCCCGCCATGGCCCTGGGGGCGGCCTGGTTCGCGGTACGGCTGCGGGGCCTGGCCACCGGGATCGTCACCGCGGGCATCGGGGCCGGCACCCTGATCGCCGGGCTGATCGTGCCGCCCATCCTCCGGGCCGGGGGGCCGGAGGGATGGCGCACCGCCTGGTTCGTCCTGGGAGCGGCGGTGCTGGGGATCGCGGTGGTTGCGGCCGGGTTGATCCGCACGAGTCCGGCGCACATGGGGCTCCGCCCGATCGGCTCCGACGCGGGCGAGAAGGGGTCCCCGACCTCGCCCGGGGCACGCCCTGCGCCGTTCCAGTGGGGACAGGTCTACCGGCAGGCCCGTGTGTGGTACCTGGGGCTCGTGTACTTCATGTACGGGTTCTCCTACATCATCTACGTGACCTTCTTCGTGGCCTACCTGGTGAGGCAGCGCGGGTTCGGCGCCGGAGAGGCCGGGGGGTTGTGGGCCCTGGTGGGGGGATTGAGCACCTTCTGCGGGCTCGTGTGGGGGGGCATCTCCGACCGGATCGGCCGCCCTCGGGCCACGGCCCTGGCCTACGCGGCGCTCGCCTTTGCCTACGGGGTGTACGCGCTCAGCTCGGCCAGAACGGGACTCTACCTCTCGGCCGTGGTGTTCGGGATCACCGCGTGGAGCGTGCCCACCATCACGGCGGCCGCGGCCGGCGACTACGTGGGGCCGCGGCTCGCCCCCGCCTGCCTGGGGTTCATTACCCTGTTCTTCGGGATCGGACAGGCCCTGGGCCCGGCCGTGGGCGGGTTCCTGGCGGACCGGACGGGTGGGTTCGCAGCCCCCTTCCTGCTGGCCACGGCGGTGTCGGTGCTCGGCGCGGTGCTCGCCCTCCGGCTTCCCCGGCCGGCTCCTACCGGCTCGCCGTGAGTCCCCCCTCGCGCCGGAACACCGTCCGGCTTCCCCCCGGGCCGATCCTGGTGCTCCTCGCCCTGGCCCTGGTGTGGGGCGCAAACATGGCTGCCATCAAGATCGCCGCGCGGGGCATGACGCCCCTGTGCATGGCCGGGGTGCGCTCGGCCGTGGCCGCCGTGTGCCTGTGGGTGTGGATGGCCCTGGCCGGGATTCCCCTGTTTCCCGGCCGCGGCCTGCTGGTACACGGCCTCGTCGTGGGGACCATGTTCGGCCTGGAGTTCGGGGCGATCTACCTGGGCCTCGAGTACACCTTTGCCTCGCGGGCCTACGTGTTCCTGTACACCCAGCCCTTTTTCACGGCCCTCGGGGCCCACTACCTGCTCCGGGACGATCCCATGAACCGCCGCAAAGCCGCGGGGCTGGTGCTCGCGTTTTCGGGCGTCGTGGTCCTGTTCGCCAAGGACTGGGGCGAGGTGACGCTCCGCACCCTGCCCGGCGACCTGCTGCTCCTGGCGGCCGGGGCCCTGTGGGCGGGCACCACGCTCTACATCAAGCGCTTCCTCGCCGGCCACGTCGCGCCGCTCCAGACCCTGTTCTACCAGGTGGCGTTTTCAGCCCCCCTCTTGTTGCTCCTGAGCGTGTGCCTCGAGGGGCGGCCCGTGCACGGACTCACCTGGACGGTGGTCGGCGCGCTGGCCTACCAGAGCTTCGTGGTAGCGTTCCTGAGCTATCTCGTGTGGTTCGAGCTGATCCACCGGTACCCGGTGAGCCTGCTGGCCGGATTCACGTTCTTCACCCCGGTGTTCGGCGTGCTGGTGAGCGGGGCCCTGATCCTGAAGGAACCCCTCACCGCAGGGGTGTTCCTGGCGCTGGGGCTGGTAAGCGCTGGAATGGTTCTGGTGAACCGCCCATCAGAAGGCTCGGATGCTGGAAGGCTGGAAGGCTAGAACGCTAGACGCTTCATGGCCCCCCGCCGGCACTCGGTGTGTTCTCATTCCCAGCTTTCTGGCTTTCCAGCGTTCCAGCCCTCTATCTGTTTGGCCTTCGGCTTGTCAGATGTCAACTCCGGTAGGCCGCGGGGCGGCCTGTTTGCAGGACACTGACTTTGTGGGGGTCAAGGAACGGCCCTGGCGGCGCTGGCTCGGTGTGGGGGCTGGTGGCCGTAGCCGGGAGGGCCCCCTGCGAGGCGCGGGCGCGGCTCCTATTTCCGAAACGGAACCGCGGCCCCGGGCCGCTCACTCGGGGGTCCAGATCACGGCGAGGATCCGGGCCGGCTCCTCGCCGTGGCACGTCACCCGGTGGGGGAGGCTCGCGTCGTAGAGGATGCTGTCCCCGGGCTCCAGCACGTCCGTGTGGCCGGCCAGGGTCACCTCCATGCGGCCCTCCAGCACGAACAGGAACTCCTCGCCCTCGTGGACCGAAGGCTTGGGGTTTCGCACGGTGGGGGGCTCCAGGGTGATCAGGAACGGCTCGATGTGGCGGTCCTTCTTTCCGAACCCCAGGGACTCGTAGGTGTACCCGTAGGCCACCCCCTCCTTCGAAGCGAACCGCGACACCTGGCGGCGTTCGCCCTTGCGCACGATGGTGTAGGGCTCCCCCGGTTTCTCACCCCACAGGTCCCCGATCCTCACGCCCAGTGCATGGGCGATCTTGCCCAACGCGCCGAGGGGCGGGCTCACCATGTGGTTCTCGATCTGGTTGAGCAGGGCCGCCGAGTACCCGGTCCGTTCCGCCAGATCCTGGAGGCTCAGCCCCGCCTCCTCGCGTACCTGTTTGATCCGCTCGCCCACCGGGGTCAGGGTTGCCTCGGCCATCGCAGCCTCCTCATCCGCGCTCCACGGACTCCGCACCGGCCTGCAGGGCCTTCCGGTTCAACGCCAGCAGATCCCCGGAGCGGCCCTCCAGGATCTCGCCGATCCCCTCGGAGACCCGTTCCAGAGGCACGACCCCGGTCACCCGCACGTACGCGCCCAGGGCCACCATGCTGGCCAGCCGGCCCTCCCCCAGGTCCAGGGCGATCTCGTTGCACGGCACCCGCACCACCCGCACGTCGTCGCGCCGGAACGCCCCGTCCGGCACGAGGGAACCGTTCACCACGGCCGTTCCGCCGGCCCGCATGCGGGCTCCGAACTTCACGGCCGACGGTTCGTTCATGGCGATCACCCCCAGGGGGCGGGAGGTGACCGGGCTACCGATCTCCCGGTCCGAGATGGTCACGGTGCAGTTGGCCGTGCCGCCCCGCATCTCCACCCCGTAGGCCGGGAAGAACGTCACCCGGTACCCGTGCCGCAGCGCCGCCACGGCCAGGACGTTCCCGATCATCAGGATCCCCTGCCCCCCGAACCCCGCCATGATCACGTCGTGGTGCATCGGCCGTCCACCTCCGGGCCCTACAGGTAGTCCTTCCCCTTGCGCTCCTTGTACACACCCAGTGGGAAGTAGGGGATCATCTCCGCCTCGATCCGCCGCACCGCCTCCAGCGGCTTCATACCCCAGTTGGTGGGGCACGACGACAGGAACTCCACGAACCCCAGCCCCCTTTCCTCGAGCTGGGTTTCGAACGCCTTGAACAGGGCCTTGCGGGCCTTGGCTAGGCGGGCCGGGGTGTCCACCGCCACCCGTGCCGCATATCCCACCCCTTCGAGCTGGGCGAGCATCTCGGTCACCCGGATGGGGTAGCCGTCCTGGGCGAACTCCCGGCCGTAGGGGCTCGTGGTCGTGGGCTGTCCCAGGAGCGTGGTGGGGGCCATCTGCCCCCCGGTCATGCCGTACACGGTGTTGTTCACGAACACCACCGTGAGGTTTTCCCCCCGGTTCGCCGCGTGGATGATCTCGGCCGTGCCGATGGCCGCAAGGTCCCCGTCGCCCTGGTACAGGAGCACGAACTTGTCCGGGTTGGCCCGCTTGATGCCCGTGGCCACGGCCGGCGCCCGGCCATGGGGCGACTCGACCACATCGATGTCGAAGTAGTCATACATGAACACGCTGCACCCCACCGAGGCCGCCCCGATCGCGCGCTCGCGCACCCCGAAGTGGTCGATCGCCTCGGCCACGAGCCGGTGAATCACACCGTGGTGGCACCCCGGGCAGAAATGAAAGGGCCTGTCCGTCAGGCTCTTGGGCCGGGTGAACACGGGTTTGCGCTCAGCCTTCATGCCACCTGCTCCTCGCGCGCCAGGTGGCGCACGATCTGCTCGTACACGTCGTCCGGGCTGGGCAGGTACCCGGGGGGATATCCGGCAAAGTGCACGGGCGCGCGACCCTCCACGGCCAGCCGCACGTCCTCCACCATCTGGCCCGTGTTGAGCTCCACGGCGAGGAGCGGCACCCCCTTGTCGGCCACCGCCCGCACGGCCTGGTCGGGGAAGGGCCACAGGGTCACCGGCCGGATCAGGCCCACGGCCCGGCCCTCGTCGTTCAGCCGGTCCACGGCGCTCTTGGCGATGCGCGCCGCCGAGCCGAACGCCACCACCGCCAGCTCGCATCCCTCGGGCACCTCCACGTGCACCCGCACCTCCCTCTGCCGGATCTCCTCGTACTTCCGGGCCAGTTTCCAGTTGTGGTCGGCCAGTTCCCCCTCCCCCAGGTACAGGGACTTGATCCGGCGCGCGGGCCGGCCCTTGGCCCCGGTCAGCGCCCACGACTCCTTGCCGAAGTCCTTCTTCTCGGGGACCCACTCCTCCAGGGGCTCCTTCATCATGCCCAGCATGGCGTCGGCCAGGATCATCACCGGGGTGCGGTACCGGTCCGCCAGGTCGAAGGCGAGAACGGTCAGGTCGTACATCTCCTGGACCGACGCGGGCGCTAGCACGATGACCCGGTAGTCACCGTGGCCGCCGCCGCGGGTGGCCTGAAAGTAGTCTCCCTGGCTGGGTGCAATCCCGCCCAGCCCCGGTCCCGACCGCTGCACGTTCACGATCACCGCCGGGATCTCGCTCCCGGCCATGTAGCTGATCCCTTCCTGCTTGAGGCTGATACCCGGGCTCGAGGAGCTGGTCATCGCGCGTTTCCCCGTGGCGCCCGCGCCGAGCAGCATGTTGATCGACGCGATCTCGCTCTCGGCCTGCACGAACTGGCCGCCCACCGAGGGGAGCACCCGGCTCAGGTACTCCGGGATGTCGCTCTGGGGGGTGATGGGATAGCCGAAATAGTACCGGCACCCCGCGGCCACCGCCGCCTTGGCGATGGCCACGTTGCCCTTTTCGAAGGTCTTGCGGACGCTCGTCATTTCCATACCTCGATCACCACGTCCGGGCACATCCTCGCGCAGATGGCGCACCCCGTGCACGTCTCGGGGTCCTTCAGCCCCACGGGCCGGTACCCCTGTGGGTTCAGCCGGTCCGTGATCTCCAGGCACTCGCGTGGACAGAACTCCACGCAGATGCCGCAGCTCTTGCACCGTTCCTCGCGGATCACCAGATGGGCCATGCCTTGTTCACCTCCGGAAGGATGCGGACGTTACCAGCATGGCCGAAAGGGTGTCAATGCGCTGGCCCGGACCCTGTCCGGCCCGGGCCCCGGATCGGACGCTTCGTGGCGTTTTGTCTTGACACGAGTTTACACACCGGTAACCTAACGGTTCCAAACCGCGTTTCTCACCTTCACGGGAAGTCCCCCCTTGTCCAGCGGAGGTGTGCCATGAGAGCTCGAGGAAAAGCCTTCAAGACCGCCCTGGTCGCGGGCTGCGCGGCCCTGCTGGGGCTTGCGGCGACCGCCGCGGCCGCTCCCCCCATCAAGCTGGGGGCACCCCTTTCCACGGCGTACCTGTACGGGTGGGACGCCGAGCGGGCCATCCGGCTGGCCGTGGAGGAGATCAACGCGGCGGGGGGGGTCGACGTGGGAGGAGAGAAACGCCTTTTCGAGGTAGAGGTGATCGACACCCGGGACCTGGAGCCGGGGGTCCCGGTGGACGACGCCATCAAGGCGGTGGAGAAATTGATCCTCCAGCGGAAGGTGGACTTCCTGGTGGGGGGTCCGGTGCGGTCGGAGGCCGCCCTGGCCGTGATGGACCTGCTCAGCCAGCACAAGAAGGTCTCCATCGTGTCCACGGGCGTGCTCTCGCCCGCCTACCACAAGACCATCGCGAAGAACTACGACAAGTACAAGTACTGCTTCCGGATCTCGAGCGAGATCATCACCCTGGGCAAGGACCTGATGACCGTGTTCGACAAGGTCCGCAACGAGTTCGGCCTGGAGCGGGTGTACATCATGGTCCAGGACGTGGCCCACGCCCGCAAGGCCGGCAAGTTCGTGGAAAAACTGCTCAAGAAGAAGGGCTTCGAGGTCGTGGGCCACGACATCTACCCCACCGGCACCACCGACTTCGCGCCCGGGCTCCTGAAGTCCAAGCGCCAGAGGGCGCAGATCCTGTTCATCTGGATGGACATGCCCGAGACGGCGATCCTCCTCAAGCAGTGGAAGAACTTCCGGCTCAAGAGCCTGCCGCTGGGGTTCATGTCGGCCGGGGAGCAGCCCGGTTTCTGGGAGGCCTCGAAGGGCAACTGCGAGTACACCGTGGTGGACCTGGTCAACGGGGGCAACGCCCCGGCCAACATCACGCCGTGGACCATGAAGTTCGTGGAGGCCTACAAGAAACGCTGGGGCCTGGAGCCCGAAGGCTACGGAACGAGCTCCAGTTACATGGCGGTGTACGTGCTCAAGGACGCGATCGAGCGGGCCGGCACGCTCGACCCCGACGCGGTGGTGAAGGCCCTGGAAGAGACCGACATGATGGGCGTGTACGGCCGGATCCGCTTCGACCCCAAGAGCCACCAGGTGATCCCGTCGACCGATCCCAACGAAGGGGCCATCGGGTGCGTGATCCAGTGGCAGGCGGGCAAGCGCGTGGTCGTGTGGCCCGAGGCCGGGGCCACCGGCAAGCTCATGCTGCCCCCCTGGATGAAGTAGCCCTGGAACGGGGGGACTCGGGGGCGTCACCGGCGCACACAAGCGCGAGAGGCAAGGGGGCGGTCGGGCCGGCCGCCCCCTTGGTTCTGTTGCGGCCGCTGGAGGGGCCCGACACCCGGCCGGGGCGCAGAACCCGGGCCGGCGGGCCGCCCCGTTCCAGGACCCGGTCGGCAGAACCCAGGGCACAGGCTGGACTCCCCGGCCTCCGTCGCCCGGGTGCGGGCACCTGACCAGCCCGTAGGCCCGACAGCCGATAGCCGTCGGGAGTTGGCCGTCGGCCCTCAGCCGACATCTGTTTGCGATCGCGAGAACCGGGGGTTTTCGCGGGTTCCCGGTTCCAGCCTCCTCGCTCTCAGGGCGGAGACCCATGGCGCTCGACATCTTGGTGTACGGGTTCATCCAGAGCGTTGCGCTGCTGCTCATGGCCTCGGGGTTCAGCCTGGTCTACGGGGTGAGCCGGCTCCCCAACTTTGCCCACGGCGCGTTGTACGTGCTGGCCGGGTTCGCCTCGTGGGCGTTCCTGAACCGCCTGGGGCTTCCCTACCCCCTGGCCCTCTTGGGAGGCCCCCTGGTGGCCGCCCTGGGGGGGGTGCTGCTGTACCAGCTCGTGCTGCGGCGGATCCGCGGCATGGAGATGTCCGAGGTGATCGCCTCGTACGCGGTGGGGCTGGCGATCCTGGAGGGGCTGCGGTGGGGCGGCTTCCGGGGGAGCACCCACGCGCTGCCCTCGTTTTCGGACGGGGTGGTGTTCCTGTTCGACGTGCCGGTGGACCACCAGCGGGTCATCGTGGTGGGGGCCGGGGCCGCCCTCCTCGTGGCCCTCTGGGCGTTCACCCGGTTCACGCGCACGGGCCTGGCGCTGCGGGGGATCGCGCAGGACGAGCGGGCCGCCATGATGCTGGGGATCGACTCGGACCGCACGGCCACGCTGGCAGTGGCCCTGGGCGGGTTGCTCGCCGGCCTGGGGGCGATCGTGCTGTTTCCCCTGGGCAGCGTGGTGGTGGAGGAAGGGTACAAGGTGCTCATCTACGCCATCGCCGTGTGCGTGGTGGGGGGCCTGGGGAGCTGGGCGGGCACGGTGGCGGCCTCGTTCGTGCTGGGCTTCTCCCAGTACATCACCGTGGCCTACGGCAAGCCCCACTTCCAGATGGTGGTGATGCTCCTGGCGATCATCGCCACCCTGGTGGTGCGGCCCTCGGGTTTCTTTGGCCGGCAGAAGGCGCTGGAGGAACGGGTGTGAAGCCGGAAGAGGGCGGATGCGCGATGAAGGACACGGGTGTCGGGGGTGCGGCTCGCCGGCGCGAGCGCGTGGACCGCGGGATCAAGGTACGGAGCGAGAGCCTGTACGCCATCGCCTCGTGGCAGGAGATCGCCTATCTCGTCGCCCCGCGGGCGCTCCTGATCGGTGGCTTCCTGCTCCTGCCGGTGGTGCTCGTTCCGTGGCCGTACTGGGCCCGGGTGGTGCTCTCGGTGTTCGTGCTGGCGCTCTTGTCGGTGAGCTTCGACTTCCTCGCCAACTACGTGGGCCTGGTGTGCCTGGGCGGGGCGTTTTTCTTCGGGGTGGGGGGATACACCGCCGCGCTCCTGAACACCGAGCTCGGGCTTCCTCCCGTGGCGGCCATTCCGCTGGCCACCCTGCTCGGGGGGCTCTTCTGCACCGTGCTCATCTCGCCGTGCCTGCCGCTTCGGGGGATCTACTTCGCCATCGTCACCCTGATGTACCCGCTCCTCATGACCCGGATCATCGAGGCCGGGGACATCCTGGGCGGGACCGAGGGCTTCCGGGGCATCACCGGGTTCGCCTCGCCGTGGACCGAACAGTACGGGTTGATCGTGGCCATGCTCGTGGCGGTGTTCGGACTGCGGCGCTACCTGGCCGAGGACCCGGGGCTGGTGATCCGTGGGGTGAAGGAAAACGACCAGTCGGTGCGGGCCTCGGGGATCAGCGTCACCCGGGTGAAACTCAAGGCCGTGTACCTGGCCTCCCTCCTGGGCTGCTTTGCCGGCGCGTACTACATCCACATGTACCGCAGCGTGGGGATCTCGGCGTTCGCGCTGGACCTGTCGATCATGCCCATCGCGGCCACGGTGATCGGCGGGGGCGGGACGCTGGTGGGCCCGGTGATCGGGGCGCTCGTGCTGGTGCCCCTCTCGGAGCTCCTGAGGGACTTCGGATCGCTGCGCATCGTGGCCTACGCGCTGCTCCTGACCGGGTTCGTGGTGCTTCGCAGCGAGGGGATCCTGGTGTTCGCCGCGCGCAAGTACCACCAGTTCGAACGGTGGGTCGAGGTATGAGCGAGCCGATCCTGGAAGTCCAGAACCTGTCCATGCGTTTCGGCGGGGTCCACGCCCTGGAGGACGTGAGCTTCCGGGTCGAGCCCGGCGAGGTGTTCGGCATCATCGGGCCCAACGGCTCGGGAAAGACCACCCTGATCAACTGCGTCACCGGGTTCCTGAAGCCCACGGCCGGCCGGATCCGGTTCCGGGGCCGGGACATCACGGGCCTGCCGGCCCACCGGGTGGCCGACCTGGGGATCACCCGGACGTTCCAGATCATGCGGCCCTACTACAGCCTGCCCGCGTACAAGAACCTGGTGATCCCGCTGTCCTCCCCGCGCTCGAGGCGTCTGGGCGGGTGGCGAGGAGGCGGACGGCACGGCGACCGCGACACGGTGGCCCTGGACATCCTGGAGGAGCTGGGTTTCGAGCGGGACTCCCGGGTGCCGTACCAGCCGGCCGGAACGCTGCCCACCGGGTACCTCAAGCGGCTGGAGCTGGGCCGGTGCCTGGCGCTGAGGCCCGAACTGCTCATCTGCGACGAGGTGTTCTCGGGGCTCTCGGCCAGCGAGATCGCCAGCCTCGTGCCCCTGATCCAGAAGCTCAACGCCCAGGGGATCACGATCGTGATGATCGAACACCGGTTGCGGGAACTGTTCCGGGTGGCGGGCCGGGTGATGGCGCTTTCCTACGGCGAGAAGATCGCCGAGGGCACCCCCGAGCAGGTCATGGAGCACCCCCGGGTGCGGGAGGCCTACCTGGGCTCCGAGGACGAGGAGGAGGCGGCGTGCTAGAGGCCCGCGAGCTCATGGTGTTCTACGAAAACATGATCGCGCTCAACAACGTGAGCCTCCGGTGCGGCGATCGCCAGGTGGTGGGCGTGTTCGGCGCGAACAGCGCGGGCAAGAGCACCCTCATGTACACCCTGAGCGGGATCCTGCTGGACATGGCCTACAAGGAGAGGGTCCGAGGCGGCGAGCGGATCAGCCAGTTCGGCGAGATCCTCTACCAGGGCGAACCCGTGCATTCGCTCAAGGCCCACGAGCGGGCCCGTCGGGGGATCGTGCTGTGTCCGGAGCGGCGACGCCTGTTCCCCGAGTGCACCGTGGTGGAGAACCTGAAGATCGGGGGGTACCTGGCGAACCGGGCCCAGGCGCGGCGCACCCTGGAGTTCGTGATGGAGCTGTTCCCGGCGCTGAAGGACCTGGTGCGCCGGCCGGCGGGTTTCCTGAGCGGGGGCGAGCAGCAGATGGTGGCCATCGGCCGGGCGCTCATGGCCCAGCCCAGGCTGCTGCTCCTGGACGAGCCGCTCCTGGGGCTCGCGCCCGCCATCCAGCGCACCGTGGTGGAGGCGATCCCGCGGATCCGGGCCGAGCAGGGCATCTCGGTCGTCGTGGCCGAGCAGTACGCCCGTCCGGTGCTGCCCCACGTGGACTACGCCTACATCGTGGAGAACGGCTCGGCCGTGCTCGAGGGCACCCGCGACGAACTCCTGGACAACCCGGACGTGCGCGCCGCGTATTTCGGGTACTAGACAACGCCGGAAGTCTGTCAGCCGTCAGCCGTAGCCGTACGCTGTTCGACGGGCCGCGGGCCCACGCCCCCCTGGGCTCCGGGTCGCCTCGAAGCGCGGACGGCCGGTGTGCGACAGAGCCGTGAGCCGAGAGCCGCCAAAGGATCGGATCCACCCATGAGTCACCACGACACCCGGCACAGGCCCTACCTGTTGCGGGGCCTCCGCAGGAGGCCCGACCTGGACGAGTACACCTTCAGCCGCTTCTACGAGGTGGCCGCCCAGGCCCCCGGCCGCACCGCGTTGGTTTACCTGGGCACGCGGTTCTCCTACGGCCGGCTGCGGGAGCTCACCGACCGGTTCGCCACGGCCCTGGCCCGCCTGGGGGTGAGGCCCCGCGACCGGGTCATGATCTACCTGGCCAACTGTCCCCAGTGGGTCGTCGCCAACTTCGCCGTCCAGCGCCTCGGCGCCGTGGTGGTGCCGGTTTCCCCCATCTACACGGCCCACGAACTCCAGTACCTGGTGGAGGACGCCGGCGTCGAGACCGTGATCTGCCAGGACACCAACGTCGGCTACGTGGACGAGGTGTTCGGACGAACGGGCCTGAAGCGCGTCATCGTCACCTCGCTCACCGAGCTCCTGCCCCGCTGGAAGGTCGCCCTGGGGCACCTGTTCGACCGCATCCCCAGCGGGCGGGTGCCCCGCTCGGACCACGTGGTGCGCTTCGGGGACCTCCTGCGCTCCGCCCCGCCCGAGCCCCCGGCCGTGGACGTGGACCCGTGGGAGGACCTGGCCTACATCATGTACACCGGCGGCACCACCGGCTTTCCCAAGGGCGTGCCCGGGAACCACGCCACCGAAGTGGGCTACATCCGGGACATCATGGAGGAGGTAGCCGGCGGGCACATCGAGCCCGGCACCGACCGGATCATCCTGGTCAATCCCCTGTACCACATCATGGCCAAGGGCTTCCTGATCGCGTTCGGGCTCAACTTCGGCAACACCTGCGTGCTCATGCCGGTGCCGCTGGTGGACGCGGTGCTCAAGGAGATCGAGCGCCACCGGGTGCGGTGGTTCCTGGGGGTGCCGGCCCTGTACCGGATGATCCTGGAGAACGACCGCATCGACCAGTACCGGCTCGACTCCCTGCGCTACTGCTTCTGCGGCGGCGACGTGCTGCCCCGCGAGGTGTTCCAGCGCTGGCGAGAACGCACCGGCGTGCCCATCTACCAGGTCTACGGTTCCACCGAGGTCGGCCACGTGGCCTACAGCCGCCTGGATGCCGAGCCCAAGCCCGACGTGATCGGGCGGCCGCTCGCCTCCTACCGGTGCCGGGTGGTGGATCCCGACACCCTGCGGCCCGTGCCGGCCGGCGAGGTGGGCGAACTCTGGGTCACCGCGGACTTCAACATCAAGAGCTACTGGAACAAGCCGGCCGAGACCGAGCAGGCCTACGTGGAGCGCGACGGCGAGGTCTTCTACCGCATGGGGGACTATGTCACCCTCACCGAGGCCGGGGAGATCCGGTTCGTCGAGCGCACGGCCGACATCATCAAGTACAAGGGCTACCGGGTCTCGGCTTCCGAGGTCGAGGCCGTGCTCCAGGACCACCCCACCGTGATCGGGGCGTGCGTGGTGGGCGTGGAGGACCCCAAGGTGGGCGAACGCATCAAGGCGATCGTGGTACTCAAACACGACGCCCGCGGCGTGAGCGGTGCGGAACTGCGCCGCTGGTGCAAGGAGAGGCTCGCCCCCTACAAGGTGCCCCACTACGTCGAGTTCCGCGACATGCTCCCCAAGTCCAAGGTGGGCAAGCTCCTGCGACGGGAGATCCGCGACGAGGAGCGCCGGAAGGCGGGGAAAAACCAGAGCGCGGCGTGACCCCGGCACCCGCCCCACCGGGGCGAACGGCCCGGTGGGGTTCGGCGCCAGGCCCCCGCGTGAAGCCACGCAGGGTCCCTTCCCGCTCCCCCCCCTCTCACCGCGGCCCGGAGAGGGAACGTCGGCGGGCTGCGCGCCGGGGCGGTGGTGCGTTCGGGCGCCCGGCCGCTACGGAAGCAGGTCGGCCATGGCCCGGCCGATGTCGGCCGGGCTCTCGACCACGCGCACCCCGGCGGCCTCCAGGGCGGCCATTTTCTCGGCCGCCGTGCCCTTGCCGCCCGCGATGATGGCGCCCGCGTGGCCCATGCGCTTGCCCTTGGGCGCGGTCTGGCCCGCGATGAACGCCACCACGGGCTTGTCCACGTTCCTGCGGATGTACTCGGCCGCCTCCTCCTCGGCGGTGCCCCCGATCTC
>CAZBGL010000081.1:0-7828 GCA_964491375.1 uncultured Thermodesulfobacteriota bacterium | reverse complement strand
TTTCATCATGAAGCGATTCCCCGCGCCGTGGGGGAGGTGGCAGGCGAGGCAGTCGTTCCGGACCTCCTCCATCTTGGACCGGAAACGCCCCGGGACGTGATCCCGCCCGGTTTCGTGGCACAGCACGCACACGCGGCTTCCCTTCGCCCTCAGAAACCGGTCGCCCGCCGAGGGGTGACGGTGACCCAGGGTGTGACAGGCCGTGCAGTTCCCAGCCCCGACCGGGCCGTGGAGATAGCGGAACGGCGTGCCGTCTTCCTCCCGGAACACCTCGCCGTGGCATCCCCGGCACAATGCGTCCCTGCCATCTTTGAGCAGGTGTTCCGTGTTCGTCCCGTGGGGGTTGTGGCAGCCGGTGCAGCGCTCCGCCTGCAGGGCGCCGTGAGCCAGCCCTTCGGGGATTTCGGCGACCTCCGTGTGGCAGCTCGTGCAGAGCTTGCGTTCGGGCCGCTTGAGCAGGGGCCGGAAGTCGCTGATGTGGGGGAGGTGGCACGTGTAGCACGTGCCCTCCTCGAACACCCCGTGCACGTTCTCCACCCCCCTCAGTAACAGGCCGTGGCACCACCCGCACAGGGTCACGGGGTCCTCCAGGAGGAACTTGTCCCTCACTCCCAGGTGGGGGTTGTGGCAGGCGGTGCAGTCGATCTGGTACACCGGCTTGTGCACCTTGTCAGTCTCCACAACCGCAGAGGTTCCCGTGATCTGTCCGTGGCACCGTACACAGTTCTTGCTTCCCTCGTACCGGAGTTCAATTTGGTCCTTTCGGACCTCGTGGCACGCGTTGCACCCGCCGTTTTTCAACGGGTAGTGGATCCGTCCCCGGAGGAGACTGGGATGGGCGCTGGCATGGGGCTCGTGGCAGAACGTGCACTGGTCCACCCGGGTCATGGGCAGCTGCCCGTGGGTCCACCGGAACCCCTCCTCGCGAAGGTTGTGGCAGGGACCGCAGGTGCGCTCCGCTCCCCGGAGGCCGCCCGGCCGGTGGGGGTCGTGGCAGGTGACACACCCCTGGTCCAGGGCGGGATGCCGGCTCCGGGCGTCCTCGGGGGGAGGGGCGTGGCATTCCAGGCACGCCTCGGAGGCACCGGCCCTTAGGAGCTTGCGCCGGTTCGCCATGTGGGGTTCGTGGCACAACCGGCACTCGTCCAGTTCACCCCTGTGGGGGCCCTCTTCGGCCGGATCGTGGCACGTGCGGCACACGCCGGGCACCTGCCGGCGCAGCAGGGATGGGGCGCCGGTGGAATGGGGGGCATGACAGTCGAAACAGCGCCCCTCCTCCACAGGGGCGTGGTAGGAACGGGGATACCTCCGGGGCGCCGACAGGTCCCGGTGGCACGAGGTACACAGGTCCAGGGGTTCACCCCTGAGCAGGGCCGGGTAGGCCGAAGCATGGGGGTCGTGGCACGCGGTGCAGGCCTGCGCCGCCACCCGGTCGTGGCGGGTTGGAGCGGACTGCTCCGGGTGGCACCGGGTGCACAAGTTGTCCGGGTCCCGGAGGAGGGCGGGTGCGAACGAGACGTGGGGATCGTGGCACTGGACGCAGTCCGGAGTGAGGGTGCGGGTGTGCTCGTTGTGCTTGATCACCGCGCGCAGCGACTCCGTCCCCACCTTGTGGCAGCCGAGGCACAGATCCGGGGGCTGCTCCTTCAGCGCCAGGTTCCCGCGCCGAAACACGTGGCACGGGTTGCACGACTCCACCCCGCCGCCGTGGGGGAGAGGGCGGCGGAACACCCCCTCCCGCTCCGCGGTGGATCCCGGCCGATACAGCACGGGGAGCACGGAGTCGCCGACCACGATGTTGTTCCGGCCCGGCGTGAGTTCGACCGCGCCGGAGAACACCCTTCCCCGGAACAGGAACAGGTCCTCCGAGCGGGGCGTGCCCGGTTCTTCGGCGCTCACGATGCGGGCGCGCAGTTCGTGCGCCGGCGGCCCCACCACCACCCCCAGGAGGGGCACGGGCGACTCCGTGATCAGCGAGTTGGGGGGCGGGTAGATCCACCGGACGCTCGCGGCGAGAGCACCCGGCGGTGTTCCCAGGCCCGCGGCGGCCACCACCGCCATCCACCACCCACGCCGCCGGAACTGCGCCATGGGGCCTCCGTGCAAAAGGCTCTAGAATCGGATCAAGAGCAGGACACCAAAAGAAGAGCGAAGTTACTTTACCCGAGCGTCGGCTTGTGATTCAAGGCACACACTGCGAACGAGAGTCCGGACGAAACAGCCCCCGCCTCCCCCGCCCCCATCTCCCGCCGCCGACGTCTCCACATGGCTCTCCAGGAACTCGGCGGCCGGGGCAGGGGGGTCGCTGGCCGCTTCGGAAACCTCTACGGCGACAGTCTCGGAGGGGCCCCGGTTGCCCGATGTATCGTAGGCCAGCACCGCCACCTGGTAGACGCCCACCGGCAGCCCTCGCACCGCGGCCCGGGTGACCGGGCCGAACAGGGTGCGGCTCCCGACGTTCCCGGCCCCGTCGCCCCACTTCACGAAGTAGCCGGCCACATCGGGATCGCCGGGGGGATCCCAACTTGCGCGAAATCCACCGGGCAAGGGACTCACATCGAGGTTTTCCACAGCGGCCGGGGCCTCCGTGTCCGAGGGCCCCTGGGATGAGGAGGAGAGAACCCACGACTCAGGGACAACGTCCCGGGCCAGGTAGGCAACCGATGCGTGCACGCTTCCTCCGGCGGTGCGGGCCGCGATCTCGGTTCCTCCGGTACCGGAGGAACCCAACACCACCCGTTCTCCGTCAGGATGTTCCACGACCAGGGCCAACCCCCACGCTCCATCCGGAACCCCTTCCAGATCCACGGTGACATCGCTTGCCGGCACGTCCTCGGCATACACCGCTCCCAGGTAGCCCGGCACCGGCAGGCTTTCCGCTTTGCTGTCGTGGGTCAGGCCGTCCCGGGCCACCACCCGCCCGTACGACGCTCCCTCCTCGAAGTCCATCACGGCCACGGCGCCGGCGAACCCCAGGAAGAGTCCGGGCAGCCCTTCAAACCCCTGGGCGGCCGCGTAGGCGTCCAAGGCGTCCAGGATGCGCATGCCCGCGTCCCCCGGCTCGTCCCCCGGCCGGATGAGCACCCAGAGGTCGAAGATGGACTGCCTTCCCCCCACGTGCTCGGACAGGTACTTGGCGAAGATCACCGCGCCGTAGGCCCGGAGGGTGTAAAGGGAATCGGTAAGCAGTACCGGCAGCCCCTTGTAGAACCAAGCGGGCCACCCGGTGTCCCCCAGGTACTGGACGTAGTCGTTCACCGAATCGAACACCTCGTCCTCCATCCAGGTGGCGCTCACCTCGAACCACCAGTCGTCCGCATCCGGCACCCAGGCGTCGGGCTCGTACAGAAAGTGGAACACGTGGAACAGTTCGTGGGCCGCGGTGATCCGCATGGCCCCCTGGATCCTGGGCAGACCTTCCGCGCCCGCGCCGTTGGGGGGAACAAAACTCAGGTCGTTGTTGACCAGAATATAGGGCACGGAGTCTCCCGGCTGGGTGAGGCCGTAGGTGCTCCCCCCGAGATTTTCGAGAAAGGTGTCCGGGTCCGAGTTGGCGATGTAGACCGGGATCAGGTTCGCGTCCACCACGGGGTGGGTGTAGCCGTACTCCTCCACGATCTTCCGGTAGCTGGCCTCGAAGTACGCGGCCCAGCGTTCGGCCACGTCCGGGATGCCGTTGCCCCCCACGGCCGGATCTCCGTCCCAGAGGGGACCGTCGTCCCGGGGCGGGGTGGTGCCGTCCTCGTTGGTGAGGCCGGGCCCCCACTCGATGGAGAAGTGGGTCGTAACGAGCCAGTTGGCCAGTTCGTGGGTGACGGTCTTGCCCCCCGGGGACACGGCCGCGGCGCCCCGCCCCGCACCGGGGCGGGCGGGCCGGATGAGGGGTTCGGCCTCAGCCCTGAGGTCCGGCGGCATCTCGGCGAGCCGTGCGGCCACGGCCCGCACGACTGGCGTTCCGCACCGGATGGAGAGCGCTCCCTGGGCCGGGTCCGTGCGAAGGGAAGCGGGCAGCCGCCCGGGCGCCCGTACCGCGAACAGGCGGTACAGGCGGGCGCGGGCCCGCTGTTCCGGCCCGCCCCGGCTCAGGACCGCCACCTGGCGGGCCAGCGCGACGGAGGGGGCCTGGGCCGCGGGGGAGTTCGTGGCCAAAAACACTGTCGCGGCGGCCAGCCACCCCGCCACCAGCGCGCCCGCTGACACGATCCCCTTCCTCATCGCCGTCCTTTTGGAAAGAGATAAGGCCTCAGCGCCCGGCGGATTTCCGGTCTTAGGTCCTCGTATCGGCTCCGGGCGTGTCGCAGAACAGGGGTGGCGTCCTTGATGGGGGCGGTGCCCCGGTACCTCGCGGGCAGCTTCTGCTCGTCCATCACCGCGTACACCCGGTAGAGCACGGCCGTGTCCGCGTCGAGCTCGCCCCGCTCCTCGGCCCGGGCGATGAGGTCGAGGGAGGTCACGGGCCGGGGCGGACCGCCGGGCCGACCTCCCAGGGCCCAGGCCGCCCCGTGCAGTCCAAGCGCCAGCAGAAGCCAACACATCGTGCCTCGCATCGTTTCCCTCGCTCTTCCTACCCGCTCATCCTCCAGGGGTTTCGTGCCGATTCCTGAAGGGCGCGGACTTTCCCAGGAGTGCACCTTGGCCCGACTGGTCGAGCGCCTTTTCCGTCGCACCCCCCAAATCGAGCCGTCCCCTTCGCCCCTCGCCGAGGAAACCACCCGGCGGGAGGAGAGGGTCCGGCACTACATGCGCCACCGGTGGCAACGCCTGTGCCGCCAGGTGGGAGAGTCCGGGGCGGAAGCCTTGGAGTTGCTTCCCTTCCTGCTCCACGTGAACCTGCCCGGCCTGCCCGGACACGTGTCCGACCGGTCGTGCCCCTCCGGCGTGGCCGACTACTCCCCTCCGGCCCGGGTGCTGAAGGCGGCCCGGCGGCGCTTCCCGGAGGCCCGCATCCGCCGGGCGGGTACCCTGCGCCCCCCGGTGGATCTGGTGGCGGTCATGGGAAGCGCGGGCACGATCGGGTTCACCGGCGAGTCCGACCTGGACGTTTGGGTGTGCCACGGCTCTGGGCTCTCCCCCCGGGAGGAGAAGATGCTCCGCTCCAAGGTACACGCCGTGGAGCGGTGGCTCAACGAAAACACCGGCCTTTTGTTGTTTCTCGTTCCGGCGTCCACCGAGAGCATCCGGGCCAACGACTTCGGCCAGACCGACCTGGAGGGATGCGGGTCGGCCATGGGGGCGCTCCTCAAGGAGGAGTTCTACCGGACGGGGATCGTCCTGGCGGGCAAACTACCCCTGTGGTGGGTGGTACCGGCCGGTCTCACACCCCGGGCCTATTCCGAACACGCCGAGCAGATGGCCCACGATCCCACGCTCGTGACCGACGCCTACGTGGACCTGGGATGGGTGGCCCGGGTGCCGCTGGGCGAGTTGTTCGGGGCGGCGGTGTGGCAGATCGTCAAGGGCTGGCACGCACCGTTCAAGTCGGCCCTGAAGATGGGGTTGCTCGAAAAAGTGGTGTCCACCGATCTTCCCGTGCCCCCCCTGTGCGAGACCCTCAAGGAAAGGGTCCATGCCGGGGACCGCCCCGATCCGTACTGCCTGCTGTTCGATGCTGTCCTGGAACACTATCGTGCGGCGGGCGACCTCGAGGCGGAGGACCTACTGGCTCGGTGCTTCTACCTCAAAACAGGGATCCGGCTGGACCCCGAACGGCTCGGAGCGCTCCAGGACGATCCCGGAGACGTCGGGGTGATGGCCCGGTACGTGGCGCGTTGGGGATGGGGCCCCCGGACCCTGCAACACCTCAACGAGTTCGGGAAGTGGCGGTTCGAGTGGGTCGTGGACCTGGCCCGGGACGTGGACCGTTTCTTCCTGAGGGCCTACCAGCGGATCCGGACCGCCCTGGAGCGGGCGGGAGAAACCCAGCGGATCACGGCCCGGGACCTCACGGTCTTGGGGCGCACCCTCCAGGTGCTCTACCGTCGCATTCCGAACAAGGTGGAGACCCTTCATCGGATTGCCGAGCGGGTGGAGGAGGCCCAGCTCACCCTGCTCCAGGAGAGCCTGCCCCGGGGCGAGGTGTTCTGGCGTCTCTACCGGGGATGGGTCACCCCGGCCACGGCGGACCAGCGTCTGCACGATGTGCTCCGGGAAGGGAACGACCCGATGGAGCTCCTGGTCTGGGCCGCTCACAACCGCATACTCGGGTCCAAGACGGCGCTGGCCACCTGGCCCCAGGGAGAAAGCCCTGCGGCCGCCGAGGCCGAGCAGGTGGCCCGCACCCTGGTGGAGTTCCGGCAGAGGTGGGGCGGGCACGGCGCGGCGGCTCCGAAGCACTTGTTGGACCGGCCCCGGACGAGGGCGCTGGCGGTGGTGCTCAACTTCGGCCTTCCGGTGGGGCGGGTGCGCCAGGTCGGGGCCGTGTACACCACCACCTGGGGGGAGGTCTTCTATCGGCGCTGGCAGGGTGCCGAAGCCCTGGAGCGGTTCCTGGAGGAAAGCCTCGTGCCGTTTCTCCTCGACGGGGGGGAGGCCGGAGCCTTCCGGGCCGTGTGCCCCTCCCGAGCCCCGGGGGGTGGGGGGGCGTTGCACCGCCTGGAGCGCACCCTGCCGGTCGTTGCGGACTTCTTGGGAGGGAAGGGCCCTCCAGAGGGGATCCGCCGCCGGTACCTCCTGAAGGTAGAAGGCCGGTACCTCGTCCTCGACCGGCCCGGCCCCGACGCGTGCCGGCTCCACGTGCTGTTCGACCGGGAGTCGGCCCTCCGGTTCCTGTCGGGCGTGGGCCCGTATCACCGGGTGGAGACCCGCATCGAGCGGCAGGCCGGCGACCCTGCCGTGCTGGCCACCGTGTTCGAAACGGCGGAGTACGGCCGGCTCGACGTGTTCGTGCTCCGGGACGCGGAGCGGGAGACCCTGTTCGTGGTGGACGAGGTGGGCAACCTCTCCGTGTCCCATCACGTGCCCGAGCCCCATCCCTACGCCCTGGCCCGGCTCCTCCTCTTCCTGGAAAACGTATTTCCCGAGGTGGCGGCCCAGCCGGGAAGCCCCCTGGCGGGGCGGGTGGTTCTGGAGGAAGTCCTGAGGATCCACACCCTGGTGTACGACGGAACCTGTCGGGCCTTCACGGCCACCCAGGACCACCTCCACCGGGTCCGGGCCCTGGGGCTCCGGCCCACGGGGCTGGTGATCGAGCGGTCCGGGGAGGGAGGGTATCGGATCGCGTGGGGGGACCAGATCATCGACAGCCGGCAATACCCCGACCCTCTGGGAGAGGTCCGGAGGAGGATCCTGGGGAGCCGCCGGTCGGGGGGAAGCTACGATGTGTTCGTCACGCGCTTGTTCCTGGACGAGGCGTTCCGGCGCCAGCACTGCGGCGCCTTCGCCACCATGGGCCACTACCTTTTCTACAAGCGGGCCATCGAGCACCGGCTGTCGGCGTGATCCGGAGGCGTTTCGAGACAGCTTCTCGGTGTGGTTCCCGGGAGTGCGCCGGGCCCGTTCCCCCGCGGGGAGAGCGGGGTATGGAACCGCCAAGACGCCACGAGCACCGATAGAGCCGAGAGTCACCCCCGGCCCCATCCCTGAGGCGGAGCGAACGTATATCCTCCCCTCGCTCTACCATCGGCGGGGGCTCGAATCCGCGCGAGCGGTCGTAAGGCCGGGCGCCACGGCCTCCCGAGCCCGCCGGTTGGTGCACGCGAGCGGTACGAAAGTCTCCGAGTGGGGCGGCATCGGGGGCGTTGACCGCGATCGGAGACGAGACCCCGGCGGCATCCCAGGTGCCCGGCCAAGGGTCGCGGGCGGAAGCCCGCTCCCACAGGGGGAAAGATGC
>CAZBGL010000080.1:0-11338 GCA_964491375.1 uncultured Thermodesulfobacteriota bacterium | reverse complement strand
CCAGTGCCGAACCGCTCCCCCCGGGGGCGAACACGGCCGCCATGGTCGCCAGGCACGCGCCCAGTTTCACCCGGGGGTCCAGCCGGTGCACGGCCGTGTCCCCTGGCAAGTACTGGCCCAGGGTCAGGTCACGGAGCACGGCAGCGTCCTCGGGGTGCGGGACAAGAACCGGGGTCCCCGGATCACCCGCCCGTTCCCCTACGCTCCCATGAACGCCCCGAAGTGGCGGGAGCGGTCCCCCAACACCTCGAAGTGGGGAGCGAACCGGGTGGCTTCCAGGATCCGGGCGGTGTTGCCGCCCACCCGAACGGCCCGCCCGGTCTCGAAGCGGTTGTCCGCGTCCAACACGAAATGGTGGGCGCATCCGGGGATCGTGCCCCGGTATCGCGCGGCCTGCCCGTAGTCCTCTTCCCCGTCCTCGAGGTCCCGGATCTTGAACAGGCGGAAGGTGACCGCCCAGAACACCACCCCGCCCAGACGGGCTTGGAGGTCCGGGTCGGCCAGCCTCAGGGGGTGGCGCGCCACGATCCGCGGATCGGTGAATCCGGCCCGGCGGGCCTTGCGGACGAAATCTCCCACGTACAGGGCCCCACCCAGTTGCTCACGCACCACCTCGGGGTCGGAAGCCACGTCGGCGGGGAGGCGGCGGTCGGTGTACACGTCCGCGAAGTAGAACTCCCCCCCGGGTTTCAACACCCGGTACACCTCCCGGAGCACCCTCAGTTTGTCGCGGACCAGGTTCAAGGCACGGTTCGAGATCACCACGTCGAACCCCTCGTCCTCGATCCCGGCCGCCTCCAGGTTCTCGATGTTCCCCTGGCGGAACGCCACGTTGGGTTCGGGATGGCCGAAGGCCTCCATGGTGGCCTCCACGTGCCGGCGGGCCACCGTCAGATGTCCCTCGTCCCGGTCCAGGCCCATGACGAAACCTTCGGGTCCGGCCAGGGCCGCGCACAGGAACACGTCGCGTCCCGTGCCGCAGCCCAGGTCCAAGACCCGGCATCCGCGGATCGCCTCGGGAATCGGTGACCCGCAACCGGTGAACCGGTCCACCACCTCCCGGGGGATCCGTGCCAGGATCTCGCGGAGTCTCCTCGGGGGTTCGGGCCCTTCGGCAGCCCACTCCGGACGGGCAAACGCTTCGCCGAAACGCTGGCGGGGCATCCAATGGCTGTGATCCATGGCAGGCCCTTGAAAGGTCTTCACATTTTGTATTTTCCGAACGCCTCCGAGTCCAGGCTCTCGAGGAATTCCTTCCAGGCATCGTCTTCCGACTCGGGCTCGGACGGACCCTGGGCGCTCACCTTCACGTCCACGGCAGCCGCCTTGCGGAGCACGTTCTCCTCGGCATAGATCTCGGCCCCCGTGCGCAGGGCCAGCGCCATGGCGTCCGAGGGCCGGCTGTCGATGAGACGCCGGCTCCCCCCGGGGAGCTCCAGATGGATCTTCGCGTGAAAGACGTTGTCCTTCAGGCTGTCGATGTCCACCCGCGGCACGTGCGCCCCGAGTTCCTCCAGCATCATCTTGATCAGGTCGTGGGTCATGGGCCGCGGAGGCTCCACCCCCTCCAGGGCATACGCAATGGAGGCAGCCTCCAAGACCCCGATCCAGATGGGGAGCGTGTACCGCCCCTCGGCGTCCTTGAGGAGCACCACCGGCCCCTTGGACTGGGGATCCACCACCACACCGGCGATCTTCATCTGCACATACACGCCTCACCTCCCGGGGCGTTCGCCTGGTCTGCCCCCTCCTCGTCGTCCGCGAGACCCCGGAGCGTGTTGGCCGAGGCGCCGGTGATCCGGACCCTCACCTCGCACCCGATCCAGTGCTCACGCCCTGGGAAGTTGACCACCTTGTTCTCCGGGGTCCGGCCGGTCATCTGTCCCTCGCCCGCCCGGCTGGCCCCTTCCACGAGTACCGGTCTTACCGTGCCGACCAGCGCCCGGTTGCGCTCCAGGCTGTGGACGGCCTGGAGCTGCTGCAGCCGATGGAGCCGCTCCTCCTTCACCGGCTCCGGAACCGGGTCCGGCAACCCGGCCGCCACCGTGCCCGGCCGGGGCGAGAACTTGAAGCTGAACAGTCCGTCGAACCGCACCCGCTCCATCACGTCCAGGGTCGCCCGGAAATCCTCCTCGGTCTCGCCCGGGAACCCCACGATCATGTCCGAGGTGATGGCGATTCCGGGCCGCGCCCCGCGCAGGGCCCGCACGAGGGCCAGGTAGTGCTCCACCGTGTACCGGCGCCGCATGGCGCGCAGGATGCGGTCCGAGCCGGACTGGAGCGGCAGGTGGATGTGCGGCATGAGCTGGGGGATCTCGGCGAAGCACCGGATCAGCTCTCCGGAAAGGTCCTTGGGATGACTCGTGGTGAACCGGATCCGCCGAAGCCCCGGCACCCGCGCGAGCCGTCTCAGGAGGGCCGGGAAGTCCGTGTCTCCCCGGGGCTTGGTGCCGTAGGAGTTCACGTTCTGCCCCAGGAGCGTCACCTCCCTGACCCCGCCGGCCACCAAACGCTCCACTTCGGCCACCACCTCGTCGGCCGGGCGCGACACCTCCGGCCCCCGGACGAACGGAACCACGCAGTAGGCGCAGTAGTTGTCGCACCCTTGCATCACGGTCACGTAGGCCCGGGGTCCGGCGGCGCGGTGACGGGCATAGAACCGACCCATCCGCTCCGGGTCCGGGTCCATGCCGGTGGCCACGATGCGGCGGCCCGTGCGCCGGACCTGCCGGACCAACTCCGGCACCTCGTCCACGGCGTGGGTTCCGAACACCAGGTCCACGTGGGGGGCTCGCCGGAACACCCGCTCACCCGCCCCCTGGGCCACGCATCCCCCCACCGCGATCACCATCCCCGGGCGCCGCCGTTTCAAGGCCTTGTAGCGGCCCAACTGGGAGTACAGCTTCTGCTCGGCCTTCTCACGGATCGCGCACGTGTTCACCAGGATCACGTCCGCCTCGGCCGGGCTGGCCACCTGGAGGTGGCCCTCCTCCTCCATCAGCCGGGCCAGCACCTCGGAGTCGTGGTCGTTCATCTGGCAGCCGAAGGTTTGCACAAAAAAGCGCAGGCTCTCCATGGACCCACACCTCGTTGGCTGTTCGAAGCCCTACAAAGCTATCACGCCCCGGGCCCAGGGGGAAGCGGGGGGTGAGGGTGGCTCGGTTGCCGCACTTGCCACCTCGCCGAAGTGCGGTGGTTTTTTGGGATTGCCCGTGCGTTTTCGCGTTGACAAGGGGGTGGCCCGGGGGTACCGTGCCGCGAGGTCCCGGTCTTCCGCTCGGCGCGACGGGTCGGAGACCGGGAAAACTTTTTTCATTCGTGAGGAGTCCGTAAGGAGAAGGGAAAGCATGAAAGTGTCGGAAAACCTGTACGTGGCCATCGAGTACGCGCTCAGCCTGGACTCCGGCGAGGTGGTGGACCGGTCGGAGCCCGGTGAGCCGATCGGTTTCATCTACGGAAAGGGCCAGATCGTCCCCGGTCTGGAGCGGGCCCTGCGGGGCATGGAACCCGGGCAGACCGCCCAGGTCACCGTGGAACCCCAGGAAGCCTACGGCATGCCCCGGCCCGACCTGCTGCGGGAGATCCCCCGGGAGAACTTTCCCCCTGACCTGGAGATCGAACCCGGCATGGGGTTCGAGGCCCGCGGTCCCCACGGGCCGGTGGTGTTCCGGGTCCACGAGGTCCGGGACGACGTGGTGGTGGCCGACTTCAACCATCCCCTGGCCGGGGAACGCCTCCACTTCGACGTGAAGGTCGTCGAGGTGCGGGAACCCCGGGCCGAGGAACTGGCCACTCTGCTGGGCGGGGGGTGTGACCCGAGCGACTGCGGGGGGTGCTCGGAGCCCTGCTGAGCCGCTGAACCGCCGGGGCCCGGATCTCAGTCGGTCCGGGCTCCGGTGCGCAACCCCGGAAAGAGCCGCTCTTCCTTGGGCCCCCACTCCCCAATGGGCCGGGGCCGCTCCACCTCGATCAGGATCTTTCCATCCCGGAACACGGTGACCGTGCCGGTGGACTCGCTCACCGTGATCGCCACGGCCCGCGTCACCGCGGTGATGCCCGCCGCGGAGTTGTGACGGGTGCCCAGCCCCCGGGGGAGCGCCTCCCCGCTCACCTCGGGCTTCAGGTACACCCCGGCCGCCTCGATCAGGCCGTCGCCCCGGATGACAAAGGCCCCGTCGATGGCCGCGAACTCCTTCACGGTCTCCTCCAGGGCCGGATCCAGGACGTTCCGTTCCTCCTCGGGGTAGCCCTTGAACGGGTTGAGCACCATCTGGACCGAGCGAGCCAGCACGTTCTCGGTGTCCCCGATCACGAAGGTGGTGCCCACGGGCTTGCCCTCGCGGCCCATGTACCCCAGGCTCACCGCGATGTCGAGCACCCGCTCGAACACCTCGGGGTTGACGTGGACCGAGATCTCCTCGGCGCCGCTGGCCGCGAACATTTCGAACTCCTCGCCCACCTCCATGAACACGATGGTGTCCAGGGCCCCGCTTCCTGCGATGCCCGTGAGGCAGATGAGCCGGTCCCCCTGACGGAACAATCCCTTGGAAAGCCCCAAGAGCACCGCGATCTTGATCTGTCCCAACCGGGTCAGGCGGATTCCGGGCACCCGCACCACCTCCACGTGGTCGGGGCGGCGCTCGGGCTCGCTTTCGCCCCGTGTCACCACCACCACCGGCACATCGCCCGCCCGTTCCAGGAACTCGTCCAGGGCATGCCCCGAAGGGAACACGTCCGCATAGACCACCACGGCGCGAGCGCCGATCTTGCGCGCCATTTCGGTGGAATACATCAGAATGTCCCGGGTCACGTCCACGGCAGACCTCCTCGTCCTCCAAACGGTGCCCCCACAATCTGACTACGACCGCTCCAGATGTCGAGACAAAAAAATCCCCGACCCCAGGAGGAAAGGGCCGGGGCAAACGGGGGAACGTTCCGAGTACAGCATAGGACCATTTGAGGACCATGTCAATCCCTTTTAAATTACTGTCCGTGGGTTGCGGCTTGCGCCGAAAACTGCGTCCATGGCATGGTCCGGGCCGGCCGGGGGCCCACGCTGGGCAAGCCGGGCCCCGGCCTGCGGGAGCCGAGTTCCTGGACCCGACGGAAAACGCGGAGGATTGTGCGTGCGCGGGAACCCTGTCCCCCTGTCCGCTGCGGTCCGCGCCGGCGTCCGGAACGGATGGACCGCGGCGGGGCTCCTCGCCCGGGTGCTGATCCCGGCATACGTGGCGGTGGACCTGCTGGCCCGCACCCCCCTCATTCCGGCGGCGGCGGACGCAGTGGAGCCGCTCACGCGCCTCATGGGACTGCCCGGGGAGGCGGCCGTGCCCTTGGTGGCCGGGGCGCTCGTGAACCTCTACGCCGCCATCGGCGCCATGGCCCCCCTGGGGCTCTCTGCCCGCGAGGTCACCATCTTGGGATTGGTCCTGGGCATCTGCCACGGGCTCGTGCTGGAAACCGCCGTGATCCGGCAGGTCTCCTCCCGGTGGCCCTGGCTCGTGCTGGCACGTGTGGGCCTGGGGTTTCTTGCGGGCGTGCTCCTCCACCGGGTGATGCCGTGACCGCGCTCGCCAGCCTGTGGAACGCGTGCGTTACGACGATCAAGGTCGGAGCGGTGGTCCTGGGGCTCACCGTCACGTTCGAGGTGCTCCGGACCCGTCCGTGGATCCGGCGGCTCACCCCCGCATCCAGGGGACTCGGCGTGCTCGGCCTCGGGCCGGGGGCCGCGGCCTCCCTGGCCGCCGGCTTGGTGTTGGGCATCGTGTACGGCGCGGGCGTGATGCTTGCCGACGTGCGTTCCGGGCGCGTGCCTCCCCGGCAGGCGTTTCTGCTGGGCCTCTTCCTGTCCACGTGTCACGCGGTGATCGAGGATACCCTGCTCTTTGCCGTGCTCGGCGGCCGGGCGTCGTGGATCCTGGGCCCCAGGCTCGTCCTGGCCCTGATCCTCACCTCCGCTCTGGCCGGCGTTCTGTCCAGGCTGCGCAAACCCACCGTTTGATCCCTTGAAACCCTTGGCCCCCTCTTCGCATCCGACGCACCCTGGGCACAGGGGCTTGGATTCCCGATCCCAAAATGATAGGGTTTGGCCGCTTTTCGACCCGGGGACCGACACGACGAGTTTTGTTGAAACAAACCTTCGTACAGGAGGGCAGAAAGGAGAGCCCATGGAACTGCTCAGGCGGACTGCCCGGGCCATCGACCGCCTCAACGAAGGGGTTGGCCGCTCCGTGTCGTGGCTCACCACCGGGATGGTGCTGCTCACCGCGTACGACACAATCATGCGATACGGGTTCCAGCACGGGAACATCGCCCTCCAGGAGCTGGAGTGGCACCTGTTTGGGGTGGTGTTCCTGATCGGGGCGGCCTACACGCTGAAGGAGGACGCCCACGTCCGGGTGGACATCATCTACGCCAAACTGGACGAGCGCAGGCGGGCCTGGATCAACCTGATCGGCGCACTGATCGCGCTGATCCCCTTCAGCATCCTGGTGATCTATGCCACCAAGGACTTCGTGCTGAACTCCTGGGCCGTGCGGGAGACCTCGCCGGATCCCGGCGGGCTCCCGGCCCGGTACGCCCTCAAGGCCATGATCCCCCTCGGGTTCCTGCTGTTGCTCCTCCAGGGGGTGGCCGAGGCGGCGCGGAACTATGTGTACCTCAGGACCACTCCGGCGCCGGCCGGCCGGCGCGGGCGGCGCCAGGCGTACCTGTGGGGGAGCCTGGCCGCCGCGTTCGTGGTGTTCGCGGTGGTCATGAAGAACTACTCGGACTGGCCGCTTCCCGACCCCCTCATGGTCGCCCTGGACGATTTCCAGGAACTCCTTCCGGCCGTGATGTTCGCGGTGCTGTTCGCGGTGCTCCTGTTCGGGTTCCCCGTGGCGTTCACCCTGGGCGGCACCGCGCTCGTGTTCGGGTACATCGCCTTCGGGTTCGATTTCTTCCACCTCCTGCCCCTCCGGATCTGGGGCATCGTGACCAACTTCACCCTGCTGGCCGTGCCCTTGTTCGTGTACATGGGCGTGATGCTGGAACGGTCCGGGTTGGCCGAGGAGCTGCTCGAGACCATGGCGCTCCTGTTCGGCCGGATGCGCGGAGGGCTGGCCATCTCCGTGGTGGTGGTGGGGGCGCTGCTCGCCGCCTCCACGGGGATCGTGGGCGCCACCGTGGTCACGATGGGACTCCTCTCGCTGCCCACCATGCTCCGGCGCGGATACCAAAAGGAGTTGGCCACGGGGACCATCGCGGCCTCGGGGACCCTGGGACAGATCATCCCCCCGAGCATCGTGCTGGTGCTCCTGGGCGACATCATGAACGTCCCCATCGGAGACCTGTTCATCGGCTCGGTGATCCCGGGGCTCATCCTGGTGGGCCTGTACATCGTGTGGATCGTGACCATCGGCGTCATGCGCCCCGAGTGGGCCCCGCCCATCCCGGCGGAGGAGCGGGCGGAGATCACCGGATGGAAACTCGTACGCCGCGTGGTGGTGGCCCTGATCCCTCCGGCGTTCCTCATGGTGGCGGTGCTGGGCTCCATCTTCGCGGGCATCGCTTCGCCCACAGAGGCCGCGGCGCTCGGTGCGGTGGGGGCCTCGCTCCTGACGGCCGCCAAGAAACGGCTCAACCTCCAGATCGTGCGCGAGGTCATGGCCGCGACCACCAAGCTCACCTGTATGGTGTTCATCATTCTCGTGGGGGCCGGGGCCTTCGGCCTCGTGTTCCGCGGGATGGGCGGCGACGACGTGGTGCGGGCCTTCATCGAGTGGCTGCCCTTCGGCAAATGGGGCATCCTGGTGATCGTGATGTCCATCATCTTCATCGCCGGGTTTTTCCTGGATTTCATCGAGATCACCTTTATCCACGTCCCGGTGCTCACCCCCATCATGGTTTCCATGGGCGTGGACCCCTTGTGGCTGGCGGTGCTCATCGCGGTGAACCTCCAGACCTCGTTCCTCACACCACCCTTTGGGTTCGCGCTGTTCTACCTGAAGGGCGTGGCCCCCAAGGAGGTCACCACGGGCCACATTTACAAGGGCATCATCCCGTTCGTGATCATCCAGTTGATCGGGTTGCTCATCGTGGCGTTCTTCCCGGAGACCATCACCTGGCTTCCGTCCAAAATGCTCAAGCCCTGACGGCCCGAGCGGCCCGCCCCTGCCGTGTTCCTGCGGCAGGGGCGGCCCTGCCCGGAGGCCCCTCAGGCCCCTGTGAGGGCCAGACCCCGAGGAGGAGAGGTCCCAGCCCCCATGCGGATGCTCCTCGTGTTCGCCAAGGTCCCGGTGCCGGGCCGGGTGAAGACCCGTCTCATCCCCGAGCTCGGGCCGCAGGGTGCGGCCCGGCTGTATCGAGCCTTCCTGGAGGACGCCGGGGGCTGGATCCAGGGGGCGGGGGCGGACCGGGTGATCTGGTGGGTGGACGGCGACCCGCGGGCGTTTCCCCTGGATTGCCCGGACGTGCGGCCCCAACCCGATGGAGACCTGGGTGTCCGTTTGCGGGCCGCCGTGGACGAGGGATTCCGGGTCGGGGGCGGGCCCGTGGCGGTGGTGGGCACCGACTGTCCCCATCTGTCCCCGTGGGCTGTGGAGGATCTGTTCCGGCAGGTCGAAGAGGGGTTCGACGCGGCGATTCTCCCCGCCCGGGACGGCGGGTACATGGGCCTCTGCCTGGCCGGACCGTTCCCGGAGGTGTTCGCCGGGATCCCCTGGTCCACCAGCCGGGTACTGGCCGCCACCCTCGCCCGCCTCCGGGCGGCAGGCCGCAGGGTGTACGTGTCCGGGCCGGTGCTCGATGTGGACACCCCCCGGGATCTGGGCGATCTGGCCCGGATTCTGGAGCAGGTCCCGGGACGGGCCCCCCACACCGCCCGGCTCCTCCACGACCTGGGGTGGATTCCCGAGCACGAGGGCGCAAGGGTGCCATGACCGCCGGGCCGTCTCCTTACGCGCCCTCGCCGGCCGTAGGACCCGGACTCCCGGTGGGGGGCCGACCCCCTCCCGGGCCTTCCCGGCCCGGGCCGGACGGCAGAACCCCTGGATTTCCTGGGTCCTCTCTTGTGTTTTGTGCTAAGCCACGCTAAAGTCCGTGCTCACGGCGATGGCGGTGTCGACGGTTTCCTTCCCCATTTCCAAGGCAAGGAGGATCGGATGAACAAGGCGGAACTCATCCAGGAAATCAGCGCGAGGGCGGGCGTCAAGGCCAAGGAGGCGGAAGCGCTCTTGGACGCTTTCGTCACGGTGACCGGGGAGGCGCTGGCCAAAGGGAACAAGGTCTCCATCACGGGGTTCGGCACGTTTGCCGTGTCGGAGCGGGCGCCCCGAAAGGGACGCAACCCCCAGACCGGCCAGGAGATCCAGATCCCGGCCTGCAAGGTTCCGCGGTTCACCCCCGGCAAGACTTTCAAGGAAGCCGTCAAATAGGCATACCGTCCGCGCCCAAAGCGAAGGCGGAAGAGGGCGGCCCCGTGCGCCGCCCTCTTCCGTTCTCCGGCTCTGCCTCCCGTCAGCCCTTCGGGGCGCTCCTTCGGTCTCCTCACATGTGCGACGAGACCATCCGTATCTCGGCCCCCTTGCGCAGTTCGTCCACTTTGGCCCGGATCGCCTGGTCGAGTGCACGGGCCTCCAGATATCCTTGGATCTGGTCCTTCACCTCCTCGAACCCGTGACGGGTGGCCTCCTTCCGCTCGGTCACCTTGATCACGTGGTAGCCGAACCGGGTCTCCACTACGTCGCTGACCTCCCCGGCCTTGAGCGCGAACGCCGCGTCGGCAAAGGGCTTGACCATCCGGTCGCGGGTAAAGAAGCCCAGGTCCCCGCCGTTGGCGGCACTTCCCGGGTCTTCGGAGTGCTTCCGGGCCAGTTCCGCGAAATCCTCCCCTTGGAGCGCACGCTCCCTCAGTTCGGCCACCTTCTTGCGGGCCCGGCCCTTTTCCTCGTCCGAGGCTCCGGGCGCCACACGGATCAGGATGTGGCTCGCGCGCACCTGCTCGGGCGTGGTGAACTTGTCCCGGTTCTCCTCGTAGAAACGGCGCACTTCCTCTTCGCTCACTTTCACACCCGGTTGGATGTGCGTCTCCACGTAGTTGCGCACGGCGAGCTGCTGCCGGATCAGGCCCTTCAGGGTCGCCGTGGTCAGGTTTTCCGCGTCGAGGGCCTGCTGAAAACTCCGGTCATCCGGAAACCGGCCCTTGATGGCCTCCAGCTCCTTCTCCACCTGGGCGTCCAGATCCTTGGGCAGGTCCTTTTTGGCCTCCTGCCACAGGAGCGTCCGGTCCACCAACTGCTGGAGCACCTCGGCCTTCATCTGTTCGTTCGGCTCCTTCACCATCCCGTGCATGCCCCCGGTCATCTGGCGGAACCGGCGCATATAGGCGGCCAAGGCGCGGTCGAACTCCGCCTTGGTGATGGGTTCCCCATTCACCACGGCCACCGGTGCGTCGCCCGGCGGGCTTGCCTCGTCGGCCTCGCCGGCAACGGCCGCTCCGGCCAGCGCGACCGTGGCCACCAACAAAATGAGTCGTACGCTTCGCATGTTTCCAACTCCTCGCTCAGGGTTCAGGCTGCGGGTGCCCCACAGCCGGAAAGGGCCGTTGCCGCGCGGTAAGAGCTGCGCACCCGGACCCCGGCCGCCACGTGGCGAAACCCCAGGGACCGGGCCTCTTGTGCCCAGCGATCGAACTCTTCCTCGGGGAGGTACCGCACCACCGGCACCCGGCCCGGGCCGGGCCGGAGGTACTGGCCCAGGGCCACGGCGTCCACCCCGACCCTCAACAGGTCTTCCAGAACGCTGCGGACTTCCTCGTCTCGCTCGCCCAGGCCCAGCATGAGGGCGCTCTTCACCACGGCCTCGGGCCGGAACCGCCGGAACGCGGCCAGCACTCCCACGCTCCGCCGGTAGTCCGCGCCCGGACGGATTCCCGGATACAGCCTCGGCACGGTCTCCACATTGTGGCTCAATATCTGGTAAGAGGCCCGAGCCACGCGCTCCACAGAGGCCAGCTCCCCCCTGAAGTCAGGGACCAGTGCTTCAGCAGTGGGTGGATCGGGCAGAGAGGCCAACGCCGCAGCCACGGCCGCGTACTGGGCCGAACCCCCGTCCGGAAGATCGTCGCGCGTCACGCTCGTCACCACCACGTGCCGCATGCCCAGCCGGGCCACCGCTTCGGCCACGCGCCGGGGTTCGTCCGGGTCCACGGGCTCGGGCGTGCCACCCTTCACGTTGCAGAACCGGCAGGCCCGGGTGCACCGATCCCCCAGGATCAACACCGTGACGTGGCGGTCCCGGTAACACTCCGGTCGGTTGGGGCACAGGGCCGCTTCGCACACCGTGTTCAGCCGAAGCG
>CAZBGL010000079.1:0-10791 GCA_964491375.1 uncultured Thermodesulfobacteriota bacterium | reverse complement strand
GGGAAAGCGGAGAGTTCTTCAAGATCACTCCGTGGACAGAAGAGGACTGGGGGAACGGCGGGTCCTCGAAGTACGGGGACGCCCGGACCTGGGAGTCGGTGGTGTACGTGGGCGGTGAGCCGGTGATCGCGGTCGAGGCCTGTCGGCAAGAGGACAGCCCCCAGGCCATGGCCGATCTGGAGATCATCTGTGAATCGTGCCACAACCTCCGGGTGAACGTGGAGGGCCGCTACAACCTGCTGGCCAAGGTGACCAGCTCCCCGGTGCCGGACGACACCGTGGAGGGCGGACACGCCCCGTTGTGCGTGGGCTGCCATGGGTTCCTGTACCAGGACGACGGAGGCGAGGCCAACTCGGCGCACCTCAACTGGAACGATCCCAGGAACTTCAGCCTGGTTGCTGGGCGTCGCCGGGGCAACAACGAAAAACACTACATCAACGGAAGGCCCTACCCCCGGAACCACCACGTCATGACCGGGGATGCCGTCACCCCGGAACTGGCCCGGGCCGGGCTGCTGCTAAGGGACGTGAACGTGCTCAGCCCGCACCTGGTGCAGAGTGCGATCCGCACCGATTGGCGCGGGGGCACCATGCCGATCCGGCAGCAGGCGCTCCCCCCCATCGTGCTCCCCAGCGACCCCGCCAACCTCCACTGCGTGACCTGCCACGCTCCCGGGCACGGGGGAGAGCCGTCGATGGGCGCGGCCATCCTTCGGGGTGAGAACCTCCAGGGGAAGGACTCGGGATACGGCATCGACCGGATCTTCGACGGCCGGGAATGGGGGCGTTTTGCGGATATCCGGTTCTGCGGCCGGTGTCACGAAGCAGGGGGAGGACTGTGAGAGGCCCAGGGTGGCTCCGGAGTTTCGCGTTGTGGCTTGCAACGGTGTCTGCGGCGGCAGCCGGGGTGGAGGGCACGCACCACGACATGCGGATCTACGGTCTGCCGCCGGAGAAGAGCGTGTGTTCGTATTGTCACGTGCCGCATCGCGCCGCTTCGGGGGAGCGGCTCTTCGCCCGGCAAGGGGAGCGGGTGTCGGAGTTGGGTGCGGTGGGGGCGTTTTGTTACAGTTGTCACGACGGCACGGTGGTGCCCACCGCCCTCGTGGAAGCCCCCGACGGCACGCTCGGGCTGGAGGCGCTCACGCGTTCCCATGGGCTCCAGATCGATCGCCTGGCCGTGGTCACCGGGGGGCTGGAAGGGCGGGCCCACGTGGAGGCGAGCGGTCTGGTGAAACCCGACCCGGCCACCGGTGCCCTGCCGCGCCGCATGGAGTGCACCGCCTGCCACGATCCCCACTCGGATCGGTATCCTCCCTTTCTCAAAGCGCCCCTCGAAGAGCTGTGCCAGAAGTGCCACTCCGGGTCCGACCGGTCGGGCAGAGGACGGTTCACCCGGGTGGAGGACCGGGGACCGGCCAACGGCGCCCACCCGGTGGGCATGCCGGTCGTGTTCTCCGGAAAGGAGCGGAAACGTCCGGATCTACCGGTGGACGAGATGGTGTTCCAAGACGTGGATCCCCGGTTGAAGGTCCCCGGGTTGACCGGGGCGGAACTGGGGGACCCGTCCAAGCATTGGACCACCGGGGGGCACCTCGCGGGCTTCGGGGACGATCCCGCCACGGGACGGGTGATGTGCTCCACGTGCCACAGCGCCCACAGCGTGAAGGACAACCTGCTGGTGATCGAGGCTTATGATCCCGTTCGGGGCACGGACCCGTTGTGCGCGGGATGCCACGGCAGGGCCGACGCCCCCCAAAACCCCGGCGGTACCCCGTATTACCACCCCGTACAGGCCGAGGGAGTGCCACCCTGGGAAACCTCGACCCTACCGAGCCGGGGCCTGGCCATCGAGATCCCCGCCGGTTGGCCGGTAGCCGAAAACGGCGGGCTGTTGTGCGCCACGTGTCATCGGATGCATCAGGGACGGCCGGGTGCCCGGTGCCTGCGCGACAACGACCAGGGGAAGAGGTACATCTGTGACGTGTGCCATCTGCCAGAGGAGGACGTGTCCGGCGAAAACGCCCATCACGTGACCAGCTCGGAGGACCTGTCCGCCCTTCTGGGAGGGCGGACGCTCTCATGGGCTGCAGGGCCAGGAGAGCCCGGGGACCTCTCCGATGGACTGACCTGTATCGACTGCCACGTGGACCTGGCCAAAAGCGCTCACAACTGGTGAAAGGGCGGACGTCGTGCAAAGGCGATGGAGCAGGGGGGGCTGGGGCATCATTCTAGGGATTCTCGTCGGCGCGGCGCCTCTGTGGTCGAGCCCTGCCCGGGCAGGGGGGGTGGTGTGGCAGCCCGGATTCCCGATGCGGGCGGGCCGGCAGGTGCTCCTCATGTGGATGCCCGTGCCGGGGGCCCGTGAATACCAGATACGTCGTAGAGATCTGGGGACGGGCGAGGTCAAGGTGTGGCGGACCCCGAATCCCCAGTACGTGGATTCGGACGCCCCCCCGGACCGTTCGTTCCTGTACGTGGTGGAGGCGCTGCTCCCAGACGGCCGCCCCGGGCCGTCGTCCGATCCCAAGCGGGTGGAAGGGTTCAGACCCCTGGAGCCCCCCCGGTGGGGGGGGCACTACCAGTCCGGAAGGACCGTACAGTTGGTGTGGGAGCCCGTTGAGGAGGCGGTTTTCTACAACCTGTACCGTGCGGAAGAGGGGCATCCCCCGGCCCTTTTGGCCTCGGTGCAGGATCTCAAGTACGTGGACGCCGGCGTGGAGCCGGGGAAGACATACGTCTACACGGTGAGGGCCGTGGACGCCCAGAGCCGGGAGTCCCGGGACTCCGAGCCCCTTACGGTCCGGGTGAGAAGCGCTGGCCGAGGAGTCGGGGTCGGACGATACGTCCGGGTGGTGCTGGAGCCCCTTGTGGAGATCCGGCAGGGCGCCGGGTACCGTCTTCGCGAGCCCACCGACGTGGAGTGGTCGCAAGGGGTGTTGTTCGTCACGGATCTGGGCAGCCGGTCGGTTCTTGTTTTGGATCCGGAAGGGGACTTCCTGTATCGGTTCGCGGAAGCGCCCGCAGACTACCCTGGGGTCTGGGGGATCCCATGGGGGATCGATGTCTCCCCGGACGGGGATCGTGTGGCGGTGACCTTTCTCCGCTCGGCCAGGATACGGGTATTCTCGCGGGACGGCGGATTACTGGAGGACTGGGAGGTGGCCCGACCCCGGGGGTTTGAGGAGAGCCCGGGGGTTCCCCAACCCATGGACGTGGCCTGGGGGCCCGATGGGAACCTGTGGGTGACGGACTACACCTACGCGCAGGTGGTCCGGATTGCACCGGGGGGACGCGAGGTCGACCGGATCGGCCGCCCCCGGCCTGCGGACACCCCGGGCCCGTTTGGGACTCCCACGTTCATCACCGCGAATCCGGACACCGGCCAGGTGTTCGTGGTGGACAGCCTGGCGGCCAGGGTGTTCGTCCTGGATTCCTCGGGCGCGGTTGTGACCCAGTGGGCGGGCTCGGGAAGCGAACGGGGCCGGCTGGACCTGCCCAAGGGAATCTGTGTGGGAAGGGACGGAGACGTCCTGGTCGTGGACGGGATTCGCTCCACCCTGCAGGGTTTTTCTCCTGAAGGAGCCCTCCGGTCGGTCTATCACGCCTCGGACGGGGCGGATTTCTTTGGGGCAGGCGGGGTGGTCTCCGTGGCCCAGGATCCCCGAAGCGGCGATATCTTTCTTCTTTCCAAGGTGGACAGCGCACTTCACCGGTTTCGCGTACTGCGTACCGAGCCCGCAGAACGGTGAGATGCGCATCTCCCGAGCGCCGGTCCGATCCCCCCTTCCGACCGTGGGATCGGGAACGACCGGCCGGCTGTCCCGGGTGGATGGCCCGGGGCCGCCTCCAGCGGTCCCGTCCCCCAGAGGACACCCTCCACGCGGGGGGCTCGCGGCCGGGAGCCACAGCTGCCGATCGGCCTCGGAACGTGAGGTCCTCGTCGCGGCGTGGGACACGGGTTCGACACCCGGCTCATTCGATCCACAGGCCCCGCACGAACCGGGGGTCGGGGGTCTCGTCGGGCGCCAGGTGGCCGAACTCGTCCTCCAGGAGCCCGAAGCACTCGGTCACGAACTCCCGCAGGTAGGCCTCGTCCGTTCCCCGCAGGGGCATGAGCATCCCCACCCACTCCACCGAGGCGTCCAGCAACTCGGGCCGCACGCGGCGGGGTGGCCGGTCCTCCTGCCAGACCCGGGCCAGGCCCTCGCGCGCCCGCTCCCGGGGGATGGGGGCGAACCGGAACCCGCGGCCCAGGGCGGCGTTCACCAGGGCGGTGAGGAACACGGTGGATGCCTTGAGGTTCTCGGGCTCCACGTGGGTGAGGGCGCCGCGGATGTCGTCGAGCCGCAGGTCCACCGCGGAGAACAGAAAGCGGCCCACGAACTCGGCCTTGTCCACGGCGCGCACCGCCCGGTCCACCTCGCTCAATGAGCGGAACGGGCGGTAGCCGGGCGCCTCCGTGGGCCCGGCGTACCACAGGGGGTGGGGCCGGAGCAGCCCGTCCAGGATCTCGCCCAGCGGTTCGTCCAGGAAGAGCAGCCGTTCCTTGTGGCCTTCGGGCCATCCCCGGCGGAAGATCCTCCGGGCCCGCTGTTGCGCCCGGAGCACCCGGGTCCACCCCACCCGGAACAGGTGCTGGATCCAGTGGCGGGCGAGCAGCCGCGCAGCCCCCCGGTCGTCCGGGCCGGCCAGGTACTCGAGCCCGATCGAGAGATAGCCCGCCACCTTGGACAGGGCCCGGTGGTAGGAGTCGAGCCGGTCCAGGGGAAGCCGGTCCGCCACCAGGAGCTTGTTGGTGAGGAACGCGATCTCCGCGTGGAGGCTTTCCAGGAGGGCCGGGTCCTCCAGGCACCTCAGGGCCCGGGCCAGGAGGTCGGGGGCCACCCCGGGGGCGGCCACGGGATACCGCGGCCCCACCTCGGGCTCGCCCTCGGGGGCGGGATCGGCAAACGATCTCCGAAGGGGCAGGTCGTCCGCGGTGTCCGCGTCCAGGGGCGCGTAGATCTCCACGGCCTCGTCCCACTCCGGAAACCCGCGCACGGCCAAGCGGCGCTGGCGCTGCTCATAGACGTACTCCTCCAACTCGGAGTCCACGTCGCGGATCAGGGCCTCCATGAGGCGGAAGTAGTGGTCCGGATCCCGGTCGCGGACCACGAGGAGCACAGACCGGACCAGTGTCTCGTGGCCCGGGGCGCACCTCACGTAGTAGAATCCGTCGATCGTGATCGGGGCGCGGCCGGGCAGTTCCTGAAACACGTCCTCGTCCGGCTCCCGGGCCACATGGACCTTGACGACCTGGCCCAGGTACAGGGCGAGGTCGGCCAGGTCCAGGTTCCGGAGCCACCGGCCCAGGGCGGCCTCGCCGCACGAGGCCAGGAGTTCCAGCCACGGCACGACCCGGTCGCTCCGCACGCGGTCGCGGTCCCACAGTTCCAGGTCCAGGAAGAACTCGATCTGCTCGGTGCGGGCGTGGGCAAGGACCAGGGGCACGTTGTCCCGATCCATCTCCTTCAGGGTGAAGTAGAGTTCCTCGGGCGGCATCAGGGCCACCACGGCCGGAAGGTTCCGGCAGGCGAGCAGCCGTTCTTCCCGTTCGGCCCCCCGCACCGAGAGCACCCGGTCCAGTTCCCTCCGGATGGGGGTGGGAATCACCTCGGCCCGACGGGACTGGGGCGTGCGCGGGTCGGTCATGTGGGCTCCTCCCGTTGGGGCGCTAGGATGCTGGAAGGCTGGAACGCCCTGCCCTGAAAACCTCCACGTTGTCGCGATCGTGAGCAGCTAGGGGCTGACGGCATCTGGAACGGCTAGAATGGCAGCGCTGGAATGCTAGAGGGCCTCGGGGTTCGGATGACAGGGGATGAGTCCTGTCCTCCAATACTGAAACGACGCCATCTTCCAGCCGTACGCCCTGGCTGTGAGCCGATAGCTGATTACTGATCACCGAAACCGCCATCCGATTGCCGCCGGCCAGGAGCCGGGCAGCCGCCCGCCGCCACGCTCCCTGCGTCAACCGGCAGGAGACCGCGCAGGGACGTCTCCTGGAACTCTTCGCGGGACGTGAACTCGTCCACCCGGACGTTTCTCCGCCCCTCTGCCCTCCTGAGCCTAGCACGCTGCTGCCCGGGGTTGCCAGGGTGCGGTCCTGTCTTCGCCTGGAGGCGGGTTTCTGGTACCCTCGAAGATCGTTTTGGAACCGGCCCGCCCTTCCGGGAGTCGGGTTCGCAAGAGATCGGGTTCGAAGGGGTCGAAATGCGGGTGAGCCTTGCCGAGACGTTTCGGATTTGGGCCGTGTGGGCCCTGTTGACCGGGCTGGCCGCGGCAGCGGAACCGGGCAGCCTGGAGGGACGGGTGGCCGAGTACCGCCTGGACAACGGGTTGGTGGTGCTGGCCCTGAGGCGAGGAGCGGCGCCCGTGGTGAGCCTCCAGATGACGTTCCGGGTGGGGGGGGTGGACGAGCCGGCCGGGCGCACCGGCATGGCCCACCTCTTGGAACACCTCCTGTTCAAGGGCACGCGCACCCTGGGCACCCGGAACTGGAGCGAAGAGGAACCCCTGCTGGAGGAGATCGAGCGGGTGGGCCGGGCGCTGGACGCGGAACGGCGAAGGGGGGACGCCGCCGACCCGGAAAAGCTCCGGCAGTTGGAAGAACGCCTGCGGGCGCTCCAGGAGAAGCACCGCCCGCTGGTGGTCAAGGACGAAATCGACGCGATCTACACCCGGAACGGCGCCGTGGGGTTCAACGCGGGCACGAGTACGGACCTCACGAGTTACACCGTGAGCCTCCCCTCGAACCGGCTGGAACTGTGGGCCCGGATCGAGTCGGAACGGATGCGCGATCCCGTGCTTCGCGAATACTACGTGGAGCGCAACGTGGTCATCGAGGAGCGCCGCCAGCGGTACGGATCGGATCCCCGGGGCATGCTGTACGAGGCGCTCCTTTCGACCGCGTTCGTGGCCCATCCCTACCGGGACCCGGTGATCGGCTGGCCTTCGGACCTCGAGACCCTGGACATCGAGGACACCCGCCGGTTCTTCCGGGACTACTACGGGCCGGACAACGCGGTCGTCGCGGCCGTGGGCGACGTGGATCCGCCGCGGTTCTTCGAACTGGTGGAGCGGTACTTCGGGAACCTCCCCCCCCGCGGCGTACCCAAACGGGCGGTGACCCGGGAGCCCCCCCAGCGGGGTCCCCGGCGGGTGGAGGTGTGGTTCGACGCCGAACCCCGCATGGCCGTGGCGTTCCACAAGCCCACGCTGCCCCACCGGGACGACTATGTGTTCGACGTGATCGAGGCCGTGCTGGCGGACGGCCGCTCGTCCCGGCTGGTGCGGGAGCTGGTGGACCGGCGCCGGATCGCGGCCTCGGTGGACGCGGTGAACGGGCTGCCCGGCGCGCGCTACCCCAACCTGTTCGTCGTGTTCCTGACCCCGGTGGCCGGTGTGGACTTGGAACGGGCCGAGGGGGCGCTCCTGGAGGAGCTGGGCCGGCTGGGTCGTGAGCCGCCGAGCCGGGAGGAGCTCGGGGGCGTGGTGCGCCGGATGGAGGCGGCCCGGGTGCGGGCGCTCCTCTCCAACGCGGGCTTGGCCAGGCGGCTGGCCTACTTCCAGGCCGTGGCCGGGGACTGGCGGTACATCGAGGAGCATCCCCGAGTGCTCCGCACCATCACGCCGGAGGAAGTGGCCGAGGTGGCCCGCCGGTATTTCGTCGCCACGAACCGCACGGTGGCCGTCCTCAGGCCGCCGCCAAAGGAGGAAACGCCGTGACCGCCGCGAGGAAGGCGCTGTGGCTGGGGCTGGCCACGGCCGTGCTGGCCGGGTGCGCGGTTTCGCGGGGGCTGGATCCCCGCACGGCCGCCTTCCCACCGCCGCGGTTCGACCCGCCGGACCCCGTGCAGGAAAGGCTCCCTTCGGGCGCCCCGTGGTTTTGGATCGAGGACCACGACGTGCCCCTGGTGCGGCTGTACCTGGCGGTGCGCGCGGGCGAGGTGTACGACCCGCCCGACAAGTCCGGGCTGGCCCGCGTGGCGTCCCTCGCATGGCGCACCGGCGGGGCCGGGGGCCTCTCTCCCGAGGCGTTCGACGGGGCCCTGGAACGTCGGGGAATGGAACTGGGGCTCTCCCTGGGCCGGGACAAGGGCTGGATCACCCTGTCGGTGCTTCCCGACGACCTGGAGGAAGGCCTGGATCTTCTGGAACGGCTCGTGTCGGAGCCCGCGTTCCGGCCGGATCGGGTGGAGTGGGCCAGGACCCAGGTGGCCGAAGGGATCCGGCGGGAGGCGGACGAGCCGCAGGCCTTGGCGTTCCGCGAGCTTCGCAGGGCGCTGTACCGGGGCCATCCCCGGGGCCGGGTACCCACAGGGGAATCCATCGCCCGGATCCGGAGGGAGGACCTGCTCGCGTTCCACCAACGGTTGGTCGCGTCGGGGGACTGGGCGTTGGGGGCGGTCGGGGACTTCGATCCCGACCGGCTCCGGGCCGAGCTCCACCGGAGGTTCGGCCGCCTGCCCGGAAGCGGAGGGGGGTTCCCCAGGCCTCCACCGCCCGCGGAGCCCGGGGCCCAGGTCGTGGTCGTACCACGGCCCCTTCCGCAGGCCACGGTGGTGTGGGCGCGGCTCGGGCCGTCGCGCACGGACCCGGGGTTCGCCCCGTTCGAGGTGTGCGACCACGTGCTGGGCTCCGGAGGCTTCGGCGCACGCCTGGTGCGGGAGATCCGGTCCAACCGGGGCCTGGCCTACAGCGTGGGGAGCTTCTACCAGGCCCTGCCGGACTTCGGTGTGCTCGGCGCGTACGCGCTCACCAAGACCGAAAACGCACCCCTGGTGGTGGACCTGTTGCGGAGCGAGGTGTCCGGCTTGGCCGCCAGCCTGACCGGGTCGGAGGTGAGGGAAGCGCGCCAGAGCCTGGTGAACCGGTACGTGTTCCGGTACGAGGATCCCGCAAACCTGGTGCGCGACCGCATGGCCCTGTGGCTGGACGGCCTCCCCCTCGACCTGGGACGCAGGTACCCGGACGAGATCCGGTCGGTCACCCTGGAGCAGGCACGGCGGGCCGCCGAACGGTACCTGGATCCGTCGACGGGGGTGTGGGTGGTGGTGGGCGAGGTGGACCCGGAGGCTCCCTTCTGGTCCCGGCTGGGACCGGTGCGGGTGGTGGAGCCGAAGTAGCGGCGGCGGTCAATCCTCCCGGCCGGTCACGGCTCGGAAGCCTTCGAAGAACGCCTCGACCTCGGCGTCGGCCAGAGCGGGTCGCTCCTCGCGCAAGCACGCCACCAAGTTCTCCCGTTCCACCACGCCGGTCGTGCCGGCCAGGGCCCCGAGCATCACGGCGCTCACCAGCGCGGGCGGCCCATGGCGCCGGGCCAGTTCCAGGGCCGGCACCCAGATCACCCGGGCCCCCGGGAAGGCCTGCTCCACGTCCTTGCGGGCCGGATACCGGTGGGGCCGGAACCGGGCCTCGTAGGGCCGCACCGGCTCGTTCGAGAGGACCGCGGTGCCGCCGCGCCGCAGGTAGGGCGCGAGCCGCAGGGCCTCCAGCCGCTCAAGTCCCACCACCGTGTCAGCCCCTCCGAGGGGGATCTTGGGGCTGGGCCCGGCCGGCGTGCCCACGCGCACGTGGGCGAACACGGGCGCGCCCAACTGGCTGAGACCCGACTGGGCCAAGAGATGGGCGTCGTAGCCTTCGCGCAGGGCTGCCCGCACGAGGACCGTGGCCAGAGTGATCACGCCCTGGCCGCCGACACCGGCCACCACGACGTCGAGCCTCACGGCGTGCGCCTCCTGCCCCGCAGGTGCCGGCGGATCGCCCTCCGGCCGCACGCCGAGGCGCACAGCCCGCATCCCAGGCACCGGTCCGCCGCGATCACGGCGCGGCCCGTCCGCTCGTCCAGGTCGAGCGCTGGGCAGTTGACCCGCTCCAGGCACGAGGGATGGCAGGCTTCCGGCCCCGGGCAGCGTTCCCCTCGGACCCGGTACGGCACCACCATCCGCGAGGGAAGTCTTCCCACGCACGGAGCCTCGGCGATCACCACGTGGACGCCCGGAGACCGCATCGCGCTCGCCAGGATGCGGGCGAGCCTCCGGACGAAGTAGGGAAAGGCCTTGCGCACTCTGCGGACGCGGCAGGCCTTGGCCAGTTCCTCGATGCTCATGGGTTGGGGGATCTCGCCGTTGCGCGCCCGGTGGTTCCCCAGGGAGGGCTGGTATCCGGTCATCGCGGCATGGCCGTTGTCCAGCACGAGCACGGTGAGGTTCGCGTTCTGGCTGGCGGCGTTCAGTAGCGGCGGGAGCCCCGCATGGAAGAAGGTGCTGTCGCCGATGACCGCCACCACGGGGCGGTCCACCCCGGCGTAGGCGAACCCCTGGGCCATGGCCACGCTGGAGCCCATGGCCACCTCCGTGCGGCACAGACCGTGGGGCGGGTTCATGCCCAGGACCGTGCACCCGATGTCGCCGGTCACCACCACGTCGTCCTTTGCGAGCCCGAGTTTTTCAACGGCCCGTTCCAGCGCCACGAACGCCGAGCGGTGGGGGCACCCGGGACAGAACGTGAGCATGCGGCGCGCCCATCCGTCGCTGATCCGGGCGGGTTCAGGCGGTGCGTCCGGCCGGGGATCCCGGTCCATGAGATGCTCCACCGCGCGCAGCACCCCGTCCGGATCGAGGTCGCCCACCTCTGGGAAGAGCCCCTGCCGCTTGCCCAGCACCTTCGGAGGGTCCGGGAGTTCACCCGCCAGGGCCTGCACGCTCTCCTCGAGAAGGGGTTCCAGTTCCTCCACCACCAGCACCCGGC
>CAZBGL010000078.1:0-3720 GCA_964491375.1 uncultured Thermodesulfobacteriota bacterium | reverse complement strand
TCCACGATGATCTTGCGGCCCGTGAGCCCGCAGTCGCCCCTCGGCCCGCCGATCACGAAACGGCCAGTGGGGTTGATGTAGTAACGGGTGTCCTTGGTGAGCAGGTCCTCCGGGATCACCGGCTTGATGACCTCCTCCAGCACGGCCTCACGCACCTGGGCCTGGGTCACCTCCGGCGAGTGCTGGGTGCTCACCACGATGGCGTCCACGCTCACCGGCCGGGAGTCCACGTACCGGATCGTCACCTGGCTCTTTCCGTCGGGCCGGAAAAAGTCCACGATGCCGCGCTTGCGCACCTCGGCCAGCCGCCGCGTGAGCCGGTGGGCGAACACGATCGGCATGGGCATCAGTTCCTCGGTTTCGTTCGTGGCGTACCCGAACATCAGCCCCTGGTCCCCGGCCCCCTGCTCGTGCCCCTCCCGCTCGTCCACCCCCAGCGCGATGTCCGGGCTCTGGCGGTCGATGGAGGTGAGCACCGCGCACGTCTCCCAGTCGAACCCCAGCGAGGGATCGGTGTACCCGATCTCCTTGATCGTCTGACGCACGATGTCCGGCATGTGCGCGTACGCCGTGGTGGTGATCTCTCCGGCGATGATCGCCATCCCCGTAGTGACCAGGGTTTCGCACGCCACCCGGCAGTTGGGGTCCTGGGCGATCAGGGCGTCGAGCACCGCATCCGAGATCTGGTCGGCCACCTTGTCCGGGTGGCCCTCGGTCACGCTCTCCGACGTGAACAGGTATTCCGTCATGCTCATGGGCCATGCTCCTTGTCGTCTGGAAGGGTTCGCTCCGGGAGCCGCTCGGCACGGCCCGGTCAGTGTTCCAGGGTCCACTCCAGGGGTTCCAGGATGCCCGGATGGTGGGAGCGCATGTACTCCTCGACGCGCCGGTGGACCTCGGCCGCGGTGGGCAGGTCGAAGAGTTCCTCCACCAGCCGGCGCGCCTCTTCCAGGGTGGCCCGGTGGATCACGCGCTTCACCCGGGGAACCGACAGGGCGTGCATGGACAGTTCGTGCACGCCCAGGCCCAGAAGCACCAGTGTGTAGAGCTCGTCCCCGGCCATCTCGCCGCACACCGCCACGGAGATGCCGTGCCGTTCGGCCGCCTCCACGGTCATGCGGATGAGCCGGAGCACCGCGGGGTGGAGCGGTTCGTACAGGTACGCCACGTGCTCGTTCACCCGGTCGATGGCCAGGGCGTACTGGATCAGGTCGTTCGTGCCGATGGAGAAGAAGTCCACGTGCGGGGCCAGAAGATCGGCGGTGACCGCAGCCGACGGGACCTCGATCATCGCCCCCACCTCCATGTCCGGGTCGTACTCCACGCCCCGGGCGTCCAGTTCGGCCCGGGCCTCGTCCAGGACCTTGCGGGCCTCCAGGAGTTCGCCCAGCCCCGACACCATGGGAAACATCACCTTCACCTTGCCGTGGGCGCTCGCCTGGAGGATCGCCCTCAACTGGGCGCGAAACAGGTCGCGCTCCTTGAGGCACAGCCGGATGGAACGCAGGCCCAGGGCCGGGTTGATCTCGTCCTCCAGGGGCACGGCGTGGACCATCTTGTCACCGCCGATGTCCAGGGTGCGGATGGTGACCGAAAACGGCCGCGCCGCCTCCACTACTTTCCGGTACGTCTCGACCTGCTCTTCCTCGGTGGGCGGACGGTCGCGGTTCATGTACAGGAACTCGGTCCGGTACAGGCCGATTCCCTCCGCCCCGTAGGTCCGCAGGCCCTTGATCTCGTCCAGCAGTTCGATGTTCGCGGCCACCCGGACCTTGTGGCCGTCCCGGGTCACGGCCGGAACCGCCGCCAGGGCCTCCAGTTCCTTCCGGAACGCCTGGTACCGCACCCGCTTGCGGCGGTACTCCTCCAGTTCCCCGGGGTGGGGGTTGAGGATCACCACCCCGCTCAGCCCGTCCACGACGATGGTGTCCCCTCCGTTGGCCACGTCCGTGACCGTCTCCAGGCCCACCACCGCCGGAAGGGCCAGGCTCCGGGCCAGGATCGCCGTGTGCGAGGTGCGCCCTCCCAGGTCGGTCACGAACCCCCGCACCCGTGTCACGTCCATCTGGGCCGTGTCCATGGGCGAGAGGTCGTGGGCCACCACCACCACGTCTCCGCGGATGTCTCCGATCCGCTCGTGGCGCCGTCCGGTGAGGTTCCTGAGGATCCGGTCCCCCAGGTGCTCGATGTCCGTGCGCCGGTCCCGGAAATACTCGTCGTCCAGGGCCTCGAACGAGGCCTTGATCTCCTGGATCACCTTCCACAGGGCCCAGTCCGCGCTGTGGAGGCTCTCCCGGATCAGGCGCTCGGTGCGGTCCACGATCATCCGATCCCGGAGCATCAGGAGGTGGACGTCCACCAGGTACCCGTAGTCCCCGAGTTCACCGGCCCGGTAGTGCGCCTTCAGTGACTCCAGCTGCCGGCGGGTCTTCTCCAGGGCCTGGTGGAACCGCGCGATCTCCCGGTCCACCTGGTCCGGGTCGATGATCTTCTCCGGCGGGTGGACCTTTCGCCGGTCCACCAGGTACGCCTTCCCGATCACCACCCCGGGGCTGACCGGGATACCCTTCAGTTCGGCCCGTTCCCGCAGGATCTTCACGCTATTCTTTCTCCCAGAAGCCGTTCCGGATCAGTTCCCCCAGTTCCTCCACGGCCTGCGCCGCGTCCTTGCCCTGGGCCCGAACGGTGATGCGGCTTCCCCGGGCGGCCGCCAACATCAGGAGCCCCATGATGCTCTTGCCGTTCACCGACACGCCGTCCTTTTCCACCTCGATGTGAGACCGGAACTTCTGGGCCGTCTGGACGAACATCGCCGCGGCCCGGGCGTGCAGGCCCAGGGCGTTCACGATCTCGAACGTCCGTTCCACCGACGGCGGCCGGTTCAAGGCACCGCTCCCAAAACCACACCCGCCGCCACAACCGCAGCCAGGATCCATGCTGTCCGCACCCCTCTCGCGATCACCCAGGCAAATACCCCGGCCAGAGCCGCCCCCCCTCCGAGCACCAGGCCCGGCGGGATCCCCCAGTCCGGTACCGGCCCCGCCGTCGCCCCGGCCGCCACCGCCATCCCCAGGATCAGCGCGGTCAGCCGCTTCAGGCGCTGGGCCCACGGGATCAGATGCCAGTTGGGGACCTCGCCCACCACGGCCAGACCCCGCCGGTATCCCTCGAAAAAACCGGCCGCCCGCACCCCCACGTTGACCGCGGTGCAGACCCCCACGATGACCCACGGGGCCCACAGGTGCCCCTGGAGGGCCAGCGTCACGGCGGCCACCACCGCCAGGGGCTTCAGTCCGCCCCAGAAACACGAGTCCCCCATCGCGCCACACGGCCCCATGAGCACGGTCTTGACTCGCTGGAGGACCGCCTCGTCCGCTCCGTCCCGCTCCATCCGGATCACGGCGCCCAGGATCGTCGCGGCCAGGAACGGGTGGGTGTTGAAGAACCCCAGGTGCCGCCTCCGGGCCGCCCTGAACGCCTCTTCCTCCGGGTACAGGCGGCGCAGGGCCGGCTCTGCGGCATAGGCGAAACCCAGGGCCTGCATCCCCTCGAAGGACCAGGAGCCCTGGAGCGCAAAGCTCCGCAACAGGCACCTGAGCAGGTCGCGTCGTCTCAACTCCGCCACGGCCCACGGCCCCAGGTCTCGCCCCCGGCCCCCTGCGCCCAACCCCCACCCCGCCGCCCCCCCCCCCCCACCCACGCCCCCCCGCCGCCGCACCC
>CAZBGL010000077.1:0-12445 GCA_964491375.1 uncultured Thermodesulfobacteriota bacterium | reverse complement strand
CTTCCACCCGGCTCCCTGCCTCGAGCGCACCCACCCGGCACGACTCCGCCACGCTTCCCACGGCGGTCACCCGCGCTCCGGGTCCGCTCACCAGCCCGTAGTCCGCATCCCGGATACGGGCATGGGAGAGCTTCACCTGTCCCCCAGGAGCCGCCACGATACCACCCCACGCCCCCTCCCCCTCGAACAGCACGGGCCGGCCGGGTTCGCCCCGCACCTCCAAGGTCCCTCCCACGGCGAGTTCCGTTCCCGGTTGCCAGAACACGGGCTCGGTCTTCGTGCTGGGGGCCTCCAGGAACAGGATACGGGTTCCCGGTTCCACCACCAGGCGGGAGCCGGGCGGGACCCATACATCGGCGGCCACCACCACCTCCCCCGACCACGTGACCGAGCCGTTCAGAACCCCCTCCCAACGGGTCGGCGCCGCCCATGCCGCCGACGCAGCGAGTGCGACCGCCGCCGCAGCGGCCACCAGGCGGCCCAGAGCCGCCCGCAGGTTCTGAGGTGCAACAGGGTGGACACGGATGGAAACCGCCGCGGAAGGACGGCCTTCTCCCGGAAGAAGCGTGCCGCTGGGCCGAAGGGGAACCCTCCTCCACCCCCGGCTCAGGAGACGACATATCCCGAACAGGAGCGGCACAGGCCCTGGTAGAGGACGACGGCCACCACTTCGCAGAACCCCTCGGTCACAGCCCCGGGCACCGGGATCGGTTCTGTGGTTTCCGGGAAGATGTCCTCCACCCGGTGGCACCGGCGGCACACGGCATGGTGGTGGGGGCGGGTGACCGGGTCGTACCGTCTGCGACCGCCGTTCAGGAACACGGATTGCACTACCTCCAGGCGTTCCAGCATCTCCAGCGTGTTGTAGACCGTGGCCAGCGAGATCGTGGGAAACTCCCTGACCACCCCCCTGTGGATTTCCTCCACCGAGGGATGGGCGCGGTTACCGTCCAGATACCGCACCACCGCCAGACGCTGAGGGGTCAGCTTCATCCCCTCCTGCCGCAGACGCTGGATGACCTGATCTGTAAAACCCTGGGATGTCATGACGCCCCCTTCCTTGCCCTCCCATTCCCCAAGCCTTCTCTTCAATAGTTCAGTTTCACCGGGGACGTCAAGGAGGCGGGTTCTGTTTTTTGCTCTCCGCCAGGGAACACAGTTCCTCCAATACACGCCGAGCCTGCTCCTTTTGTCCCGATGCCACTGCCTCCACAAGATGCTGCACGCCGGCCTCGACCCTCTCAATCTCCTCGTTCTCTCGTCGAAAGTTGTGTTTCTGTCTTTCCACCCACTGGTTCAGGTGCTGGACGAACGGTTGGAGCTGGTCCCGGGCGCGCAGGTGAATCCGGCCTACCAGGATTCCTCGTTCCAGGTAGCCCGCCACCCGCTGAAGCCGGAACAGGGGCCCGGCCACCTTGTGGGACGCCAGCACCGCCACCGCCAACAAGCCAGCCGCCCCCACGAACAGCACGGACACGGCGCAAAAGAGCAAAGCGGGCATCACGAGGCTCAGGGTGTGCTTCAACGCGTAGTGGGCCGTACGGAACTGCGGGCCCAGGTCCATGGCCAGCAGTCCGTGGAGGGCCGCACCGCCCACAAGGCACGCCGCCGCACCCACCACGGCGGCGCGAACGAGGAACCGCACGGAAAGCGCTGTTTCGAGGGTGGTCTCACGGCCCGGCATGACGGAACCTCACATATCCGGGTGGCATGCGTGGCACAGGGGCGTAAACCCGTCCTCGGGGTCTGCCGCCCGCAGGCGCAGGTAATAGGTCAGGTACAAACCGCCGCTGCCCGGGTACGGCCGTTGGCGGGAGTACAGGGGTTCGGGGGAAAGCCGGTCCGCATGGGGGTTGTGGCACGTGCCACAGGTCATGAACTCTTCCCCGTCCCCGTCCACCGACTGGAGCGGGAGCTCGGCCGGGACCTCCCGCACGTCCAGGGCCCCGTACGGGTCCACCTCGACCGGGTGGGAGCGGCCGATCTGGGCGTCCGGATGGCACTCCTTGCAGATGGCCGCCACGGGCCGGACGAAGATGTGGGGATCGAGGAGCCAGTCCTGACCGTCCCGTTCCATGTGGTGACACTGGCCGCACCGCGCCTCGTCGTCCATGAACCGGTGGGGGTCCGGCGGGAGCCCCGCCCCCCCAGCGCCCAGAAACGCCGTGAGTCCCAACAGACCGGCCAGCCCCCACCACGCCCTGGCGGCCCGCATCAACTCACCCCTTCGTCGATGCGCAGGCGGCCCCACACCCGGTGGAGCCGGGTTGCGGCCTCCTGGATCCGCGGCAGGGCCGTCCGGAGGCGATCCAGGTCCCCGGGGTCCGCGCCCCCTAGTTCCCGGGCCAAGGCCTCCCACGACCGGGTCATGTCCCGGTCCCAGCCCTTGAACCCCTCCGCCGCCCGCGCCAGGGACTCGGCGAGCGCCCGGACCTCGGGTTCCCGGAAGGAGGGTGGAGGCCCCCCTTTCCCTTCCGCCACCTCCTCCATCCACTTGGTGAGCGCATCCAGGTCTCGGCGCAGACGCCGGGTCCAGGCAGCCCCCCAGAACCCCAGCACCATCAGGGCCGCCCCGCCTCCCACGGCCACCACCCGGGCCACGGCAGGTCTCACCAGGGCCCATGTGTTTTCCACTCGGCTGTGGGGCCGGTACAACTCGAACCTCAGGGCCCCGGTTACCTCCCGGTCCAGGTACACCCCGGCAGCCAGGAGGAACACCGCGAGGATGAGCAGGGGATAGAGCGCCCAGCGGAGCTGGAATTCCTGCTTGACGAGGAAGGTGCGGCGGCGGAACGGAATCCGAGCCCCCATCCTGAGCCTCCGGAAAGGGTCCGTGCTCCGTTTCGGCCCGCCCTCTCGCGCACTTTAGGCTGGGGGGCAAAGGGGCTTGCGTTCGCCGGCCAGACCGATACACTGGGGCCGTGGACACCCGGCCCGAATCGCACGGAAGAAAGGGGAGACGGATGGTGGACCGGCTGCTGGAGAAACTCCGGAGCGAAAACAGGCGGCAGATCCAGCAGGGGCTCGAGGGGCTGGCTGAACTCCTCCCCACCCTCGATGGCGAGCGTTTCGAGGAGGCCGTGCAGGCGATCGCCAGTCTCTTCTACGTGGATCCCATCGACCACCCGGAACTGCTTCCCCTGCTGGACCAGGCCGAGGAGGTGCTCGCCAGCCTCCGGGAACGGGTCATTCCCGTCATCCTGGGAATGCTGTCGGAGTCGGACCTGAAGACCCACTTTCACCTGGCCGCGGCGCTCGGCCGGATGGGATACGCGGCCGTCGGCCCGCTCTTGGAGGCCTACACCCGCAGCCGGGACGACTACGACCGGGTCTTCCTGCTCTACGCCCTGGGCAAGATCCGGGACCCCGAGGTGTTGCGCGCCCTTCCGGTGCTGTTCGGCGCCCTCGAGCACGACAACCCCGAGATCCGCGACACCGCGGCGCGGGCCCTGGGGAAGATTTGCGAACACGTGCGCCCGGACCGCCTCCCGGAAGAACAGCGGGAGGAGATGTTCGAACGGCTGGTCGCACGGGTGCGCGACCGCTTCGCGGGGGTCCGCAGCAAGGCCGTCCGGAGCCTGGGCAAGATGGCCCGGTTCGGATTTCTGAACGAATCCCAGAAGGCGCGCCTCCGGGAGATCCTGGCCGGCATCCTGGGCGAGGACGACTCCGACAACTGGGACGTGGCGTACGTGGTGCGCGCAGAGGCGGAAAAGGCCAAGCCCTTTGCTCGCTGAACCCGCCCCGGCGCCGGCGGGTGGGAAACATCCTCCTGCAAAACGGAAACCGTTTACCCTCTCTGGGTCTCCTTTCCCGGGGTTTCGCAGGCCCCTTTCTTGCAGAATGTTCCTGGGACACACCGGCCCCGGCTCCGGTCTCGGAAGCGGGGGCCGGTGCCCTGTTCCCCCGATTGGGTTTCCGATCCTCACATGGAACGCTGCGCACGACCTCCTTGGCCGCAAGAGCCCGAGTGGATCGTGGACCGGCGCTCCGCTCCCCGGTGGCGGGACGTGCGTACGGTGCTCGTCCGTGTGGGGGGGGATGAACGCCTCGGGAAAACCCTCAATATCTCGGCGGACGGTGCAGCCGTGGCCGTACCGGGGGAGGCGCTACGCCGGGGCACGCGGGTGTTCCTGTGCGTGGTGTTCGAGGAAGGGGTCAGGGGATTCGGTGCCCGGCTGGTGAACTGCCGGCGGCGAGGCAACCTGGTCCGGCTCGGGGTGGCATGGGAGGATCTGGAGGAAACCGACCGCCGATTCCTGGTGCGGCGCTACGGCTCTGCGGCGGGCGGTTTGGGCAGCGTGAGGTAGAACCGGCTGCCCTGGCCGGGTTCGCTTTCCACCCACACCCGGCCCCCGTGCTTCTCCACGATCCGCGCCACGATGGCCAACCCGATGCCGGTGCCACCGTTGTCTCCCCGATACAACAGGTCGAACACCCGGTCCAGGTGCTCCGGATCGATCCCTCGGCCGTTGTCCTCGATGCACAGCACGTAGAACCGGCCCTCCTCGCCGGTGCACGACACCACGATCTCCGGGGTGAGATCGGGCCTCCGGTACCGGAGGGCGTTCTCCATGAGATTGCGGAAAACCCGGCCGATCTCCACGGGGCGGCCCCAGACCACCGGCGGGATCCGGTGGTAGCGGATACGGGCGCCCGTGGATCGGATCAGCTCCTGGAGTTCGGCCTCCACCGCGCGGAGCGTCGGCTCGAGGTGCACCTCCCGCATGGGGATCTCTTCCCCCCCCAGCGACCCATACTCCAGGAGCCCTTCGGCCAGGGCGCGGGCGGCACGGGCGGAGCGCCCCAGGAGCTCCAGCATCTCCTGGACCCGCTCAGCGGGAAACGTATGGATGCGCTCCATCAGGAGTTCCGCAAACCCGGCCACCGTGGTGAGGGGGGTACGAATGTCGTGGGCCAGCGTGCGGATGAGCGCCTCGATCTCCTCCGAGCGCAGCCGTGCCTCGCGCTCCCGCTCGGCGCGGGCCACGGCGTTGTGCACCTGTATGAGCATGGCCGCCCGGCCCCCGAACACGATGCGCTGAACCCCCAGGTCCAGGGGGATGCGCCGCCCCCCGGCCGTGCGGCCCTCGACCTCGATGCGCGGCAACACCCGGGATCGGCGTCTGGCCTCCAGCACGGCCTCGTGGAACGCGGCGCGGCTTTCGGGGAACAGGAAGCTCTCGAAGGGCCGGTCCATCGCCTCGTCCTCGGACACGCCGAACAACTCGCGAAACGAGGCGTTCGTGTACACGATCCGCCGGTCCTGGATCACGACGATCCCGTCCAGGGCACCCTCGAGCAGGGTTTCGTACTGGCTGCGCAGCACCTCGGGCCCGTCCGGGGCCACCCAGGGCCGCGCCCACACGCCGGCAATCCGTCCCACGTCGCAGATCCACTCCACCTGCTCCCGCCCCACGAGCACCGCCTTGCGACTGGCCAACACGAGCATTCCCCTGCGGTCGCCGAGCGGCAGGGGAACCGCGAGCTCCCACCGCTTGCCTTCGCCCCGAAACAGCCTGGACACGGGGTGGCCGGGCGCGTCCTCCTCCGGCGCCGTGCGCACCACGGGTTCGCCCCGTTCCACCACGGCGCGCAGCGGATGCCCCTCCAGGGAGAACACGTAGCCCTCCAGCTCCTCTTCGGCGCTGCGCGCCCAGGAGGCCGCCACGTGCCAGCGGCCCGGCGGGACGTCGGGAAGCACCAGCGCCACCCGGTAGAACGGCACCACCCCGTCGCAGGCCCAGGCGATGGCCTCGGCCCCTGCCCGCAGGCTGTCCGAGGCCGCGAGGCGCTCCACCAGGTCCCGGAGGCGTGCCGGCATGCGATCACCGCTGTGCTGCGTCGGGCCGGTTTCCATGCTCTTCCCCATCGGCCCCGGTCCGTGCGGCCTTAACCCTCCCCCGGTTCCTTCCGGGGTTTCCCTCCTCCCGCGGAATCTGCTATAAGGCCCCCTTCCCGGAACCACGGAGGACCACCGCATGCTTCCCATCGTGCCCGATGCCTGGCCCTACGTGTGGAAACTGCTCGCCCTGGCCGCGATCACGGCGCTCCTGGGGTGGTCCGCCGTGACGTGGGCCGCTCTGGCCGGCGCGGCGTTCGTGGTGTTTTTCTTCCGGGACCCCGACCGGATCCCTCCCTTGGATCCCACCGTGGTGGTTGCGCCCGCCGACGGCAAGGTCCTTCGGGTGGACCGGGCGGAAGAACCCTTCGTGGGCGGGCCGGCCGTGCGGGTGTCGATCTTCCTGAGCCTGTTCGACGTCCACGTGAACCGCTCCCCCGTCACGGGCACGATCCTGTTCCAGACCTACCGCCGGGGCCGGATGCTTCCCGCCTTCCGGGACCATGCCTCGGATCTGAACGAGCGCAACACCCTGGGCCTCGAGGGCCAAGGCATCCGGGTGGTGGTCCACCAGGTCACGGGGGCCCTGGCCCGCCGGATCGTGTGCTGGGCGGAACCGGGGCAGCGCCTCCGCCAGGGGGAGCGTTTTGGACTGATCCGCTTTGGCTCGTGCACCGAGATCATCCTGCCGGCCCGCGTGGAACTGTTGGTGCAGCCGGGCCAGGCGGTCCGGGGCGGAGAGACCCCCGTGGCCAGGATTCCGCGCGCCTGAGCTCACGCGGGGGCCTCGATGCCCAGTTCCTTCATCTTCTTGTAGAGGCTCGAGCGGTCCAGCCCCAGCCGCTCGGCCGCCTGGGAGACCTTCCACCCGCTCCGCTCCAGTTCCCGCAGGATGAACCGCTGCTCGAACGCCCTGCGGGCCTCCCGAAGGGTCAGACCCTCGGCCGGCACCGGCACCTCCCCGGTCTCCTCCCGGATTCGGGGGGGGATGTCGGCCCGGGTGATCCGGCCCGACCGGCACAGGATCACCATCCGCTCGGCCACGTTCTTGAGTTCCCGTACGTTGCCGGGCCACGAATAGTTCTTGAGGATCTCCGGCACCTCGGGATCCACCTCCACGGGCTCGCGTTTCTCCTCGGCGCAGTACAGCCGCACGAAGTGCTCGAACAGGAGCGGCACGTCCTCCGGCCGCTCCCTCAGGGGAGGCACGTGGATCGGGACCACGTTGAGCCGGTAGTAGAGATCTTCCCGAAACCGCCCGGCCCGGATCTCCTCCTCCAGGTCCTTGTTCGTGGCGGCGATCACCCGCACGTCCACCTCGCGGCTCCGGGTTCCCCCGACGCGCTCGAAGCGCATCTCCTGGAGCACGCGCAGGATCTTCGCCTGCGTCTTGAGGCTCATGTCCCCGATCTCGTCCAGGAACAGGGTGCCCCCGTCCGCCAGGTCGAACTTGCCCCGCCGGCGCGCGGTGGCCCCGGTGAAGGCGCCCTTCTCGTGCCCGAACAGTTCGCTCTCGATCAGGTCCTCCGGGATGGCCGCACAGTTCACCTCCACGAACGGACCGTCCCGGCGACGGCTCTGCTCGTGGATGGCCCGCGCCACGAGTTCCTTGCCCGTGCCGTTCTCACCCGTGATGAGGACCGCGGCCCGCGTGGGTGCCACGATCCGGATCTGCTCCCGCAGTTCCCGCATGGCCCGGGTCTCGCCCACCATCTCGTACCGGCGGCGCCATCGTTCCCTCCAGTAGCGGTTCTCGTCGGCCAGGCGCCGGGCCTTCAACGCGTTGTCGATGTCGAGGAGCACGCGGTCCAGGTTCAGGGGCTTCTCGATGAAATCGTACGCGCCGAGCTTGGTGGCGCGCACCGCCGTCTCGATGGTGGCGTGGCCCGACATCATGAGCACGGGCACGTCCGGGAACCGCTCCCGGAGCCTCTGGAGCGTCTCCACCCCGTCGATGCCCGGCAGCCACACGTCCAAGAGCACCACGTCGGGATCCTCCCGTTCGGCCGCCTGGAGGGCCTCTTCGCCGCTGCGCGCGAGCGCCACCTCGAACCCCTCGTCCCGGAGCACTCCCTCCAGGCTGTGGAGGATGCTCTCCTCGTCGTCCACCACCAGTATCCGGCAGCTCATGGCCTACCCCCATCTACGGGTATCTCCACGAGGAACCGTGTACCCCGGGGCCGGTGGTCCTCCGCCCGCACGGTTCCCTTGTGCTCGGCCACCACGCTTTTCACGATGGCCAACCCCAAACCGGTTCCCCCCTCCTTGGTGGAAAAGTACGGCTCGAACAGGCGGCTCCGGGCCTCGGGGCTGAGCCCGGGCCCGTTGTCGGTGACCTCCAGGGTGACCGTCCCCCGCGCAGGGTCGAACGCGGTGCGCACCACCACGGCGGGTTCCTCCACCCCTTCCACCGCGGCCACCGCGTTGTCCAGAAGGTTGACGCAGACCCGCCGGATCTGCTCGGCGTCCACGTACACGGCCGGAAGTGCCGGGTCCAGGTCCACCTGGAACCGGATCTCCGGGTGGGCCGGCCGGTACAGGGCCACCACCTCCCCCACGATCCGGTTCAGGTCGTCGGGGGCGGGCCGGGACTCGGGCATCCTTGCGAAGCGGGTGAAGGCGTTCACCAGACGCTTGAGCCCCTCCACCTGGGCCACGATCGTGCGGGTGGCGTCGTCGAGCACGGCCCCGTCCTCCCGCTCCAGGAGCCAGGCGTACCGGCGGCGCAGGCGCTGGGCCGACAACTGGATGGGCGTGAGGGGATTCTTGATCTCGTGAGCCATCCTGCGGGCCACTTCCTGCCAGGCCCGGGCGCGCTGGGCCTGCACGAGGTCGGTCAGGTCGTCCAGCACGGCCACCAGTCCCAGCACCTGGTTTTCCTCGTCCCGGAGTCGGGTGAGGTGGACCATCACGGTTCGGGGCCGGTCCCCGGGATCCAGCACCACCTGGCGCTGGACCGTGTCGTGCCGCGCCCGGCCCAGGTCCCCCACCAGGTCCTCGACCACCTCGGCCGCCGAAGGGGGAAGCACCTGGCGGAGGGGCTTACCCAGGGCCTCTCCCTCGATCCCCAGCAGCTCGCAAGCGGCCGGATTCACCGTGGTGATGCGGCCCGCCGGGTCGGTGCTCAGAACCCCCGCGGTGACCCGGTTCAGCACGATCTCCATGTACCGGCGCCGCTGCTCGAGTTCGGCGTTCGTGCGCTCCAGGATCCTCTGGGCCTGCTCCACCTGGGCCTTGCTCGCACGCAGATCGCGGGTCATCCGGTTGAACGAGGCCACGAGCATCCCCACCTCGTCCCGCCCGGGCACGGACAGCTCGAAGTCCAGGTCGCCCCCTGCCACCCGCTGGGTGGCCTCGACGAGCTGCTGGATGGGCCCCGTGATCCCCCGGGCCAGGTAGAATCCGAACCAGATCGCGGCGAACACCACGAGCAGGGCCACGAGCAGAAGCGGCAAGATGTAGCTCGCCTTCACCGGGTTGCGGAGCACCTGGAGCTGGCGGTACTCCTCGAACCCGGCCGTGATCTCCTCCATTCGCTCCAGGGTGCGGCCCGGAAGCGCCACGTCCACCACGACCGCGCCCAGCACCTTGCGGGACCCCGGCGCGAACAGGGGCACCGCGCCCCGCACCACGTCACCCCCGGGCCCGCGCACGATCCGGGATCCCTCCCGGCCCTCAAGGGCCGCCCCAACGGCCAGGTCCTCGCCCGAAGGACCCGGTCCGCGGCCGGACTGCGGCAGGGCGGCCAGGCCGACCGTGCCGTCGGGCCGGACGAAGTAGGCCCCGGCCAGGCCCTGGTCTTCGATCCACCGGGGGAGCCACTCCCGGGCGGCCGCGCTCTCCGGGCCGGCGGCCGCCAGGGCCTGGGCCACCCGGCGGGCCGCCCGCAAGGCCCTCTCTTCCTCGGCGCGGTAGTAGGCCCGGGCGACCTCCAGGGACTGCCGCAACGCCCTCTCCACCCGCTCGCTGAACCAACTGTCGATGCTGCGGGTGAGGAATCCCGCGCTCGCCAGGAACAGCAGCGCCGTGGGGATCACCGTGGTGGACAGGAACGCCAGAACCAGCCGGGTGCGGAGCCTGGCCCCCACGACCCCACGCCTGCGCTCGAAGGCCAGCTTCGCCAGGTTGCGCAGGCACAGGAAGAGCAGGAGCAGGAGCAGCAGGATGTGAAGGTTGATCAGGACCAGGAAGCCCACGGTCTCGGGGCCGGACTCCGCCGGCGGTCCCAGGGAACGCCAGAGCAAGGCCGCCGTTGCGGCCCAGGCCCCCAGCAACACGACCAGGAGGGCCAGGACCCGCGGGCGGCTGCGTACGGAGCGCAGGACACTCATGGAAGGACCCGGGGGATCTCCAGAACGTACCAGTCGGTCTCCACGTCCCAGAACGACACGAACGGCAGCAGGCGGTGCAGCCGGAACGGAAGCTTGAACTCCTGCACCCTCACCTTGATCCTCAGGAAGATCGGGCGGGGTCCCGCGAGGGCGGCCAGGGGTAGGAGGCTCACCCCCTCCACCCGGCCCATGAGCCGGACCGCCTTGGAGAGATCGGTCTCGGTGCGCACGGTGCGGCCGTCCTCGAACGTGATGCGGTACCGGTCCTCCAGGTTTTCCTTCTCAAGGACCCGCTCGAAGCGAAGATCGGCCAGCACGTAGTCCCTGGCCCACGGCCTGGGATGGTCCACCCGGATCCAGAAGGTGAACCGGACGGGCAGGCCGCTCTCCAAGGTCTCCACCAGCTGGGGCACGAGGGTCTGTTCCACGTGGAAGGAGACGACCAGATCTGCCCGGGGCCCTCGATTCAAGGATACGCCATCCACGTACGGCCGGGCAGCCCACACCGAGGGGCACACGGCGAGCACGAGGCTCAGGACGAGCCAACGGGGAGGGGTCCGCCAAAGACGCACCATACGGGCTCCCGCCTGCCGGCCTCAAGGGACCGGAACGGTTCACGCGAACGAGAAATAACTGATTCTAAGCAAGCGGAAGCACGAGGCGCAACCGGGGAGGGTCAGGCGTGGGCCGCAGCCAGCGCCGGGGCGGCCGCGGGCAGGGCACGGGGGGAAGGCCGGAGGTCCCCGCCTTCCAGGGTCCACGCATCTGGCCGGCTGAGGAGCAGCTTCACCAGCAGATCGTGGAGGCCGTGTCCTCCTTTGTGCACGATGAGGTGCCCTTGCACGGGCCATCCCACCAGGGCCAGGTCCCCCACGGCATCCAGGATCTTGTGGCGCACCAGCTCGTCGGGCATCCGCAGCCCGTCGGGATTGAGCACCCGGCCCTCGTGGAGAACGATCGCGTTGTCCAGGCTCCCCCCGAGGGCCTTGCCGTTCCGTCGCAGGAACTCCACCTCCTCCAGGAACCCGAACGTGCGCGCCGCGGCCAACTCCGAGCAGAATGCCTCTGGGGTCAGGTCCAGGAAAAAGTGCTGGGGGCCTGGAAACCGGCCGCCGAAATCGATCGTATAGGTGATCCGGAACGCCCGGCCGGGCCGGAGGATGCAGTACTTGTCGCCGTCGCTTACGCGCAGGGGCTTGCGCACCCGGAGCACCTCCCGCCGCCGGTTCTGGCGGCGCAGGCCCGTGCGCTGGAACGCTTCCACGTAAGGCAGGGCGCTCCCGTCCAGGATCGGCAACTCCGGCCCGTCCACCTCCACCCGCGCATTCGTCACCCCCATTCCGGCGAGCGCGGCCAGGCAGTGTTCCACGGTGGAGATGCGCACCCCTGGCACCCCGAGCACCGTGGCCAACTGGGTGTCCACCACGAACCGGCTGAGGGCCGGGATCTCCACCGCCGGCGACAGATCCACGCGGACGAACCGGACGCCGTGGTCCGCCGGAGCCGGTGTGATGCGCACCCGGATCGGCCGGCCCGTGTGGAGGCCGGGCCCTTCCAGCACCACCGGTTCACGAAGCGTCTGTTGAAACACCATGATCGGGTCCCTTCCCCGGAACGTTTCTGAAATGCGGAACATGAGACCGGCTCCCCCCTTCAGCAAGAATGATGCCAGACGCCTTCCAACTCGGGGGATCCCCGGAAGACCGCCAGAAACGTCCCATTTCCGCACCGGCCCGGCCCTCGGGCCGTGGAGAATACGCCACACACCCTCCCGCCGCGTGTGGCGATCGGGCCACTTGAACCGGGGCCCCTGCGGCGGGTACGATCCGCCGGCCCGGGCCCTGCCGGCCGTCCTTCCCGATCCTCGAGGAACCCGACGATGAGCCATCCGTTCCAGGAACTGTCCGCCGTGCTCCGGGACATGCTCGGCGAGGTGGGAGCCATCTGGCCGTACTTCGCGGTCGGCGTGGCCCTGGAGGCGTGGATCCGCACGAAGAAGTGGCACCTGAAGATCCGCCGGGCGCTGACCCGGTACGGGGCGTGGGCGGTGCTGGTGGCCACCCTTCTCGGCGTGGTGAGCCCCTTGTGCGCGTGCGGCATCCTCCCCCTGACCGTGAGCCTCCTCCTGGCCGGTCTTCCCCTGGCCCCGGCCATGAGTCTGCTGGTGAGCTCCCCGCTCATGAGTCCGGCCGGATACACGCTGGCCGTAAAGAACCTGGGCCCCGCTTGGGCGAACGCCGACCTGGCCGCCGCGGTGTTCATGGGGCTGTTC
>CAZBGL010000076.1:0-3381 GCA_964491375.1 uncultured Thermodesulfobacteriota bacterium | reverse complement strand
GGAAGGGTTCGGAGACGAAGGACCGGCCACGGAGGCGTCGTTGAGCTGGCCGTTGGACGTGGAGGTGGACCGTGACGGGAACCTGTACATCGCGGACACGTACCACCACGTGGTGCGGCACGTGGGACCTGACGGAATCATCCACACGGTGGCGGGGACGGGTGCACCGGGGTTCAACGGGGACGGTGGGGTGGCGACCCGTTCGCACCTGAACACGCCGAGCGCGGTGGCCCTGGGTCCGGACGGGAGCCTGTACATAGCGGACACGGAGAACTACCGAGTGCGCCGGGTGACCGGGGACGGACGTATCGAGACGGTGGCCGGCCGTGGGATTCCGACCGCGACCGGGGACGGGGGTCCAGCGACCGAGGCCACGGTGGGTGTTCCGGTGGACCTGGCCTTTGGCGCGGACGGGTCGCTCTACCTGGTGGACCAGTGGAACGGGCTGGTGCGCCGTGTGGACCCGGATGGAATCATCGAGACCGTGGCGGGAGGAGCGGAGTGGGAGCTTGGGGACGGAGGTCCGCCCACGGAAGCGAACCTGTACCTGCCGGGTGGTGTGTGGGCCGACGACTGGGGCGACGTGTGGATAGGGGACACGGGGAACGGTCGGGTGAGGCGTGTGACGCGGAGCCTGGGGCCGTACACGGGGCAGCCGTTCGAGCTGGTTTCCGGGGACGGGACCGAGGTCTACCGGTTCGACGCCTCGGGCCGGCACGAGGAGACCGTGGACGCCCTGACCGGAGTGGTGCGTCACCGCTTCCACTACGCCGAGGGGCTGCTGAGCGGGGTGGAGGACCGGGACGGGAACCTGACCCGGGTGGAGCGGGACGAGTTTGGCGCGGTCGTGGCCCTGGAGAGCCCGTGGGGCGTTCGGACCGTGCTCGAGACGGACGGCAACGGGTTCCTGCGCCGTCTCCAGGACCCGACCGGGGCCGCATGGCGACTCAACGTCACGGCCGGGGGTCGCCTGGAGCGTCTCGAGGAGCCAGTTTCGGGCGAGACCGGTCTTGAATCCCTGGCCGGGACGAGCTCGGACGGCGGGGACCCGTTCCCCTCCGCCTGGACCGGGGACGCCTCGGGGCGGGTGCACCGGTACCAGTACGACGGGGACGGCTACCTGGTCTTGGACGAGGCGGCCGACGGCTACCGTGTGGCGCTGGACTGGAGCCTGGACGCGGCCGGGTACGAGGTCACGACGACGAGCGCGCTGGGGCGTGCGCGGGTCTACCGTGTGGAGCCTGGGCAAGGGGGGAGCCGGTACCGGGAGACCACGGGTCCGGACGGGTTGACCGTGCGGGCGTGGCTCTCGCCCACGGACGAGCGGGTGGTCTACCCGGACGGGACGGAAGTGGTGGCCGAGTACGGTGCGGACCCCCGTTGGGGCATGGGTGCGCCGTTGCTGGAGAGCTACCAGGTGGCCCTGCCGTCGGGGCTGACCGCCGGTGTGACGCGGAGCCGCGTGGTGGAGCTGGAGGACCCCTGGGACCCGTTCAGCCTGGTGTGGCAGTCCGACGAAGTGGAAGTGAACGGGCGGTTGTGGGTGTCGAAGTACCTTGCCGGGACCCGAACATGGACCGTGACCAGCCCGGAGGGGCGGGAGGCGACCGCGACGCTGGACGAGCAGGGTCGCGTGGAGTCGGTTTCAGCGCCCGGCCTGACCGCGGTGGGGTTTCGGTGGGACGGGGCGGGCCGACTGGTGGCGGTGACCCAGGGGGAGCGTCGTCTGGTGCTGGGCTACGACGACCGTGGCAACCTGTCGAGCCTGACCGACGGCCTGGGTCGGACCCTGGGCGTGGAGCACGACGCAGCGGGCGGGGTGAGCGGGTTGGTCTACCCGGACGGGCGCCGGGTGGCGTTGGGCCTGGACGGCCTGGGCCGAGTCACGCGGGTGAGCCCGCCGGAGCGAGGCGCGCACGGTCTGCCGCGGACCCCGTCAGGAGCCCTGGCCGGCTATCTTCCGCCGGAGGTGGCGGGCGCCTCGGGGGACCTGGGGGGAGGAACAGGCGAAGAGACGGACTCGGCGGTCACGGAGCTGCCCCTGGGCGCTGTCTCGTGGGAGTACAACGCCGACCGGCAATGGACCCGGGAAGGGCGTTCCACCGGCGAGGAGGTCGAGCTGGAGTACGACCTCGAGACCGGGCGTCTGGAGCGGATTGTCCACCCGGAGGGGTGGGTCCAGCTCACCTTCGGCCCTGACTCGGGGCGGCTCGCGACCATCGAAACCAGCGACGGGGGGCGGGTGGCCTGGACCTGGGACGGCCCGTTGCTCGTGGCGGAGCGGTGGACCGGTCCGGTAACCGGGGAGGTCACGCGCACCTGGAGCCGGGACTTCCGGGTGGCCTCGGAGACCGTGGCGGTGGGGACCGAGGGCGGGACCGACTCCGCGCGGCAAGCGAGCGCCGGCGAGGACCCTGTGCCGGCCCGGTCGGACACGGTCACCTTCAGCTACGACGAGGACGGTCTCCTGGTCCGTGCCGGGCAGTTGGCCCTGGCGCGCAACCTGGCCACCGGGCGGGTCGAGGCCCTTGAGCTGGGCGGTGTCTCGGACCGGGTTGCCTGGAGCGCCTACGGAGAGGTTTCCGACTACCAGGTCACGGCGGGCGGGGAGTCTCTCTGGGCGTGGCGCCTCGAGCGGGACGTGCTCGGCCGGGTGGTCCGACGGACCGAGGAGGGAGGAGCCGGGCCGCGCGTGACCGAGTACATCTACGACGAGGCCGACCGTCTATCAGGGGTGAAGGAGGACGGCGTCCGGACGTGGACCTTCACCTACGACGCCAACGGGAACCGTGTGGGGACCGAGGGTCCTGAGGGGGCGTTGAGCGCCGAGTACGACGAGCAGGACCGGCTGGTTCGGTGGGGGGAGACCCGTTACGAGTACGACGCCCACGGCCGGCTCACGACCCGGACCGAGACGTCCACCGGGTCGACGACGCGCTACCGCCATGATGCCCTGGGGGCCCTGCGTGAAGTGTTGCTTCCGGATGGGCGTCGAGTCACCTACGGGGTGGACGGCCTGGGGCGTCGGGTCGAGCGAAGAGTCGACGGAGTATTGACCCATGCCTTTGTCTACCGAGGGCCCTGGGTGGTGGGGGTGCTCGACGGCGAGGGCCGCCTGGTGCAGCGTTTTGTGTACGGCACCAGGCCTCACGTGCCCGACTACCTGGTGGCCTACGACGCGGGCGTGAGCGCCGGTCGGCTCTACCGTCTGGAGACCGACCATCTTGGGAGCGTGCGCCTGGTGGTGGACGCCGCGACCGGGGAGGTGGTGCAGCGGCTGGAGTACGACCCGTGGGGCCGAGTGGAGGAGGACACTTCCCCGGGCTTTCAGCCCTTCGGGTTTGCGGGCGGCCTGTACGACCCGGTGACGGGGCTTGTGCG
>CAZBGL010000075.1:0-5709 GCA_964491375.1 uncultured Thermodesulfobacteriota bacterium | reverse complement strand
AGCCGGGCCATCTCCTGGCGGGAGAGCCTGCGCTTCAGGACCCGCGGCCGCCACCCCGGTGGGCCGGGCTCCGCGAGCACCCGGAGCACCGTTTCGGGCTCCATGCCGAGCACGTCCGAGAGCCCGCCCAGCCAGCGTCCTCGCTGCCCGGCCTCCTGCGGAACCTCCGAGGGCACCACCAGGGCTTCGAACGAAGGGCGCACGTCCGCCAGGATCTCACCCCGCCGGTCGAGGATCATCCCCCGGGGGGCGGGGACCCGTTCCAGCCGGATCCGGTTGTTCTCGCTGAGATGCCGGTACCGGGCCCCCTCCCAGATCTGGAGGTAGGCCAACCGCACCAGGAGCACGAAAAAGGCCGCCCCCGTGACCGTCATGGCGGCGACAAACCGTACCCGGAGCCGTCGCCCGGTCATGCTACACCGGAAGCCTGAACCGGCCCCTGCGGCCGGACGCCATCTCCAACGCCACGAAGGCCGCCGGGGCCAACATCAGGTCCACGGCCGCCTGGCGCGCCGCCACGGCCATGGCCACGCCTGCGGGAACCGGGTTCAGGTAGGCGAACCGGGAAAGCACCTGGACCACCGCCACGTCGGCCAAGGGCCCGAGCAGGGCGAGGGGGAGGAGGAACAGGGGCTGGTCGTCGAAGAACATGCCCCGGAACGGCCGGGCCGCCCCGTACAAGGCGACCCGCATGGCGGAAGACAGTCCGAGGGGGCCACCCGAGGCCGCATCGGCCGCCAAACCGGCCACCACGGCCCACGCGGCCCCGCCCCGGGGGAGCCCCGTGAGTGCCACCCACAGCACCAGTACCCGGGTGATGTCCGGCCGCCAGGGATCGGGCACCCACAGGCCGAGCACGGCCGTCTGTCCCACCAGGCCCGCGGCGAGAAACAGGAGCCACACGAGCGCCGGCCTCACGGTGCCCGCTCCTCCGGCCGGACCGCCACCAATACCTCCTCAAGGCGGCGCAGATCCGCACCGGGCTCCAGTTCGACCCTTTGAAACACCTCGCCGGGCCGGCGCTCCACCCGGGCCACCTTGCCCAGGAACAGCCCCTTGGGGAACACCCCCCCCATCCCCGAGGTCACGATCCGGTCCCCCACCTCCACCCGCTCCCCCCGGGGGAGGTAGAGCACCCGGCACCGGTCCCCTAGGTTCCCCTCCACCACCACCTGGGCCCGGGTGCGCTGGACCAGGGCGTCCACCGCCGAGTTGGGATCGGTGATGAGGATCACCCGGCTGGCAGCGTCCGACACCTGGTAGACCCGGCCCACGACCCCGGCCGGGGTGAGCACGGGTGCGTCCAGGGCCACCCCCTGGGCCCGTCCCTTGTCGATCACCACGGTGTGCCGCCACGGGGTGGCGCTCCGGCCCACCACCCGCGCCGCCACGAGAGGGAGGGCCGAACCGGAGCGGAACTCCAGGAGTTCGCGCAGGCGGCGGTTCTCCTGGAACACCTCCTCCACGCTGGCGAGCTCACGCCGAAGGTCTGCCACCTCCCGCCGGAGGCGCTCGGCCTCCTCCCTCGCCCCCACCAGGAGGAGATACCGATCCACCACCCCCCCCACGCCGTCCACGGCACCCCGTACCACCACCTGGAGGGGCGCGCCCAGCAGCCCCACCGAGCGTCCCACACCGCTCCCCGTGGGACCGGTGGAGACCAGGAGCCCCACTGTGACGAGCAGCACGGCCCCGCCCAGGAGCATGCGCCGGTGTCGGACCAGGAAACCCAGCATGGGATCGGAACCTCTCGGCCCTCGGGCCGGTGGCTTGGGTTTGGGTTGCGGGCAACGGCCCTCCCACGTGAACGGCGGCCGGCTCCGGCGGAGCCGTTCGCCCCGCCGCCGGGGTCAGCAGGCCACCTCCCGGAGCAACTCGATCTCGTCCAGGGCCATGCCTGCGCCCAGCGCCACGCACGACAGCGGATCGTCTGCCACCATCACCGGCAGCCCGGTCTCCTCCCGGAGCAGGATGTCCAGGTTCCGCAGCAGCGCGCCGCCGCCCGCGAGCACGATCCCCTTGTCCACGATGTCGGCCGCCAGTTCGGGCGGGGTCTTCTCCAGGGCGATCCGCACGGCCTGCACGATGGCGTTGATGGGTTCCCGGAGGCTTTCGCGGATCTCGTCGGTGTGCACGGTGATGGTCTTGGGGATGCCGGCCACCAGGTCTCGGCCTTTCACCTCCATGGCCTGGGGGAGGTTGGCGTCGTCCGGATCCGGGAACGCCGTGCCCACCGTGATCTTGACCTGCTCGGCCGTGCGCTCGCCGATCAAGAGGTTGTATTTGCGCTTGATGTACTGGACGATCGCCTCGTCCATCTTGTCCCCGGCCACGCGCACGGACTGACTGTACACGATGCCGGCCAGGCTGATCACCGCCACCTCGGTGGTGCCCCCCCCGATGTCCACGATCATGTTGCCCGAGGGCTCGGTCACGGGAAGCCCGGCCCCGATGGCCGCGGCCATGGGCTCTTCGATGAGGTACACCTCGCGCGCCCCTGCGGACTCGGCCGACTCCCGCACGGCCCGCTTCTCCACCTGGGTGATGCCGGAGGGCACCCCCACGATGACCCGGGGCCGCACCAGCTTGCGGCGGTTGTGCACCTTTTGGATGAAGTAGCGGAGCATGGCCTCGCAGATGTCGAAGTCCGCGATGACCCCGTCCTTCATGGGACGGATGGCCACGATGGACCCGGGCGTGCGCCCGAGCATGCGCTGGGCCTCCTTGCCCACGGCCAGGATCCGGCCGCCTCCTCCCTGGCCGTCCTTCCGGACGGCCACCACCGAGGGTTCGCTGGCCACGATGCCCTTGCCCCGCACGTACACCAGGGTGTTGGCCGTACCGAGGTCGATGGCGAGGTCTGTGGAGAAGAAACCAAGGATGGCGTCGAGCATGTCGGCATCCGCCTCGGAGCGTTCGGGTGGGAGGGATGGCCGGATTCTAGCAGCCGGCTCGCCAACCGTTCAAGAACCCGCGTCTTTTCCGTACGGTTCGGCCCGTGTGACCCCGGGCGTGAATCCGCATCCAAAGGGGTGAGAAAGCCTTCTTTCCGCCGACAAGGAGGAGCACCATGACCGTGAACGACAGCCTACGCCTGGCCGCGGGATTCTTCGTGCTCGTCTCCCTCGCCCTGGGATACCTGCACAGCCCCTACTGGCACCTGTTCACGGCCTTTGTGGGCCTGAATCTGTTCCAGTCCGCGTTCACCAAGTGGTGTCCGCTGATGACCATCCTGCGCAAGGCCGGGGTGCCCGATCCGGAGTACGAGGCCCGCGGGAGGTGATCATGGACACCGCCGCGGCCACGGAGAGCACCAAGACGTTCCGGTGCCAGAAAAGCAACAAGGACGTGCCCCTGGCAGAGCCCCGTTGTCTGAACCCCACGGCGTACTGCAAGTGGCGGACCGCCTGTCCGATCCACCTCCTGGAGAAGGAAATCGCCCGGGCGGCCCGGTGAGGCGCCCGGGCGGACCGCGGCCCATCGCCCGTTGTCAAAACGGGAACCGGTCGCGTATGCTACCGGGGTCTCCCGGAGTTCTGGATGCGCGACTCGGTTCTGCCCGCCCGCTGGATTCTGACCCTGGCGTTCCTCGCCACCGCGGCCTTTCTCTCGGCCCGCCTGGCGGGCGTGCTGGTGGCCCGAAAGGTGTGGACCCCGGAGTCCCCTACGGCCGCGGTGCTCGAAGGGGGCCGCACGGCCAGGGCGGCCGACCGTCTTTCGGACTACCGGATCATCCAGACACGGAACCTCTTCAACGCCCACCCCGCCCCCCCGGCCCCGCCCCCGGCCCCGCCCAAGCCCGACAAACCCGATGAATCCGCCGCATCCCCGCCCCTGTCGCCCCTCGACGTGACCCTGGTGGCCACCGCCGTGGTGGAGGGGGGGCGTTCGTTCGCCCTCGTCCAAAAGGGTTCCGAGGTCCGCCTGGTCCGGGAGGGCGAGGAGGTGGTGGAGGGCGCGCGCCTGGCCAAGGTGCTCCGGGACCGCATCCGGGTGGTCCGGGCGGGGAGGACGGAGGAGATCCTCCTCTTTCGGCCGGAAGAGAAGAAGGCACCGCACGGCCGGCCTCGGCGGCGGCCGTCCGTGCGCCCGGTGCGGGCCGAACCCGCAGCCGGGACCGACTCCGAGACCATCCGGAAAGTGGCCGAGGACCGCTGGGTGATCGACGCCCGGGAGATCGAACAGGCCCAGGAGAACATGAGCCGGCTGCTCACCCAGATCCGGGTGGTCCCCAACTTCACGAACGGCCAGCCCGACGGCTTCAAGGTGTTCGCGATCCGGCCCGGGAGCCTGTTTGCCCGGATCGGCCTCCAGAACGGCGACGTGATCAAGCGGATCAACGGCATCGAGATCCAGGGGCCGGAAGAGGCGTTCGAGGCCTACCAGCGGCTCAAGGACGAGACCGTGATCCAGATCGACCTGGTGCGGCGCAACCAGAACAAGACCTTCACCTATGAGATCCGCTGAACGCGGTGCCTCCGGGGAGACGGCATGAGCACACGAGCGGGGATCGTTGTGGCGGCGTTTCTGGCCGCGACCTCGGCCGCCTGGGCCGGGCCCAAGGCCATCACGATGAACTTCAAGGACGCCGAACTGGCGGACGTGGTCCAGTTCATCTCGGAGCTGACCGGCAAGAACTTCATCCTCGACGAGCGGGTGCGCGGCAAGATCACGGTGATCAGCCCCGGGGAGGTCACGCCCGAGGAGGCCTACGAGGTGTTCCAGGCCATCCTCCACGTGAAGGGGTACACGCTGGTCCGGGCCTCCGAGCACGTCTACAAGATCGTATCCACCAAGGAGGCCAAGCAGTCGGCCATCGAGACCCTGCGGGACGGGGCAGAGCCCGGCGACCGGTTCGTGACCCGCCTGGTGCCCCTGGAACACGTGGAGGCCGACGTGATCGCCGGCATCCTGGCCCCCCTGGTCTCCCGCGACTCGGCCGTGGTCGCCTACGCGCCCACCAACACGCTGATCCTCACGGACTCGTACTCCAACATCGAGCGGCTCCTGAAGATCATCCGCGCCCTGGACGTGAAGACCGTGGACACGGTGTTCGAGGTCATCCCGCTCCGCTACGCGGCGGCCGAGACCATGGCCAAGACCCTCTCCCAGGCCCTCACGGACAAGGGCAAGACCCGGCGCCGGCCGCCCACCCGGCGCAAGGGAACGGTCCAGGTCCAGGCCGAGCGGAGCGTGGTGAAGATCATCCCCGACTCCCGCACCAACAGCCTGATCGTGGTGGCCGACCCGGACACGCTGGGCGAGATCAAGGCCATGATCAGGGCGCTGGACGTGGAGATCCCCCGGGGCACGGGCAAGATCAACGTGTACTACCTGAAGTACGCCGACGCCGAGAACGTGGCGTCGGTGCTCACGGCGATCTCCAAGTCGGCCCGCACCCGCCCCAAGCCCGGCCAGCCGCAGGTCCGCAAGCCCAAGGTCACCGAGGTGCCGGTGGAGTTCGAGGAGCCGGTGCAGATCACGGCGGACAAGGCCACCAACTCCCTGGTCATCATCGCCAGCCCCCAGGACTACGAGACCCTCAAGGGCGTGATCGAGAAGCTCGACGTACGGCGGCCCCAGGTGCTCGTGGAGGCCCTGATCCTGGAGATGAGCTACGAGAAGTCCCTGGAGCTGGGGGTGGAGTGGCGCACCGTGGACGACCCGGCCCGGGACGGCAAGACCGTGGTCGGCGGCACCAACTTCGGC
>CAZBGL010000074.1:0-29153 GCA_964491375.1 uncultured Thermodesulfobacteriota bacterium | reverse complement strand
TCATCTCCTCCTCCCTGTGACTCCCGGCCCCAAGGCCGGAAAAGCCGACCCAACCAACGTGTGTTCCCCATACCCTGCGGTCGCCGGGGCCCGGGCCCGCACGAGCGGCCCGAGGGCCAAACGCCGCCGCCTTCGCCCCTCTACCGCCCCGCCCGGCAGCACCGGGGCCGCGACCGCACCCCGCACCCTCGCCAAGAGGGCGAGGCGCACCCGACAGACCCAAACCGCGGAATGCGGGAAGACGCCCGGGGGCTATGCTGCGTGGGCCCGGGCCCTGCTGCGGCGCCGCAGCACGAGTCCGATGCCCGCGGCCACAACCAGGGTGATGACCCCTCCCACGACGCCCGACACGCTCGTGCCCGGGTCCACCGCGGGCCAGGCGGCGCCCTCCTCTTCGGCCTCGTGTTCGGCTCCTTCCGGCGTCTTGAAACCGTAGTCGGGTAGGAACGAGAGCTTCTCCTGTATCCTGGCCAGGGCACCGTGGATCCCTTCGGAGGGCGCCTCCAGTTCCTCGGAGCCGGTGACCCCTGCGATGGACCACTCCAGCCCATCCGGATAGGCCGAGGCGAACCACGAAAGGGCTCCTCCCACCACCAAGGCCGCCACGGCGAGCCCGGCCAACAGCTTCCGGTATCCGGCAGACGCCCGGGCGGCGTGTCCCTCCAGCAGGCCAGGTTCCGCTTTCCGCGCGAAGTTCACCACCGCGGCGGTCACCAGGCCCTCCACGATGCCGATCGCCAGATGGATGGGCTGCATGAGCACCACGAACTTGCCGAACGGCAGATCCGTGATTCCGGAAACGACCGTCTCCACAACCACCCCGAACGCTCCGAGCTGAAGCCCCACCACCGCGGCGACCACGCTGGCCCACGTCAGCCGGCCCGGGCCGGGATCGCGGCCGGCCAGGGGCCGAAACACCAACGGATAGGCCACGAAGCACGGGAACACACCCAGGTTGAAGATGTTGGCCCCCAGGGCCAGGAGCCCCCCGTCCGCAAAGAAGAGGGCCTGCACCACCAAAACCGACGCGATCGTGAGGAAGGCCGCATGGGGTCCGAGCAGCAGGGCCAGGAGGAGCCCGCCGCCCAGATGGCCGCTGGACCCGGTGCCCGGGATCGTGAAATTGATCATCTGGGCTGCGAACACGAACGCCCCCAGGACCCCCATGAGGGGGACCTTCCGGTCGTCCGCCTCCTCGCGCACCTTGCGGGCGCAATACGCCGTGGTGGCCACCGTGGCGGCCCACATCGTGGCGCCGACTCCGGGAGAGATCAGGGCATCGGCCATGTGCATCGGGCTACCTCCTGTGTTATTGTCTCTAGAATCAGTGACACCAAGGTTACGCTGCCGCGAGATTCGTGTCAACAATTTTATTTTCGTGCTACCCAAACGGTCGATGCATCCCCCTCTGCGGCCGGGCGGGTCCCTCCACGACGCGGCGGCCCTCGAGGGTGACCACATGGGTTCCATTGAGCACGCCTTCCTGGACCTGGGGCGACTTGACCGGCTCGCCCACGCCGACACCCCCATACACCGTCTGGACCCCCGGGCCAAGATCCTGGCCACGTTGGTGTACCTGGTGACCCTCGTCTCCCACGGCAAGTACGAGGTTTCGGCCCTGCTCCCCTATGCGGTGTATCCGGCGGTGCTGGCCGCGCAGGCCGACCTGCCCCTGGGCTATCTCGCGCGGAAGCTCTTGGTGGTGGCCCCGTTCGCGGTGCTGGTGGGGGCCGCCAACCCGTGGCTCGACCGGACACCGATGCTGGCCCTGGGGCCCCTGACCGTAACCGGGGGGTGGGTGAGCTATGCTTCGATTCTGGTGCGGTTCGTTCTCACGATCGGGGCCGCGCTCGTACTGGTGGCCACAACGGGGTTCCACGGGGTGTGCCTGGGGCTCCAGCGCCTGGGCACCCCCCGCGTCATGGCGGTCCAGCTCCTGTTGCTGTACCGGTACCTGTTCGTGCTCGCCGACGAGGCCCTGCGCCTCGTGCGGGCTCGGGGACTCCGCAGTTTCGGTCGCCGGGGTACCGGGATCAAGGTGTATGGCTCCCTGGTGGGACACCTGCTCCTGCGCACCCTGGACCGCGCACGCCGCATCCACGTGGCCATGCTGTGCCGGGGGTTCACGGGTGAGTTCCGTACGCTGCGCAGCCTGCGCTTCCGGGGCAGGGACTGGGCCTTTCTGGTGGGATGGTCTGCCCTGTTCCTGGCCTTCCGGATGGTGAACGTGCCGCGACTGCTCGGATCCCTGTTCGTCTGACGAGGCAGGGGACACCGCCGCAATCCTGGATGGGACGCACTATGAGCCACCACATCGTGGAGGTCACCGACCTGGAGTTCACGTACCCGGACGGCACCCCGGCGCTGGCCGGGGTGTCGTTTCGGATCACCCACGGGGAGTCCGTGGCCCTGGTGGGCCCCAACGGGGCCGGCAAGTCCACCCTTCTCCTGCACCTGAACGGAGTGCTCACACCCCAGAGGGGCCGGGTCCGCATCGGGGACGTCCCCCTGACCCGCGGGACCCTGCCCGAGATCCGAAAGACCGTGGGCATGGTTTTCCAAGACCCGGACGACCAGCTCTTCATGCCCACGGTGTACGAGGACGTGGCCTTCGGCCCTTTGAACCTGGGCCTGCCGGCCGACGAGGTGGCGCGAAGGGTTCAGGAGGCCCTGGAACGGGTGGGGGCCTGGGAACTGCGCGATCGGCCGCCCCACCGGCTTTCCGGCGGGGAGAAGCGGGCCGTGGCCATCGCCACGGTGCTCGCCATGGGGCCCGACATCCTGGTCATGGACGAGCCCTCGTCCAACCTGGACCCGCGAGCCCGTCGCCGGCTCATGGAGCTCCTGGCGGGCTTCGAGCACACCAAGATTATCGCGACCCACGACCTGGACATGGCCCTGGAGCTGTGCGAGCGCACCATCGTGATGTACCGGGGCCGCATCACCCGCGACGGCCCCACCCTCGACGTGTTCACGGATGACCTGCTGCTGGAAAACAGCGGGTTGGAACGGCCGCTGGGGCTCAGACCGTGCCCGGCGTGCGGGTCGCCCCGGGCGGGCCGACAGGCGGCGTCCCGGACCGCCACCCGGCCTTGACCCGGGCGGGCGTCTGTCCTACACACTTCGGGTCGGATCGCATCGGGCCCCGAGGAGACCGGCACACCGGCTCTCGGATGGAGGATGAACATGGACTGGGAAATGGTCGTGGGCCTCGAGGTCCACGCGCAGCTCACCACCCGTACCAAGATCTTCTGCGGATGTTCCACCCGTTTCGGCTCGGAGCCCAACACCCAGACCTGTCCGGTGTGCCTGGGGCTTCCGGGTGCGCTGCCGGTGCTGAACCGGCGGGTGGTGGAGTACACGCTCAAGGTCGCCCTCGCTACCCACTGCGAGGTCGCGCCCTTCAGCCGGTTCGCGAGGAAGAACTATTTCTATCCGGACCTCCCCAAGGGCTACCAGATCAGCCAGTACGAGCTGCCCATCCTCAAGAACGGCTGGCTCGAGGTCCTGGACGACCGGGGCCGCCCCAAGCGCATCGGGATCACCCGCATCCACATGGAGGAAGACGCCGGCAAGCTCCTCCACCCCGAGACCCCGGGAGCGGACTACAGCTTGGTGGACCTGAACCGGGCGTGCGTGCCCCTCATCGAGATCGTGAGCGAACCGGACATCCGCAGCCCTTCCGAGGCTTCCCAGTACGTACGCAAGCTCCGGGAGATCCTGGTGTACCTGGATGTGTGCGACGGGAACATGAACGAGGGGAGCCTCCGCGTGGACGCCAACGTGTCGGTGCGCCCCAAGGGGGAGACACGCCTGGGCACCCGTACCGAGATCAAGAACCTCAACTCCTTCAAGTTCCTGGAACAGGCCCTGGCCTACGAGGCCGAACGCCAGATCGACCTCCTGGAATCGGGCGGCCAGGTGGTGCAGGAGACCCGGCTGTTCGACAGCGAGCGGGGCGTGACCCTTTCCATGCGCACCAAGGAAGAAGCCCACGACTACCGGTACTTTCCCGACCCGGACCTGCCTCCGGTGGTGATCGACAGGGCCTGGATCGAACGGGTCCGGGCCGAACTGCCGGAACTACCCGATGCCAAACGCCGCCGGTTCCAGGAACAGTACGGGCTGCCGGCCTACGATGCCGATCTTCTGTGCCAGAGCCGGGACCTGGCCGAGTACTTCGAGCAGACCGTGCGCCTCCACGACGACCCCAAGGCCGTCTCCAACTGGATCATGGGGTACGTGCTCCGGGAACTGAACAAGGAGGGAGCCCCCCCCGTCACACGGGCTCCGGTCACGCCCGGCCACCTGGCTGGCATGCTGGATCTCGTGAAACGGGGGGTGATCTCCACGAACATCGCCAAGACCGTCTTCGACGAGATGTGGGCCACCGGCAAGCCCCCGGAGCAGGTCGTGAAGGAGAAGGGCTTGGAGCAGATCACGGACACGTCGGCCATCGAGGCCCTTGTGGACGAAGTGCTGGCCAAGCACCCCGAGGAGGTGGAAGCGTACCGGGGAGGGAAAAAGAAGCTCATGGGCTTCTTCGTGGGACAGGTGATGCGGGCCACCCGTGGAAAGGCCAACCCCCAGGTGGTGAACGAGCTGTTCCGCAAAAAGCTGGGGGGGTGAAACCCCCTGCGGACGCCCCACCGATCTCCCTTGCGATCCTTGGTCAGAACTGGATCAGGCTGTACACCGGCACGTCTCCGAGCTTGTCGCGGCCCTTCAGGAAACTCAGTTCGGCCAGGAAGGCACACTCCACGACCTCTCCCCCCATGCGCCGGACCAGGTCGATCACGGCCCGCACCGTACCCCCCGTGGCGAGCACGTCGTCGGCGATCAGCACCTTTTGGCCCGGTTCGATGGCGTCCTGGTGGATCTCCAGGGCGTCCGACCCGTACTCCAGTTCGTATTCCACCGAATGGGTCTTGTACGGCAGCTTCCCGGGCTTGCGCACCAGGATCACCCCCTTGTTGAGTTTGTAAGCCAGGGCCGCGCCGATGATGAAACCCCGGGCCTCGATGCCCAACACCACGTCGATCTCCCGGTCCAGGTACCGGTGCCCCAGGAGGTCCACGGCCCGGTTGAAGCTCGAGGCGTCCCGCAGGAGCGTGGTGATGTCCTTGAACACGATCCCCGGCTTGGGGAAGTCCACCACGTCCCGGATCTTCCTTTTCAGTTCCTCCACCACGGCGATCCCTCCTTTCCCGGTGAGTCCGACTCGGAGGCCGGCACGCTGGAACGGCAGCAAACTCTGCGTCCTGCCAGCGATCCCGCGATCGTTGCGCACTGTCAGATGACAGCCACGGGCCGTTGCCCGTGTCGCGGCCGGAAAGCCGCTCCCATCGTGGGATGTCGGAACTCGCTCGACAGAAGACGGAAAACGCCCCTTCCCTCTGATCTCTGGAGTGAAGCCGGGGCCCCGAAGCGGAAACGGGCCCGCGGCCACTCCCAACGCTCCACCACCGGGAGGGTCCCTGGGCTCGGGACGCTCCCCTCCCCCCGGCCCTCTCCCCCGCGGGGAGAGAGGAAACAGGGGACGCGCAGGGGCGTCCCCGGCGAGACCCGGACCGTGTCAGCGAACGAGCCGGACAGAACCAGAGTCCGTCCAGGCGGTCAGTACAGCGCGCCGAACGGCACCCGGGCCTGGGCGGTCATGCGCCGGAGCTTGCGCAACGCGTTCATCTCGATCTGGCGGATGCGCTCCCGCGTGACCCCGTACCGCCGGCCGATCTCTTCCAGGGTCATCGGCTCCTCGCCCGCCAACCCGTACCGGAGCCGGAGCACCTCCTGCTCCCGGGGCCGCAGCCGCTCCAGCCACTGCTCGAGGAGCCGTAGCCTGTCGCCCCGCAACAAGACTTCCTCGGGGTCTACGGCGTCCGGGTCCTCCAGGACGTCCCGGAGGCTGAAGTCCTCCTCCTGTCCCAGGGGTTGGTCCAGACTGAAGGTGCGTCGGGCGAGCAGCATGAGCCTGCGCACGTAGTCCACCGACCTCCCCAGGCGCTCGGCCAAGGCCTCCACCAACTGGGGGCCCGCCTCGTCCACGCCCCGGATCTCCTCGGCGGCCCGCCGCAACCGGCTGATCTCGTCGGCCACGTGCACCGGAAGGCGCACCGTGTCCGCCTGGTTCACCAGGGCCCGCTCGATGGACTGCCGGATCCACCAGGTGGCGTAGGTGGAAAACCGGCACCCCTTCTCGGGACGGAAACGCTCCACCGCGCGGATCAGTCCCAAATTGCCCTCCTCGATCAGGTCCAGAAGCGGCAGGCCCCGGTTCACGTACCGCTTGGCGATCTTGACCACGAGCCGGAGGTTGGACTCGATCATCCGACGTCGGGCCCCGGGGTCGCCCGCCTGGACCCGGCGCGCCAGTTCCTTTTCCTCCTCAGGCGTCAGGAGGCGGGTCTGTCGGATCTCCGACAGGTAGATGGAGATGGCGCTCGGCGTGAGGCGTCGCGCCGTCTGCCGGACGTCCTCTCGCCTGGTCCGCTCCCGCATGAGCTCCACCTCCGGGCCTTGCCCGGAACGGGCATTCCGGAACGCCGTTTCAGGTTATCCTCAACGGCGGTCGAGGAACAAGACCGGGTCCACCGGGCGGTCTCCCCGCCGCACCTCGAAGTGCACGTGGGCCGGAAGCCCCCGTGCCGGCCCACCCGACCGGCCGACCTCCTCCCCTGCCCTTACCCGTTGTCCCCGGCGCACACGCACTTTTTCCAGGTTGCCGTACACCGTGTGGAGCCCGCCGGGGTGCCGGAGGATCACGAGGCCCCGGTAGACCGACGCCGGGATCCCGGCGTAAACCACCTCCCCGGCTGCCGCAGCCCGAACGGCCGTACCCTCACTGGCGGCCAGGTCAACACCCCGGTTCCCCCCCTCCCCGAACCTGCGAATCAAATCCCCTTCCACGGGCCATCGGAACCGGAGGCTCCCCTTCCGCACCGAAGCAGCCGGGGCGCTCTCCGGAGATTCGATGGCGGGACGCCTTTTGGGGGGCGGCGCCTCTGCCTCCTTCTTCACCCGGGCTCCGGCGTTCCCGCCTGCGGGCACGAACACCACGTCCCCCGGGCGGACCTCGTCGCCGGCCCCCAGGCGGTTGAACCGCCGCAGGACCGTCTCCTGCACGCCGTAAGCCGAGGCGATGGAGGAGAGGGTCTCGCCGGCCCGAACCCGGTGCCGAACCGCGTAAGGGGTGCCGCAGCCGACGGCCAATGTCGCGGCCACGATCCACCCGGCCCACACGCCGCGCCGCCACCGGCCCGGTACCATGTATTCCCCCTGGGACGCGGTTAGGACAGGGCTCCCCGGGCCGTCCCCGCGAGCCGCACCGCCAGGGCCACGGCATCGGCCGGCTCGGCCACCTCACGAACCCCGTCCAGATGGCCCCATGCCCCCACCCCCACCACGGGTCGTCCGGCCTTGCGGGCCAGGGCGATCTCGCTCAGGGTGCCCCACGAACCGGGGAGCGCCACCACGGCGTCGCCCGACTGCACCACCAGTACGTTCCGCGCATGGCCCAGCCCGGTGGCGATGACCACGCGGGCCCACGGGTTGGCCGCAACCGGGTCGGACCCGGGCACCACGGCCACGGTGACCCCACCGGCCTCCGCGGCCCCCTGGCAGGCCCCGGCCATGACGCCCCCCAACCCCCCGCATACCAGCACACAGCCGCGGCGCGCCACCTCGCGGCCCACCCTTCGGGCCGTTTCATAGAGCGCAGGGTCCGCTGACCCCGCCCCCACCACACTGATGTGAATCGGCCGAGTCACGAAGGTCTCTCCTCCGGAACGCCCCTTCCCCTCACCTGCGCTCGGAGACCGCCGGGCAGCGGTCGCGATCGGTGCCCGGCCGCAGCCCCCAGCGGCGCGCCTTCCGTGTCGCGCCCGGAAGCCCCCGCCCTCCAAGAAACCGGGAGCAGAAGGGCCTCGGTGTCGCACCCAGACAACGCTGACGGACGGCCCCACCCCCGCCGCGGCCCGCTCGCCCGTCACCACGCCTTGCTGCCCGTGCCCGCCGGGGCCTGAAGAGGCCCCGTCCGCAGGGGAACGAACCGGCACGGCTCCAACACCTCCCGCGTCCACCCCCCCGACGGACCGCGCTGGATGCGCAGAATCGCCTGGCGGTCGCCGTCCCCCACCGGGATCACGAGGCGCCCCCCGGGGGCGAGTTGTTCGAGCAGGGCTCCCGGGATCTCGGACGCGGCCGCGGTCACCAGCACCGCGTCAAACGGGGCCCGTTCGGGCCAGCCCAGCGCGCCGTCCCCCGGCCGGATCTCCACCCCCGTCAGCCCCAAGCGGTCCAGCCGGGCCCGGGCCCGTACCGCAAGCGCGGCCACCCGTTCCACCGAAAAGACCCGGCCGGCCAGGCAGGCGAGCACCGCGGTCTGGTAGCCGGAACCCGTGCCTACCTCCAGCACCCGGTCGGCCGGGGACAAGGCCAGGGCGCTCGTCATTCGGGCCACGGTGGACGGCCGGGAGATCGTCTGCCCATATCCGATGGGAAGGGCCTGGTCGGCGTAGGCCCGGGGCCAGAACGCCTCCTCCACAAACCGGTGCCGTGGAATTCGGGCCATGGCCTCGAGGACCCGCGGATCACACCCGGGCACCGCGCGGGCGATCTCGGACACGAGTCGCCGACGGGCCGACCTGTACGGATCCTTCGTCACGAGATCCCTTCCAGAACGGCCCGGGCGGCCCATACCCCCGACGCGCTCGCCTGGACGAGCCCCCGGCTCACCCCCACTCCGTCGCCGGCCCCGTAGAGCCCTCGGATGCGGGTCTGGAGCCGCTCGTCCAGCTCAAGACGGTTGGAGTAGAACTTCACCTCCGCGCCGTAGAGCAGCGTGTCCGGGCCGGCGATGCCGGGACAGAAGGCATCCAGCGCGTGGAGGGTCTCGATCACGTCCACCAGATGCCGGTGCGGCAGAGCAAAGGCCAGATCCCCTGGCGTGGCCTCCGCCAAGGTGGGGGGCACCTTGACCTTGGCGATGCGCTCCCGGGTGGACCGTCGTCCGGCGATCAGGTCCTTGAACCGCTGAACCAACACCCCCCCGCCCAGGAGGTTGGCCAAGCGGGCGATGGACCGGCCGTACGCGATGGGGTCGTCAAAGGGCTCGGTGAACGAAGTCTTCACCAGCAGGGCAAAGTTGGTGGCATCGGTCCGAGCGGTGGAGTAGGCATGACCGTTGACCGTGAGGCAGTCCTCGTACACTTCGTGCACCACCTCGCCCCGCGGGTTCATGCAGAAGGTGCGCACCTCGTCACCGAACGTGGGCGTCTCGTAGTAGAGTTTGGCCTCGTAAAGGGCTCCGGTGATCCCTTCGAGCACCTCGGCGGGGCACTCCACCCGCACCCCGATGTCCACGGGATTGGGTACGGTCCGGAGCCCATGGGCCCGTGCCAGGCTCTGGATCCACCGTGCACCCAACCGGCCGGGTGCCAGCACCACGGCCCGGGCACGCTCGATCCCGGCCGGTGTGCGCACCCCCACGACCCGCCCTTCCTCCACCTCCACGCCTTCGCACGGGGTCTCGAACCGGATCTCCGCGAACCGGGACACCTCGTCGTACAAGCTCGAGAGCACCCGGCGGCACACCTCGGTGCCCATGTGCCGGACGGGGTTTTCGATGAGGGTGAGTCCGGCGGCTTCGGCGCGCTCCCGGAGATCGGCCAGATCGGGCACGTCGCTTCCGTACACCTCGGGAGGGGCCCCGTGCGCCCGGTAGACCGCATCCACTTCCCGGATCAGGGCCCGGACCGTGGACCGGGGCAGGAACTCGGCCAAGAAGCCGCCCACCTGGGGAGAAAGGCTCAGCTTCCCGTCGCTGAACGCCCCGGCTCCCCCCCATCCCGACAGAAGACTGCACGGCCCGCACCGGCGGCATCCCCCCCGGGTCTCCTGTCTGGGGCACCGCCTGCGGCCCAGCTCTGTGCCCCGTTCGAGGATCAGAACCCGGATGCCCGCCCGGCCCAGTTCCCGGGCCGCAAAGATGCCGGCCGCCCCCGCGCCCACGACCACCGCGTCCCACCGGTTCACCAGTCCCATCCTTCCAACTGTCGGCGGAACGCGTGGTCCGTGAGGTCCGTCCGCACCGGGGTCACCGAAACGTACCCCGCCTCCACGGCCTCCACATCCGTGTCCCCCGTGCGTTCCACCCAGCCGAGCTCCCTGGCCCCGATCCAGTAGTAGGTCTTTCCCCGGGGATCCACGTTCCGGACCACTCCGCTGCCGAACACCCGCCGGCCCTGCCGGGTCACCCGGAACCCGCGGATCTCCTCTTCGGCCGCCACGTTGGGCACGTTCACGTTGAGAAAGGTCCGCTGCGGCAGCCCCAGCTCCGCCACCCGGCGGGCGATCCGGCTGGCGACACGGGCGGCCACGTGGAACCGGAAGCCCTCCTCGGCAGCCACCGACACGGCGAAACTCGGCACCCCCAGGAGGGCGCCCTCCATGGCCACCCCCACCGTACCCGAGTATGTAATGTCATCGGCCAGGTTCGGCCCGTGGTTGATGCCGGCCACCAGGAGATCCGGCGGCCGTTCCAACACCCCGTGGATCCCCAGGTGCACGCAGTCGGTGGGCGTGCCGTCCACGGCGTACCAGTCCGGCCGGATCTCCCGCATCCGCAGGGGACGGTGGAGGGTAAGGGCGTGACCGACAGCGCTGCGCTCCCGGTCCGGGGCCACCACGACCACCCGGCCCAGGGCGGATAGGGCCTCGGCCAGCGCGGCGAGCCCGGGGGAAAGGACCCCGTCGTCGTTACTGACCAGGAGCAACACCGGCCGTCAGGCTCGTCGAAGGAGAAGATCGATCTGGAGGGGACGAAAAAGGGGAAAGAAGTGGTCGGGACGAGAGGATTCGAACCTCCGACCCCCTGAACCCCATTCAGGTGCGCTACCAGGCTGCGCCACGTCCCGACCGTTTCCCCGCGTCAACGATCTTCCAACAGACGGAGCAGGTCCTCCACCTCGGCCCGCAGCCGGGCCAGCAGTTCACGCCGGCCTCCCGGCCGCCTCCGGTTCTGGACCCTCCGCCACTCCTCCCAGAACCGCTTCTTCGCCCCGCTGATGGTGTACCGGTCCTCGTAGAGGAGTTTCTTGATCGTCAGGACCTTCTGGAGGTCCTTGTGGGTGTAAAGACGGTGGTTCCCTTCGGTCTTCTGAGGCGACAAGAACGAGAACTCGCTCTCCCAGTACCGGAGGACGTGGGGCTTGACCCCGACGATCTCGGCCACCTCGCCGATGCGGTAGTACAGCTTCTGGGGAATGGGCCGGGATGCCACCCGCCGTCCTCCATCGGAGCGCCGCCACTATAGCAACAGCCTCCCCGAAGATCAACCGGCCGCCTACCGGCGGTGGTTCAGACGATCCTTGAGCACCTGACTGGGCTTGAACGTGAGCACCCGGCGCTCGGAGATCATGATGGTCTCGCCGGTCTGGGGGTTGCGTCCCCGCCGCGCCGCCTTTTTCCTGACCTCGAAGTTCCCGAACCCGCTGATCTTGACCTTCTCGCCGCGCTCCAGCGCCTCTTTCACGAGCTCGAGGATCATGGCCACGACCTCGGCCGAGCGCTTCTTGCTGAACCCCACCCTCCGGTGCAACGCTTCGATCAGATCGGCTTTCGTCATCGTCATCCTTCCCTCTTGCGCCTCCGAACGGTTTCGTAGGCCGCGAAAAAGCCGGCGGCCACTTACGCCTCCCGCAGCGATGCGCCCACCTCTTCGGCGAGCGCCCCCAGCACCCGGGCTTCCTCCTTGCGGATCTCTTCGTCGGTGAGGGTGCGGTCCGAGGCCCGGTAGGTGATCCGGAGCCCCAGGCTCACCCGGCCCGGCGGAAGTTTCTCGCCGCGGTATACGTCGAAGACCACCACGTGCTCGATCAGGTCCGATCCCAGCCGTTCGATGGCGTCGAGCACCTGCCGCGCGGTGACCGTCTCGGGAACCACCACGGCCAGGTCCCTTTCGGTTCCCGGGAAGCGGGCCAGTCCCGGGAACCGCCCGGGCTCCTGGGCGTAACGGACGGCGGCCTCCAAGTCCACCTCGAACGCCGCCACCGGCCCGTCCAATTCCCACGCGTCAGCCACCAGGGGATGAAGTTCCCCCACCCACCCGATGAACTCCTCCCCGGCCCGTATACGGGCCGCCCTCCCGGGATGGAGCCACGGGATTTCGCCCGTGGGCTCCCACCGGGCACTCCTAACCCCCAAGCCCTCCAGGAGGGACTCCGCCACCCCCTTGGCGTCGTGATAGTCTACCGGCCACGTCCCGGCCCACCAAGCCAGGGGCTCCCGATGGCCGGCCAGGACCACACCCGCCCGGAGCACCTCCCGGGGCAGCGGTGCGTCCGCTTCGGGATGGAACGTCCGCCCCACCTCGAAGAGCCGCACATCCCGCACCTGCCGGCGCTGATTCGTCCCCAGCACCCTCAACAGGCCGGGCAAGAGGCTCGTGCGCAACACCGACGTCTCCACCCCCAATGGGTTCTGGATCCTCACCTTGGCCGGGCGGCTCCCTTCGGGAATCCGCAGGCGGCGGTCGTCCTCCGGGTCGCCGAACGTCCACGTGATCGCCTCGTGGAGCCCGCAACCCACCAGCAAATCCCGGGTACGCTCCGTCAGGCGGTATTCCCGCGGGGGTTCGTCCGCGGACATGGGCACCCGGGGCAGCGTGGCCGGAACCGTGTCGTACCCCCGGATCCGGGCCACCTCCTCCACCAGGTCCACCTCCCGCTCCAGGTCCACCCGGTGGGTGGGCACCCGCACCGTGACCGTCCCTTCCCTTTGCTCCTCCACCACCATGCCCAGGCGCTCCAGGATCCCCCTGGTCTCTTCCGGGGGCACGTCCACGCCCAGGAGGTCGCGCACCTTCCGGAACCTCAGGGCAACCCGCGCGGGCTCGTGGCGCACGGGGTAGGCGTCCCAGATCCCTCGGCTCACGGTGCCGCCGGCCAACTCGGCCAGGAGTCCCGCCGCCCGGTCCAGGGCCCGGATCAGCCCCTCCACGTCGGCGCCCCGCTCGAACCGGTACGAGGCCTCGGTGCGGAGCCCCAGACGCCGGGCGGTCCTCCGGATGTTGGCGGGCAGGAACCACGCGCTCTCCAGGAGCACGTTCACGGTGTCCGGCTGGACCTCGGAGTTTTCCCCGCCCATGATCCCGGCCAGGGCCACGGGTTTTTCGGCGTCGCAGATCATCAGGGTTTCGGCGTCGAGCACGCGCTCCTGCCCGTCCAGGGTCACGAACCGCGTCCCTTCCCGTGCCCGGTCCACCACGATCCGCCCCCCGGCCAGCCGGTCCATGTCAAAAGCGTGCAGCGGGTGGCCGAGTTCCAGGAGAACGTAGTTCGTCACGTCCACCACGTTGTTGATGGACCGCACACCGCAGGCCTCAAGCCTCCGGCGCATCCACGCCGGGGAAGGCCCGATGCGGACCCCGCGAACCACCCGCGCCGCATACCGGTGACACAGGTCCGGGGCCCGGATGTCCACCGAGGTTTCCCCCTCCACGGGCGGGCCGTGTTCGGGCACCCGGGGCTCGGGCACCCTCAGGGGGGCGCCGGTGAGCGCCGCCACTTCCCGCGCCACCCCCACCACCGACAGGCAGTCGGGGCGGTTCGGGGTGATCTCGACCTCCAGCACGGTCTCGGGCAACCCCAGGTACTCCGTCAGGTCCTGGCCCACCGGGGCGTCGATCGGCAGGATGATGATGCCGGAGTGGTCCTCGCCCAGCCCCAGCTCCCGCTCGGAGCACATCATCCCGTGGCTCACCTGGCCACGGATCTTGGCCTTCCTGATCTTGAGCCCCCCGGGTAACCGCGCCCCCAACCGGGCCAGGGCCACTTTGTCCCCGGCCGCCATGTTCGTGGCGCCGCACACGATCTCGTAGGTCTCCCGGCCGTCGGTCACCCGGCACAGACTCAGGCGGTCGGCGTTGGGATGGGGCCCCTTCTCCAGAATCTGGCCCACCACCACGCCTTCGATCCCCTCCCCCAGCCGCTCCACGGCCGAGACCTCCAAGCCCGCCAGGGTCAGCCGCTCGGCCACCGCCTCGGCCGGCAGGTCCACGTCCACGTATTCCCGAAGCCACGACAGGGGAATCCGCATGGCGTCCCTACGCGAAGTGCTGGAGGAACCGAAGGTCGTTTTCGTAGAAGAGACGGATGTCGTCGACGCCGTACTTGAGCATGGCGATCCGCTCCACCCCCATGCCAAAGGCGAATCCCTGAACCGCCTCGGGGTCGTAGTCCACGAATCCGTAGACCGCCGGATCCACCATGCCGGCCCCCAGGATCTCCAGCCACCCCGTGTCCGAGCACACGCGGCATCCGGACCCGCCGCACAGGACGCACTGGATGTCCACCTCGGCGCTGGGCTCTGTGAACGGAAAGAAGCTGGGCCGGAACCGGATGCCCGTGTGCGGACCGTAGTAGCGGTGCACGAACTCGGTGAGCACGCCTTTGAGGTCGGCGAACGTGATCCCCCGGTCCACCAACAGGCCCTCGATCTGGTGGAACACGGGCGAATGGGTCACGTCCGCGTCGCATCGGTACACCTTGCCCGGGGCCACGATCTTCACGGGGGGCTTGCGGGCCTCCATCACCCGCACCTGCACGGGACTCGTGTGGGTCCGCAGCACCACGCCCGGGGCCACGAAGAACGTGTCCTGCATGTCCCGGGCCGGATGCTCCGGCGGGATGTTCAGGGCCTCGAAGTTGTAGTACTCGAGCTCCACCTCCGGCCCCTCGGCCACCGCAAACCCCATGCGGCCGAACAGATCGAGGAGCTCCCGGATGACCCGCGTGAGGGGATGGAGCCCCCCCCGGTGGGACCGGCGGCCCGGCAGGGTCACGTCCACCCGCTCGGAGGCGAGGCGCTCTTCGAGCTCCCCGGCCTTCAGAACCTCGATGCGCTCGGCCAGGCACGCCTCGATGGCCGCCTTGACCCGGTTCGCCACCTGGCCCACCCGAGGGCGCTCCTCCGGAGGGAGGGAGCCCATGCCCCTGAGGCACGCGGTGATCTCCCCCTTCCGGCCCAGGTAGCGGACCCTCAACGCTTCCAAGGCCGCACGGTCCGGGGCCGAACGGATCCGCTCCAGCGCCTCGGCCTCCAGGGCCCTGAGCCGTTCGATCATGGCCGGGGGTCAGCCCGAGGAACGCACCTGGTCCACGAGCCGGGCGAAGTCCTCGGGGTGGCGCACCGCGATCTCGGCCAACATCTTCCTGTTGAGCTCCACCCCGGCGGTCTTCAGGTCGTGGACCAGGCGGCTGTAGGAGGTGCCGTTCTGCTTGGCCGCCGCGCTCACCCGCGCGATCCACAGTCGGCGGAACTCGCGCTTGCGGGCCTTGCGGTCCCGGTACGCATACACCCAGGCCCGCTGAAGGGTCTCCTTGGCGGCCTTGAGGAGACGGCGGCGGCCCCCTACGTAGCCCCGCGCCTGTTTGAGGATCTTCTTGCGGCGCCGCCGGGACGCCACGTTGGGACGACTGCGTGCCATGGCTTTCTCCTTGCGTCGACGCCTCCGCGCCCGGCCCGACAGGGCCCCCTATCCCCTGGGCACATGGCCGACCCGGGGATCAGGTCAAGGCCACGGAGGTTCCCTGTGGAAGTGAGGCGAAAAGCTTTTTTTATAGATAGGGAAGCAGCTTGCGGACGGCGTCCTTCTGGGTGGCGTCCACGAAACCCGGGTTCCGGAGCTGCCGCTTGCGCTTGCGGTCCTTCCCGCTCAGCAGGTGGCTCCGAAACGCCCTTCGGTGTTTGATCTTCCCCCTGGCCGTGCGCTTGAACCGCTTGGCGGCCGCACGGTTGGTCTTCATCTTTGGCATGGCTACCGTCCTTTCGCTAACTCTTTTTGGAGGCGGCGCGGGCGGGCGCCAGCATCATGGACATGGTGCGCCCCTCCATGCGCGGAGGATTTTCCACCCGGGCCTCCCCGGTCAGATTCTGGAGCATCTTTTCCAGCTGTTCCAACCCCTTTTCCGGAAGGGTCACCTCGCGTCCCCGGAACATGACCGTGATCTTGACCTTGTGCCCACCCTCCAGGAACTCCTTGACCTTCTTCAGCTTCACCTGGAAGTCGTGCTCGTCCGTCTTGGGACGGATCTTGACCTCCTTCACCTGGGTGTGGGCCTGCCGCTTGCGGGCTTCCTGGGCCTTCTTGGCCTGGTGGTACTTGTACCGCCCGTAGTCCATGATCTTGCACACGGGCGGGCGGGCCATGGGAGCCACCTCCACCAGGTCCATGTCCATCTCCTCGGCAATGGCCAGGGCCCGCTCCAGCGGCATGATTCCGAGTTGGGCTCCATCGGGCCCGATGGCTCGGACCTCCCGGGCCCGAATCATCCGATTCACGCGGGGTTGATCAGCGATGGGGCACCTCCTGGGCTCGCGGAATCCACACTCAGTCGCCGTGCCGGGTGAGCCGGGGGAGCGCCGCCTCAGCGGCCACCCGCTCCACGAACGCCTCCAGGGGCATCAGGGGAATCTGCTCCCCGCTGCGCAGCCTGGGGGAGACGGCCTCTTGGGCCACCTCCTTGTCCCCCAACACAGCCATATACGGAACCTTTTGGGTCTGGGCCTCGCGGACCTTGTAGCCCAGCGTCTCGCTGCGGTCGTCCACTTCGACCCGAACGTCCCGGGAACGCAAAGCCCCCTCCACCTTGCGGGCATAGGGAACGTGACGATCTGCGATCGGAAGGAGGACGACCTGGACCGGCGCCAACCAGGTCGGAAAAGCGCCTGCGTAGTGCTCGATCAAGATCCCGACAAACCGCTCGATGGAACCCAGTATCACACGGTGGAGCATCACCGGACGGTGGTGCTCACCGTCCGGGCCCACGTACGTGAGATCGAATCGTTCGGGAAGCGTAAAATCGGCCTGGATTGTAGCACACTGCCACCTTCTGTCAAGCGCGTCCTTCAGCTTCACGTCGATCTTGGGTCCGTAGAAAGCACCCTCTCCTTCGTTCACTTGATATTGAAACCCCTTCGTACGCAAGGCTTGTTCCAAGGCTCCGGTGGCGCGTTCCCATGCCTGGTCGCTTCCAATGGACTTTTCAGGACGGGTGGACAGCTCCACCTCGTAGTCGAACCCGAACAACTCCATGACATCCTGTACAAAGTCCAGGATGCCCATGATTTCGTCCAGCAACTGGTCTGGGGTGCACAGGATGTGGGCATCGTCCTGTGTGAATCCCCGGACCCGGGTCAGCCCGTGCAACACGCCGGACTTTTCGTGACGATGCACGGTGCCCAACTCGAAATACCGAACCGGAAGATCCCGGTACGATCGCAACTTCGACTTGTAGATCATCATGTGGGCCAGGCAGTTCATGGGCTTGATGCCGTACTCCCGACCCTCGACCTCGGTGAAGTACATGTTCTCCCGATAGTTGTCGTAGTGCCCCGACCTGACCCACAGTTCTTTCCGCAGGAGCTGGGGGCCGATGACGATCTGGTATCCTCTGCGCAGGTGCTCCCGGCGCTCGAACTCCTCAAGAAGGGTCCGGACGAGGGCTCCTTTCGGATGCCAGATCACCAGGCCCGGTCCCACTTCGTCCTCAATGGAGAACAGGTCGAGCTGGCGGCCGAGCTTCCGGTGGTCGCGCCGTCTGGCCTCCTCCAGGAGGCGGAGCCGCTCCTCCAGCGCCCTGCGGGTGGGAAACGCCGTACCGTACACCCGCTGGAGCATGGGGTTGCGCTCGTCTCCCCGCCAGTACGCCCCGGCCACCGACAGGAGCTTGAACGCACCGATCCGGCCGGTACTGGGGACATGGGGCCCCCGGCAGAGGTCCGCGAACTCCCCCTGTTCGTAGATGCTGACCGGCTCTTCCCCCGGAAGCTCCTGGATCAGCTCCACTTTGTAGTCCTCCCCCCGTTCCCGGAAGAAGGCCACCGCCTCGTCCCGGGGAAGCTCCCGTCGGCGGACCGGCAGATCCTCTTCCACGATGCGCTTCATCTCGGCCTCGATGGCCTCCAGGTCTTCGGCCGTGAGCGGCCGGGGGGTGTCCATGTCGTAGTAGAAACCGTCCTCGGTGGCCGGGCCGATGGCCAGTCTCACCGGCCCGAACAGGCGCTTCACCGCCTGGGCCATGACGTGGGAGGCCGAGTGCCGCAGGATCTCCAGCCCCTCGGGCGTGTCCGCGGTGAGGATGCGCAACGAGCAGTCCCGGGTGAGCGGGGTGGACAGGTCCACGGCTCGCCCGTCCACCTCGGCGGCCACCGCAGCCTTGGCCAGGCGTTTGCCGATCGCGGCAGCCACCTCCCCCGCCGTGGTACCGGGCTCCACTTCCTTTGCGCTTCCGTCGGGCAGGCGCACCCGGATGGGCATGGACTCCTCTCCTCAACACAAGAAAGGGCACCGGTGGGGGCCCACGCGATGCCCTGTGTGGAGCCGATGGTAGGCACGGGCGGGATTGAACCGCCGACCTCCTGCGTGTCGGGCAGGCGCTCTCCCACTGAGCTACGTGCCTAACGCTCCCGATGCCCACGAGGCCGGCAGCCCTGCGGGCCGACCCTCTATACCAGCCGGTTTTTTGCCTGTCAACCCTGTCGCTTGACAGCCTCCGAAGGCACCCTCTATGCTGGCTTTCTTTCGATTCTCCAACGGCGAGGTGTCCCATGTTCGGGATGGGGATGAGCGAGATCCTGCTCGTGCTCGCCCTGGCCCTGATCGTGATCGGACCCAAACGGCTGCCCGAGCTGGCCCGGGCGCTGGGAAGGGGGCTGGCCGAGTTCCGCCGGGCCACCGACGACATCCAGCGGACCCTCTACCAGGAGATTCACCAGCCGCTGGACCCCAAGGAACTGTGGCGGGACCTGGAGAAGGCCCGGGCCCAGATCCGTCCCGGCCCCCCTCCGGGGACCGAAGAGGACCGCCCCGCCGAATCCAAGGAACCCCCTCGCGAAGCCAAGTCCTGAGCCATGGCGGCCTGGTCTTCGTCTTCCCAGACCTCCCCAGAGGAGGCCGAGAAACTTCCCTTCACCGCCCACCTGGAGGAACTGCGCCAGCGGCTCATCAAGAGCGCCCTGGCCGTGATCGCGGGTTTTGCGGCGTGCTACGGGGTGAGCGGCCGGCTGTTCTCCTTTTTCGTGCAGCCCCTGCTGGAGGCCCTGCCCGAGGGGAGCCACCTGGCCATGATCCGGGTGCAGGAGGGGTTCCTCACCCATCTCAAGATGGCGCTGCTGGGCGGTGTGCTCCTGGCCAGCCCCGTGATCCTCTATCAGGCGTGGAAGTTCGTGGCGCCGGGGCTGTATCCACACGAGAAGCGCTACGTGTGGCCTTTTGTGGGCACCGCCACGGCGTTTTTCTTCGCGGGCGCGGCCTTTGCCTTCTGGGTCGTGTTCCCGTTCGGGTTCCGGTTCCTGCTCCGGTACGCCTCGGGCCCCATCCGTGCCAGCATCTCCATCGACGCCTACCTGGGTTTCGCCATCAAACTGCTCCTGGCGTTCGGGGTGGTCTTCGAGCTGCCGGTGGTGGTGTTCTTCCTGGCCCGGATGGGGCTCATCACCCATCACACCCTGGCCCGGGGCCGGGGATACGCCTTGGTGGTCATCTTCATCGTGGCGGCCGTGCTCACCCCGCCGGACGTGTTCACCCAGCTCATGATGGCCGGGCCCCTGTACGTGCTCTACGAGGTCAGCATCCTGGTGGCCCGGGTGTTCGCGCGGCCTCCGGAGCCTGAAGAAGAGGAGGGCGAGGCTCCTTCCGCCGCAACCGACGGGTGAGCGACCGCCTCCGATGTCAGGGGTGAGGCGGAGATGGCTCCGCGCTTCCCTCCAAGAGCCTGAGAAAAGCCTCTGCCGCCGGCCCCGGGGTTCTCCGGGGATCCCATACGGCGTAGAACCACCGTTCCACCGGCAACACCCCCTCCACCGCCACGGCTGCGATCCGGCCGGCCTCCACCCAGGCCGCCGCGGCCCGTTCCGAGACGAACCCGGCACCGATCCCGGCTCGCACGGCCTCGAGCACCGCAGCCGTGGACCCGAACTCGGCCACCACCCGGAGCCGGCGCACCCGCGGCCCCAGGGCCCGCTCCACGGCCCGCCGGGTTCCCGATCCGGGCTCCCGAAGGACCACCGGGAGATCTCCGAGTGCCCGCGGGGGGACCACGGGCGGCAGGTTCCAACCGGCCGGCGCGAAAAGCCCCACGCGATCGCGCCAAAGCCGGCGGTACGCCAAACCGTCCTCCCCGCCCCTCTCACCCACCACGCCGACCTCGGCCTCGCCGCTTTGGACCCTTCGCACCACGTCTCCCGAGTCGGCCACCCGGAGGATCACTCGCACGCCGGGATGGCCGCGCTTGAACCGGGCGAGGAACGCTGGGAGGAGGTACTCCCCCGGAATGGTGCTCGCGTGAACCTGGAGGGTGCCGATCGCCAGCCCTTGGTAGGCCGCCGCCTCCTCCAGCAGCCGATCCCTCGCCCGGAGCACTTCCTCGGCGCGCGGCAGGAGGCGCTCGCCCGCCTCCGTGAGCTCCACGCGCCTCGGGAACCGGTGAAAGAGGGTGAGGCCCAGTTCCTCCTCGAGCTCCTTGATCTGGCCGCTCACCGTGGGCTGGGTCAGGCACAGCCGGTCCGCGGCCCGGGTAAACCCCCCCTGCCGGGCCACGGCCACGAACGCCTCGAGGTGCCGGAGGTTCACCCGGAGGCCTCCCTGCCCCCCGGCCGGCACAGCCGCTCGCTGAACGCCTCGGCCAGGAACACCAGGGCCTCCTGATCCAGGTAGTCGAGTACGTGCTCGTCCAACAGCACAACGGCACGGGCGGGAAACTCCTCCTCCCGGTCCCAAAACAGCAGCAACAAGGGCACCCGTGGCAACGCCGGGAAAAGATAGCCGACGGGGGCCGCGGCCCCGTCCGCCGGACGCCCTCCCAGGGGCCTGGCCGCCCGCTCGAGGTCGGCCGGCCGCCCCTCGAACACCCGTGCGATCCGTTCCACGCACGCCTCGAACGACCTGGCCTTGCTCACCGTGTTCGGCAGATCCCGGTACGAGACCCACCGGCCGGAAAGGGGCCGCCCGGTGGCGCGGGTGGCGTAGATCATGAGGAAGATCTTGACCCAGATCGAAGGGGCCGGATCCTCCGGGGTGACCACGTCCCCCCGAAGGATGCGGTGCACACGGCCCAGAAACGGGACCTCCACGGCCTCGGGAGGGCCGCAGAGATATCGCCCACCGCACCGCTCCGCCACCTCGCGCAGATCCCGGCCGGCCATCTCGCCCCGCAGGTGTTCCAGGGCCTGCTCGCTCACGGCCGGCCGCCGTCCTCCTCCACGCTCCCGGTCCCGCGCCACGAGCGCTTCCATGCGCGCCCTCTGCCCGGGGGGAAGGTGGGGACACCGCGCCAGGGACTCCCCTTCCAGGTACACGGCGGTTGCGAACGCGAAACAGCCCGACCGACCGCAGTCCCCGCAGTTCGTGCCGGGCAGATCCCTGTAGATATCGAGCACCTTGTACGCCATGGGCTGGCCCCTTTTCCGGAACCTCCAGGAAGCCGTCACGAAACCGCAAAGGCCCCCCAAATGACTCGACCTCTGAGCGGTGGGCGGCCGTCGGTTGACCGCCCCAGCCCGCAACCCAGCGGCCCGCACACCCGGGTTGCCGGCATGCCCGGGGGTTGCCGGGCCTTCCCGGCCGTGTCGCGGAGGGGAGGTCGCTCCCACACCACCCGGGCGGCTGTCCGTCGCAAGCCGTCCGGGGAAACACGCTTCTTCCGGCGAGGCCCTCCTGGCCCGGCCGGGTGCACGCGGACAGGATCGGGAGCGACCCCGTGACGCATTGTACTGCCTGATAACCCCATCGTTCCACCCTATGTGTCGTCTCTCCCCACGCACCGGATCCAACCCGCGTGGGCCCATCTGCGGATCCGTGCGGCGAGGGCCCGCTGTTCCCTCCACTGGCCGTCCAGCGCCCCCCCGGACGAAGCCTGCTCGAGAAAGTGCCGGGTCTCCGGGTACAGGGGTGCGGGGGCGTGGCCCCACAGCGGGGTCCCGGGCAGCGGGAGAAAATAATGGGCGTGGATCCGGGCACCCCATTCCCGGATGAGCCGGCGCGCGAGCTCCACCGTGGCCCTCTGGTCCTCGGGGGTCTCGCCGGGGAGCCCGAAGATCAGGTCCACGTGGGGCAGGAAGCCCCCGGTCCGGGCCGCCCGTGCCGCCTCGAGCACGTGCTCCACGGTGTGCCCCCGCCGGATCCTCTGAAGCACCCGGGGGCTGCCCGACTGGGCGCCGATCACCAGGACCCGGTTGTGGCAGTACCGGCCCAGGAGGCGCACCGCATCGCGGGTGACCCGCTCGGGCCGGACCTCCGAGGGAAACGCGCCCAGCACGGGTTGGCCGCCGGCAGCCCTCACGCGCGCCAGGAGTTCCTCCACGTCCTCCAGCCCGCTTCCGTATCCCAGGGCATCCGGCGTGATGAACCGGATCAGCCGGCGCCCCGTGCCCACCAGGTGCCGGACCCAGCGCTCCACGGTGCCCGGGGCGCGGTGCCGGACCCTGCGGCGGCCCACGGCGCAGTACCCGCACCGGGCGCCGCATCCCCGGGTGATCTCCACCGGGCCGGGGCGTTCGGGCGCAAAGCACGGGTACGGATCGAGGGCGGGCGGGCCGCCCTCGGGATCGCGGATCGCCCGGGGCCCGTCCCCCTCGATCAGGAACGCGGGGAACGTGCGATCCGCTTCTCCGACGAACACATGATCAAACCCCAGGGCCAGGGTTCCCTCGGGGTCGGCCGTGGGGTGGGCGCCGCCGGCCACCCAAAGGGCCTGGGGCGTGCGGGGTTTCAGTTCCGCCACCTCCCGGGCCACGCCCTCCAGGTCGGGCGTCATGAAGGAATAGCCCACCAACACCGGCCCCCGCCCCGAAGCCGCCTGTATCAAGGCCTTGGACGTGGCCGCGATACGCCAGGGGACCCCCGCGGCCGCCGCAACCCCGGCCAGCCAGTTGAGCGAGTACCGGTTGGAACGGGTCTCTCGGAAAACGATCCGGCGGAACGCACCAGGCCCCCCCGTGCCCCGGACGGTTCCCAAACGGTGGTCTCCGGTTCCACCGGTGGGAATCCGGTTTCCACTTTCGGCCAAACCAGATGCCTCCTCCACTGCCAAATCCGGGTTGTCCCAAGGCACGAAACCTGCATTTCCGATGATTGGAACCCGATCCGGAGGAACAACGCATGGAGTCGGTGCGGATCCAGACCAGCCAGAGCACGGACCGGCTGTTTTGTGCGCTCCACGAGGCCCAGGCCGAAGGAATCTGGGAGCATCCCCACGCGGTGCGCCAGCTCTTGGAAGGGATCGCCAGCGCGGTGGTCCGCACGGCCGAACAGATGGCCGGCGACCCGGCCCGGGCATGGGCCCTCAAGAGCCCCGTTTACTGGGAGCACTTCGAGATGCACCTGAAGGAGGCCCTGCTGGGCGCCTCCTCCGGACTGCCGCCCGCGCTCCGCCAATCCATCCGCGAAGCCCTGGAGCGGTCCCTGGCCACGGTACGGACCCGGTACCTGGACGGATGAGCCCCTCACAGGGGCCAGAAGCCAGACGGGGCCCCGTGCCTGGCACGAAGTCATCCGACGTCGCGAGTCCCGCGGCCCGAGACCTGCTTCCCCGACCGCGAGGACGGACGTCAGGCGACAGGAGACGGGGGCTCCCAGCGGAGCCTCTCGAGCAGCACATCCACGCCGAACCGGCCCAGGAGCTCCACGAGCGCAATGAGCGGCAGACCGATCAGGGCGGTGTAGTCCCGGCCCTCCATGGCCTCCATCAAGGCGATCCCCAGCGATTCCACCCGGAACGCGCCGGCCGACCCGAACGGCCGGTCGGCCCCCACGTAGGCCTCCACCTGCTGGCGGGTAAGCCTTCGGAACCGCACGGAAAAAGACTCCACCCAGGCCTCCTCCCTGCTGCCCCGGACCAAGGCCAGCCCGGTATGGAACCGGACGGTCCGGCCCGATGCTTCCAGCAGCTGCCCCACGGCCCTCTGGCGGGTCCCCGGTTTCCCCAGAATCCTCCCCCCCAGCTCGGCCACCTGGTCGGATCCGACGACGATCCGCTCGGGGCTCGTACGAGCCACGCTCCTGGCCTTTCCCAAAGCGTGGTGCAGGGCCAGATCCCGGGGGGACAGGCCCGGGGCCGGCCGTTCGTCGTAGCCGGGGGGGACGACCTCGAAAGGAAGCCCCAGCCGGCCGAGGAGCTCCTTCCGGTAGGGGCTGGTGGACGCGAGAATCAGGGGCAGGCCGCTGTGCACGAGGACTCGTTCTCCCGAAAGAACCGGCGCGCCCGCTCCACGGCCTCCTCAACGGACCGGCTCGACTGGACCGCGCTCGCCAAGCAGTGCCCGAACGCATAGTTCCGGCTGAGATAGTGCGTGAACTCCTTGAGCCGGCCCAACTGCCGCTCGGGCGGGAAGCTTTCCTCCAAAAGGGCCACGAACCGCTCAAACGCCCGGGAAGGGCGATCCGGCGATCCCGGCGGCCGGCGCTTCCATCCGCACAGGGCGTGGGCGATCTCGGCGAACACCCAGGGCCGCACCGCGGCGGCCCGGCCGATCATGAGCCCGTCGCATCCGCTCGTTTCGATACGCCGCCGGGCGTCCTCTACCGAGAAGATCCCCCCGTTGCCCACCACCGGCACCGAGACCCATCCCTTGACCCGGCCGACCCATTCCCACCGGGGCGGGCGGCCGTACCGTTCCCCCACGAGGCGGGCGTGCACCGTGATGAGGTCGATCCCCTCGTCCTCGAGCATCCGGCACAGGTCCTTCAGCGGCGCCTCCTCGGGGCGGAACCCGATCCGGACCTTGGCGGTGAGGGGAAGGGGGGTGCGGCGGCGGGCCTCCCGGACCACCGCCCGGACCCGGGGGAGGTCGGCGGCCAGGAAAGCCCCGGCCCTGCGTCGCCTGGCCTCGGGTGCGGGGCAGCCCAGGTTGATGTCCACGGCATCCGCGCCCAGTTCGTGGAGCCGGTCCAGGGCGGGACCGATCTCCTCCGGGTCCGAAACCAGGAGTTGCCACGAAAGGGGGCGCTCTTCCCGGGTGTGGAGAAGAAACGGGTGGTCGTCGGGTTCCTGGGGGAGGGCGCGGGCCGATAGCATCTCGGTGCTGAACAGCCCCACCCCGCCCTCCTCCGCCAGCAGGCGCCTCAGGGCCGTGTGGGTGAGCCCTGCCATGGGAGCCAGCAGGAGAGGGGGATCGATGCAAAGACCTCGAATGCGCAACGGGCCGAGTCTCACCGTGGGGTCCACCGGCATACCAGGCGCTCGGGGGGGGGCCCTCCCTCGGTCCTCGTCAAGGTGATATCCGCTCCCGGAAGATCCAACCACGGCAACACCGCCTCCCAGGGGAGCCCGTCCCGGTAGGCCCGAACCTCCCACTCCGCGGCCCGGAACCGGATCTCGGCAAGCCGGATGGATCGGACCTCGGACAGGGCCAACAACGCCCGCTGGACCCGCTCCACCGCGCCGGGTCCCGGCAGGTCCACGACCCGTATCGTGAGGGGGCGGACCGAGGAGCCGGGACTCCATCCGGCCAGGGTGACCGCCTCCAAGAAACGGGCGGCCAGTTCGCGCCCGCCCCGGTACGCGGCCCTTCCCAGGGCCGCCCAAAAGTCGGGTGCCACCCCCTCGGCCCACACCGCATCGCCCGCGAGCATCCGTTCGCGCACCGCGTCCAGACCCCATCCGCCCAGGTGCACCCGCACGTTCGTTCGGTCGGGAAGGACCAGCTCCTCCCCTTCGTTTTCGGTACCCGGGCCGGCTTCCGTGTCCGTTGCGGTGACAATGAACACCAGGTGGCAGCCCAGCTCGCGGGCGGTCCTGCCCAGTTGGGCGAAATCCCAGTTGCCGGCATCCTCCACGGGATAGAGCCGGTGGGCAATAGACTCCTTTCGCAGCGCCTCGGAAACCGCCCGGGCCGCCGAGTCCGCTCCCGGCCCCCCCCCCGACACCACGAGGACCCGCGGCACCGAAGCCATGCGGTGCACCGGGACCCCCGCGGCCTCCAGAGTGTCCAGGAGCCGGTCGCGATCCACCTCCACCTCCACGTCCACGACGTAGGAGCCCCCTTCCTCCCGGGCCCGGGCCGGGGCATACCGCAGCACGTAGGATCTCCACCGGTGGCCGATCACCTTTCGGGCCCGTGCGCGGTCCTCCGGTGCCACATGCCGGGCCAGCGCGGCCGAAAGCGCCCGCCGCAGCGCCTCGGCGAGCCGGTCGGCCGTGAGGCCCGGGCGCTCCACACCGGGCCCGATGGTCACGCGGACCTCCACGGTCACGGGCAGGGGAGCCCCCCATGCCCCGAGCCGCGCCCACACCAGCGCCCAGCCGACGCACCAGGCGGCCCACCGGCCGAGGCGCCGAGGCCGGGCCGGGCTCGTATCCTCAGAAGTTTTCGTAGATGGCCTCAAACTTTCGCAGGGACTCAAAGGGACGGATATGGGAGATGGCGTGTTTGTACAGCAGGATGTAGTTCCCCCCCGTCTTCACCACCACGCAGAAGTTGTCGAACGCCTTGATGATCCCCTCGATCTCCTCCCCGGTCGCCAGCCGTACCGTGACCTGGGCCTTTTCCCGCCTCAGGTTGTTCAGGAACTGGTCCTGGATGTTGATCTTGGCCTTTGCCATGGGAACCCCCTCTCCTCACAGGGAACGAAAAAGAAACGAGAATGAGAGCCTATCTTAGCGACAACGCCTTGCTTTGCAAGAACTTTTTCGCTTCAGACACCATGTCCGCGAGCCGGTGGGGAGGGAACCACGCCAACTCCATCCGGCGGAACCAGGTCATCTGCCGCTTGGCGAACCGGCGGGTTTCCCGCTGGATGTGACGGACCGCCTCCCCCAGGGGCATCCCCTCCAGCACGTGGGCACAGATCTCCCGGTAGCCGATGGCGCGCAGGGGTGGCAGGTGCGCACCGTATCCCATGGCCAGCACGCGGCGCACCTCGTCCACCCACCCGGCGTCCACCATCCGCACCGTGCGCTCGTTGATCCGCCGGCGAAGCTCTCTCCGATCCACCAGGAGCGCCATGCACAGGGCCTGGTACCGGCGCCCCTCGAAGCGGTGCGCCCGGTGGAAAGCGGAAAGGGGCCGTCCCGTCGTCCGCCACACCTCCAGGGCCCGGATGATCCGGGTGCGGTCGTGGGGGTGCAGGCGTGCGGCCCGTTCCGGATCCACCCGCCGGAGCTCTTCCCACAATGCCCCCCTTTCCCCCGCATCCCAGCGGGCCTCCAGTTCCTTCCGGACCTCAGCATCCCGGCCCGGAGCGGGGGCCAGCCCCCAAAGGAGCACCTTCAGGTAGAGGGCCGTGCCCCCACAGACAACCGGCACCCGTCCCCGCTCCGCAATGGCCCGGATCGCCCGATCGGCCTCCTCCATGAACCGGGCTGCGTGGTACGGTTCGTCGGGCGACACCACATCCAGCAGGTGGTGGGGCACCCGCGCACGCAGATCAGACGACGGCTTCGCCGTGCCGATGTCCAGATATCTGTACACCTGCATGGAGTCCGCGGACACGATCTCACCGCCTACCGCCTCGGCAAGCTGCACGGCCACCTCGGTTTTCCCGGACGCCGTGGGCCCCGTCAGGACCAACACCCTGAGATCGCGTGCGTCGCCCTTCATGCCCGGTCCTGGCCCAACCCACCCCGAAAGGGGGGTTCTCGCGCGAACGCTCCCGTGGACACGCTTCCCTCACCCCCTCCGGAACATCTCCCCGAGTTCACGGCGCCCCAGGCGTACCACCAACGGCCTCCCGTGGGGACAATGACCCGGGTGTCTGAGCCGGCCGAGCCGTCCCAGGAGCGCGGCCACCTCCTCCGGATGGAGCACCCTGCCGGCTTTGACCGCGGCCGCGCACGCAGCCCGGCGCGCCCAGGCCTCCACGGCGCCCTGCCCGGGATGCCCGCCCTCTGGGGGCTCGCCGGAGAGGACGTCCCTCACCAGCGCCTCCAGGGCCCCGGGAGGCATCCCCGCCGGTCCTTCCGTAATGGCCAAGGCCTTCGATCCGAACGGCTCGACGCAAAGCCCTAACGCTTCGAGCACCCCCTTGCGCTCCTCGTACGCGGCCATCTCCGCAGGCGAACACTCCAGGGCCACAGGCACCAGAAGGCGCTGGGAGGGGGGGGATCCCCCTTCGGCCCCCGAAACCAGCGCCTCGTACAGGATGCGTTCGTGGGCCGCGTGTTGATCGATGATCACCAGATCCCCGTTGCCCACGTCTTCCAGCAGCAGGTACACCGCGTGGAGCACCCCGAGGAAGCGCAAGCGCCCGAACGGCGACGCCATCCCCTGGGGGCGGCTCCGGTCCGGCTCCGGCGGCTCGCCGGGAGAACCCCCCTTTCCCCACAGAGGAGGAAACGCAGCCCCCTCCCGGGAGGGACGCGGGCGGGACCGGACCGAGGGGCTCCGTGCCGCGAAATCCGCTCCGACGAAACGGCGTCCGTAACGCTCCACGGCCTCGGCAACCCGGCCCCTGTACGAATCCTCTGTCCCCCCCTCGCCCGGAGGCCCCCCTGAGCCCGGGAGGGCCGGCGCAGCAGGGGCGGGCATGGCCCACGGCGCCCCTGAAAGCGCCTGGTTCACGCACCCGGCCACCCACCGGAACACCCTTCTTTCGTCGCGGAAACGCACCTCGCGCTTCGCCGGATGCACGTTCACGTCCACCTCGTCCGGGGGCAGATCGAGCCAGAGCAGGGCCAGGGGGTACCTCCGCCCCTCCAGAAGGCCCCGGTAGCCCTCCATCACCGCCCGAAGGAGCAGCCGGTCGGCGACCGGCCGGCCGTTCACGAACAACCGGAGGCCCTTTCGATGACCCCGCCCGTGGTGCGGAGGGGCGAACGCAAACGTGAGCCCCCGGTGCCCGTCCTCCCACCGGCCCCAGTAAAGGCGCCCCCCCGCCTCGGGGCCGGCCAGTTCCTCGGCCCGGTCCTCCAGGGACTGTCCGGGGGGAACCGAGAGCACCGTGCGGGCGCCGCTGCGCAGTTCGAACCCCACGTCATGATGGACCAGCGCCAGCAGGGTCACCGTCTCGGTACAGTTGCGCAGCTCCGTGGCGTCGGACTTGAGGAACTTCCGCCGGGCCGGCACGTTGAAGAAGAGATCGCGCACCTCCACCGTGGTGCCCTTGGCGGCTCCCGCAGCCCGCACCGACACCACCCTCCCGCCCTCCACCACCACCTCGG
>CAZBGL010000073.1:0-3515 GCA_964491375.1 uncultured Thermodesulfobacteriota bacterium | reverse complement strand
CCTCATCCTCGAGGCGCTTCGCCGCACCGGCTGGAACCAGAGCCAGGCGGCCAAGCTCCTCAAAGTTCCTCGGCACATCCTCCTTTACCGAATGGAAAAGTTCGGTATTCCCAAACGCCGCCCCGAGGAAAGGGGGCACGGGTAAACATCCGGTCCCCGCTCGCTGGCACCGGCATACCCTTTTCTCGCCCCCCTCTTTTCCCTGACGGCATCCCCGGGGGGCTTTGATACCCCCGAGAGGATGTTCCACCTCCGGGAACAGCCGCCCCCGGTGCCCCCCGGGGGAACCCGGGGATGCAGACTATCCAACAGCACGGTGCTGAATAACCGACAAAGCACGTTCCGCCCCCCCGGCCGCACCGTGCCGTTCCGCCCACCAGCGGAAAGACCCCGTGGCACACGGCTTGCTCTTCCGTGCGCGCCAGGATGCAACCGGAGCACGTTTGGAGGCACCCATGCTCCTGAGGACCCCCTTGAAACGCATCGCGATCGCAGCGGCAGCCGGAATGCTGTGGGCACCGGTCCGGGTGCACGCCCAAAGCGCGCCCCCCTCCGCGGAAGCACTGGAGGCCCGGATCCGCCAGGGCCCCACGGTGGCCGAGCTGGTGGAGTACGCCTACCGGAACAACCCGGAGATCCGGGCGGCCCGGGGACGCTGGAGGGCCTTGGTGGAACGCTACCGGGTGGCCACCGGGTATCCCGATCCCCGGATCACGGTGACGTACTTCCCCGAGCCCATCGAGACCCGTCTGGGCCCCCAGGACTGGAACGCCGTGCTGGCGCAGAAGATCCCCTTTCCCGGGAAACTCTCGAAAGCCGGCGAGGTGGTGGCGGCCGAGACCCGCATCGCCCGTCTCGAACTCGACCGGACCGTGCGGGACGTCGTGGTCCGCATCCGGGAGTCCTACCACGAACTGCTCTACATCCGGGACGCCAAGCGGGTGGTCGAGGAGAACCGCCGGCTCGTTGACCACATGCGGAAACTGGCCGAAACCGCCCACGCCGACGACCGGGCCGCCTTTGTGGACGTGGCCAAGGCGCAGTCCCAGGTGGCGCAACTCGCCTACGACGCCCTGCTCCTGGGGGAACTCGAAGAGACCGAGCGCGCCCGGCTCAACGCGCTCCTGGACCGGGCGCCGGATGCGCCCATCGGTCCCCTGGCCGACGAACCGGTCCGCCCCCTGGCCTACGCGTTGGACGAGATCTACCGGCTGGCCGAGGCCCACCAGGAAGAGATCCGCATGGCCGAGGCCCGGGTGGACAGGGCCCGCGCCCGCCTGGACCTGGCCCGGTACCAGAACCTTCCAGACTTCAAGGTGGGACTGTTCTACGCCGGCATCGGCGACCCGGACGTGCCCAAGGATCCCGAGGACGCGGGCCGGGACGCCGTGGGTGTCCAGTTCGGCATGACGATCCCCCTGTGGTTCGGCAAGAACCGGGGACGGACCGAGGGGGCGCGGGCCGAACTGGAGGCCGCGCGCGCCCAGCGCGCGGTCCGGATCAACCAGACCCGGGCCATGATCCGGTCGCTCTATTTCCGGCTGAAGAACGCAGAGCGCCTGGTGAAACTGTACCGGGAGGATCTGCTGCCCCAGGCCGCCCAGTCCCTGGAGGTGGCCGAGACCTGGTTCCAGGAGGGGCAGGGAAGCTTCAGCGACTTCGTGGAAACCGAATCGGTCTACTACAACTTCCAGCTCACCCTGGCCCGGGCGCGGGCTGACTACGGCAAGTTCCTGGCCCGGCTCGAGCGTCTGGCCGGCCGGAGCCTGACCCGGCGAGCCGACGAGACCGTCCGGCAGGAGGGGACGCCATGATCCGCAACCGAACGAGCCTGAGGGGGGCCACGGGGAACGCCTTCCGGGCCGCCGTCGTGGCCACGGCCACGGTCTGGGCGCTCTCGTCGCCCGCCTCGTACCGGGACTTGGTGGAGGACTTTGCGAGCTACCGGCCCGAAGGCCTGTACGAGGCGTACCGGAAGCCCCCTTCGGCCCCCCTGAAACGGCCGGCCGGAGCCGGGGATGATTTTGAAGCCCAGAAAAAGGCCCTGGAAGCCGCGCGGGCGCAATGGGAGCAAGCCCTTGAGGCGGGCACCCGAGGCGCGCCGTTCTACAAGCCCGACCCGGTGCAACTCCAACGCCTGTCTCCGGCGGCCCGGGACGACGCCAAGGCCGCACGGCTTCTGGAAGGGGGCTTCGTGCTCGAGGAACTGGAGACCCTGGCCTGGCTCCGCAACCCCGGGGTGCGGAGCGCCGAGCGGGCTCTGCGGGCCACCCTGGAACGTTACACCCAGGCTTGGAACCTGGACGAGATCCTTCGCCAGTACACGGCCTTCACCGAGGCCGTCATGACGGGTGTGGGGCCAGCGAAGGGCAGGGAACCCGTAGCCATGCGGTTCCCGTTTCCCGGGGTGCTGGCCCTCAAGGGCGAAATCGTGGCCCACGAGGTGCGGGCCGCGGCCGAGACCCTGGAGATCGCCCGCCGCACCGCCATCACCGCTGTCCGAAAGGCTTACTGGGACCTCGTGTACCTGGAGCAGGCCGAGGTGACCACACGCGAGATGCTGATCCTGCTGGAGCGGCTGGAGGCCGTGGCCACGACCCGGTACGAGGCCGGTCAGACCAACTTCCAGGACGTGATCAAGGTCCGGATCCGCCGGCAGATCCTGGAAGAGGATCTGGGCACCCTGATGGAGAAACAGCGCACGGTGCACGCCAAGATCCGGGAAGTGCTGGCCCTGCCCCCCGGCACCCCCATGGGCGCCCCGTTGCACAAAGACCCGCCGCGGATCGTTCCCGGGCCGGATCCCCTTTACGCGCTGGCCGTGGAGCGCCGGCAGGAACTGCGGCGGTTGCGGGCCCGGATCGGCAAGATGGAGCGCATGGTCGAACTGGCCGAGACCCGGATCTATCCCGCGTACACCCTGAACCTGTCGCTGTACGCGGATGAAGCCGTGAACCAGGTGGGCACCGTCCGCACGAAGGAACCGTTCCCCACCACCGTCACGGCGTCGGTGGGCGCGGGGCTTCCCAAGATGCCCTGGTACGGAACGGGCGACGCCTACGTCCGGGAAGTGCGGCAGAAGCTCCAGGCCCTCCGGCAGGAACTGCGCCGGGTCGAGGAACGCACCCGGTACGAGGTGCGGCGGGCGTGGTTCGAGCTGGACCGCGCCTCCCGCGAAGAGGCCCTGTACGCCAAGAGCGTGGTGGACCTGTCCCGGGCGGCCCTAGAGGTGTCGAGCCGGGGGTACGAGGCCGGCCGGGTGGCCTTTGCCGACGTGATCGGCTCGTACACGGCCTGGCTCCGGGCCAACCTGACCCTGGCCCGGAAGCGCGCCGACCTGGGCATCGCCTGGGCCGAACTGGAGCGCGCCGTGGGGGTGTCGGGGGCGGGCACGGCTCAGGCTCGGCACGGCCCTGGCCCGGGCAGCCGTTAGGCTCCCCTCCGGGCGCGCAGAGAGCAGGACGTCTTTCGCCAGCGATTGAGGAGTTTCTCCCATGGCCCGAAACGCCACGGAC
>CAZBGL010000072.1:0-8892 GCA_964491375.1 uncultured Thermodesulfobacteriota bacterium | reverse complement strand
GGCGGGGCGGAGCGCCCCCACAGCGTGCTGGCCGCTCTGGACGGGGTCTCGGCTCTGGGTGCGGCCCCCGAGGACGTGGTGTTCGTGCACGACGGGGCCCGGCCGTTCCCGCCGGTGGAGCGGTTCGATGCGCTCGTGGAGGCGGCCGTGCCGGACGGCGCCCTGCTCGCGGTGCCCGCAGGCGACACGTTGAAGCGGGTGGAGGGCGGGCGCGTGCTCGGCACCCTGGACCGTTCGGGGGTGTGGCGGGCCCAGACCCCCCAGGCGTTCCCCCTGGACCGGATCCGCCGGGCGATGCAGCAGGTGCTGGGCAGCGGCGGCACCGTGACCGACGAGGCCCAGGCGGTGGAGCGGACGGGCGGGGCTCCGCGGATCGTGGAAGGCCATCCGTTGAACCTGAAGATCACCTTTCCGGAGGACCTGGTGCTGGCCGAGCGGATCGCGAGCCCCTGGCCCGGCATCTCGGTGGGCCATGGCTACGACGTCCATCGGCTGGTGGAGGGGCGGACGCTGGTGCTGGGCGGGGTCGAGATCCCGTTCGGGCGAGGGTTGCTCGGCCACTCGGACGCCGACGTGCTGGCCCACGCGGTGGCCGACGCCGTGCTCGGGGCGGCGGGATTGGGAGACCTGGGAAGGCACTTTCCGGACACGGATCCCCGGTGGGGGGGTGTGTCCAGCCTGAAGCTGCTGGAGGCGGTGGCCGGCATGCTCCGGGAGGAGGGGAAATGGGTGGTCCGGGTGGATGCCACGGTGGTGGCCCAGCGGCCCCGGCTGGCGCCCTTCGTGGCGCGCATGGAACAGAACCTCTCCGCTGCCCTGGGGGCGGGCCCGGGGGCGGTCACGGTGAAGGCCACCACCACGGAGGGCCTGGGGTTCGAGGGAAGGGGGGAGGGAATCTCGGCCCATGCGGTGGCCCTGGTGGGCGGAGGGATCAGGGCCGGATGCCCCTACGGATCAGCTCCATCTGGGTCTGCACGATGAAGTGGGACAAACGATCCTGGACGCGGCGCGGCAGGGGATCGAACCGGACCCGGAGTTCCCCGGGAAACGGTGGGGGATGTACGCCGGTGCGGGCGTCCAGCACCCGTCCGGGCAGACCGCCGAGCACTTCGCCGGGACCCAGGCGCACGTCCAGCACCAATCGGCTCCCCCTGGCCGGAAGGGGCTCGGCAACCCCGATCCGCACCCCTCCGAGGCTGATGTCCCGGACCACGCAGGGGACCTTGCGATCCTGGAAGCTCTCCGTGAGGGCCGCCAGCCACGAGCCGCTGTCCTCACGCCTGGATGCCACCTCCTCGTCCAGGAGGTCGGGCCCTTCCAGGACCACCATCTCGCCTTTCAGGATCACCGCCAGCCGATAGTACGCTCTGCGGTTGATCCGATGGACCCCCTCCGGATTCACGTGGAGGGCGTATCCCTCGTAGGCCACCCCGCTCGGGAGCACGAACCGCAGGGGGCCCGTGAGCCTTCCCTGGGCGCTCAGTACGCCGGAGCGGGTGGGCACCCGGAACTCGGCGAGGGCGTCCGCGAAGTGGGGGAGTTCCCCCCGGGGTTCCAGGGGTACGAGCCACACACGATCTCCTTCCACGTCCATGCACACCGCGTGCGTGGAGGAGCGCCCGGCCACCCGCAGCGATCCCCGGGCGTGCAGGACGTCGAGGCCCCAAGGGGGTAGGTCCTCACGGGCCGAGTTTCCGGATGCGTTCGGAGGGCGTTCCAATTTCGGTGATACGGAGGGCAAAGTGGTCGGAGCTCACCACCACGAGTTCGCCCTTGGCGAGCACGCGGTTGTTGACCACCAGTTCCACGGGGGCCTCGGTGTCCTTGTCCAGGTCGATGATCGATCCCGGACGCAGGCGCTGGATGTCCTTGAGCGGCATCTCGGCCTCGCCCAGGCGCACCGTGGCCTCCACCTCCAGGTCCAGGATCAGGTCGATGTTCCGGATGGAGGCCACGTCGGAAGGGATGCGGGTGTCGGCTTCTGGAAGCTCTGCAGGGGCGGCGGGGGCGGCGGCCGAGCCGTGGGCCTCGGGCTCCTCCTCGTCCTCTCGGAGGATGCGGGCCATCTCCTGGGCCACCTCGATGGGTAGGAGGAGCCTCAGAGGGGTTTCCAGGACGTCCTCCACCTTGATCGTGCCCACGGCCAGGAAGGCGTGCCCCCAGGGGAGGGTCTCGGTGAGCTTCCCGGGATCCACCTGTTCCACCTGGGGGGGCTCGAAACCCACCTCCCGCCCCAGGGTGGCCGAGATCGTCGGGGCGCCGCTCCCGGCCACCTGCGTGAGGGCCTCCTTCAGGGCGTCCAGGTCGGCCTCCTCGAGCTCGTCCTTGGCCGCACCCTCGCCCCCCAGGATCAGATCGGCCAGCATGGAGGCCTCTTTGTGGCGCAGCAGAAACGCCATCTCCCCGGAAAAACCGGAACGGAACGGGAACCGGATCAGGAAGCTGCGATCCGAGGCAAGGTCCGACAGGTCTACCAGTTGCCCCAGCCCCTCACTGACCGAGGCGTTGCGGGCGAGCAAGGTGGCCAGCGCCGAGTTGGCCGAAGCGAAGAAGACCCGTGCCACCTTCTCGACGGCCTCCACCTCGGCGGGGCTCAGGTCGTCCACGTCCGCGGCTGAGGGCACTTCCTCGCCTGCGGCCTGAAGGAGTCGGTCGATCTCGTCCTGGCTCAGGATCTCGGACATGGCTTCCCCGTGGCCCACTGGAACTCGCGCCGTCTCATCCCGCCCCCACCGCCCGGAACTCCTCGCCCCCGTCGGTGGACTCGTCGCGTTCCTCTTCCTCGTCCAGGATCGGAGTGAGGATCCGCACGGCCTTCTTGCCCTTGCGGGCCCCGAACACGGCGCGGAATTTCGGCAGACCGGCCACGCACACGGTGACGGGATCCTGGAGCCCGGCGTCGAGGGGCAGCAGGTCCCCTTCCTGGAGGTTCACGAGGTCCCGAATGGTCAGGTGCTTCCGGCACAGGTGGACACTGAGCCGGGTGACGGCGTTGGCCAGGACCTCGTCCAGCCGGCGGTAGTCGTCCGCAGTCATCCGGGTGGTCACGTCGGTCTGGTGTTCCTGGCGGAGTTCCACCGCGAACGGTTCCAGGTAGATCGCCGGGATGCACAGGTTCATCATGCCCGAGGTCTGACCCACCTTCACCTCGAACACGATCACCACCACGATCTCGTTGGGGGCTACGATCTGGACCAGTTGAGGGCTCGTCTCCCTCCGGTCCAGCTGGAACTGGGTCTCCCCGATGGTCCGCCATGCGTCCTGGAGATCCCTGAGGGCCATCTCGATGAAGCCCTCGATCAAGGATTGCTCGATCAGGGTGATCTCGCGGTTCATGGTGGGCGTTTCCGACGATCCGCCCATGAGTTTCTCGATGATGGCGAACACCAGCGTGGGATTCACCTCGAACGCCATGGTGCCGCCCTGGGGGACGATCTTCACCACGTTGATGCACGTGGTCTCGGGCAGGCTCATCAGGAACTCGGCGTAAGACAACTGGTCCACGCTGAGGAGGGCGATGTCCGCCACGGTCCGCAGATACGCGGACAGGTTGAGCGCCAGATTGCGGGCATAGCGCTCGTGCAGGAAATGGAGGCTCTGAAGGACGTTCTTGGAGATCCGGTTGGGCCGTTTGAAGTCGTACCGGCTGGCCCGCTTGCGGTACCGGGTCGGGGTGGGCTTGGGCGCCGCGGCGGGCTTTTCGGACTCCTCCTGCAGGGGAATGCTCTGGAGGAGGGCGTTGACCTCTTCCTGGCTCAGGAGTTCCGACACCGCAACCCCTCGAAGTGCATGAGGACGGAAGTCCGGTCCGTTGACGCAATCATACCGTACTCGGATCGGCCGCCGGAGTCCAGACTTTACCCGGGAGCATCATCCGTCCGCCCGGGGTGATGAAGGGAAAGGGAAAACGGGCACGACCGGGCGGCCCGGACCGGCCCCCCGCCACGGGTCACGACATGAGTTCTTCGAGCAACCCCCGGAGCCTCAGGATCGCGGCAGAATGGAGCTGGCTGACCCGGGACTCCGTGACCCCTAGAATCTTGCCCACTTCCTTCATGGTGAGCTCGTTGAAGTAGTAGAGCTTGATCACCATGGCCTCTTTTTCAGGAAGCTCGTCGATCTTCCGGGCCAGCAGCTCCCGCACCTCCTGCTTCTTCAGGAGTTCGAACGGGTTCTTGTCGGGGTCGTCCGGAATGTACTCACCCAGCTCCCGGGCCTCCTCGTCGTCATCCACCTCGCCGCTGGGCCGGTTGAGCGACAAGAGGGAGAGCCCCCGGGCCTTGTACAGGAGGTTGTTGAACTCCTCCATGCTCAGGCCCATGGCCTCGGCAGCCTCTTCGTGGGTGGCGGGCCGTTTCAGCTTCTGTTCGAGCTGACGGAAGACTTGGGCCAGTTCCCGCTCCTTGCGGCGCATCGACCGGGGGGCCCAGTCCTGTCGCCGGAGGTAGTCCAGCATGGCGCCGCGGATCCGGAACTCGGCATACGTCTTGAACTTGACCCCCCGGTCCGGGACGAACTTGTCAATGGCGTCGATGAGACCGAGGACCCCCGTGCTGATCAGGTCCTCCACGTCGATAGAGGCGGGAAGTCTGGCCGACAGGCGCTCCGCGATGTACTTGACGAGGGGCGCGTACTCCTCGATGAGCTCGTCCCTCGATTTCTGGGATTCGCTCGCCGAAATGGCCGTCTCTCCTCGGGAGTGCATCCAGGAGGCCGTCATCAGGAAGGAATTCGAAACGGAGGCGTATGCTAGCATTCGCCGGGAGAGGTGTCAACGAAGCGGCCCTCCGGGTGGACGGGCGGAGCAGGAGCCCGGTCCCTACCCGAGGTAGATGGCCCGCAGGCGGGCCTCGAACGTTTCGGGCGGAAGGCCTTCGTCCAGCACCTCGTCCCGGTGTCGGGACAGGAGATCATCCCGGGTTCTGCGGACCTTGTCCGCTGCAGCGTCTCCGTCCAGATCCGGATGCTGACGTGCCACAAGCTCGCCCGCGAACTGTCCGAGCCACTGGATCTTCCGACCGGCCTGACTCAGGCTCACCTGGTCCACCGCCCCTGTGGGCTTGGAAACCGGGCGATTCTTGATTCTCTGGACCCGAGCCAGCTTGTCCTGGCGGGCATACGTCCTCAGGACGTTGTGTACGGTGAACTCGGAAATGCCCATGGTCCCGTCCCTGGGATGAGGGTCTGCTCCGTCACCCCTACGGATCGGCACGCGACGGGCATGACTTTAGGAAAAATCCGCCCCCCACAAAAAATCCCGTTCGGAAAGCCGGAGCGGTTCCCGGGCCCTTACCGTGGGGCCTTTGGCCGGTGGCCCGAGCCCGAGCCGGCCGCTGGGGATCCCTGGGCCCGGTATGCGGCGGCAGCCTGTGCCCTTGAACTGGCCACGGCCTTCGGCATCATCACCCTGGCGCACCTCTCCTCGATCTCCACCAGCCGGGCCATGAGGGAGCGGAGCGTTTCCACGCCCGACCGGAAGGCCTGCTGCGCCCTCGCCTCGGAAGGCGCGTCCCGCACCTGCCCGAGGTGGAGCCTCGCCTGCTCCACCAGTTCCGCCTTGCGAAGGAGCAGGGGCGGGAGGTCGGCCATCCTTCCCTCGGCCAAGATCCGTTCCTGCTCCCCAGCCAAGTCCAGCAGCCCCTGGTAGGCCTCCAGGCAACGATGCAGCGCTGAAAGGGTCTCGGAGGGGTCCGTATGCGCGCTCATGGAGGCAGGATATCAGAATCCGCCGGTGGGTGCGCGGAGACCGGCGTGGGAATGTGGGTAGTCCCTCAACCCCTTCGGTCGGTGAAGCGCGGCAAGGGAGGCCCATGTGGTCGATAGCCCTGTAGTCCCTGGTGGCCGCGAGCCAGTTCCCGGAGCTGTTGCCGGATCCCGTGGAGGGCCTTCTGAGCGGTTTCCCGGGCCTTCCGGTCCGCACGTTCCACCGCTCGCACCAGGCTCCTCAGCTCGGCAAGACGCTTTTCCAGGTCCGGGGGCGGTTCGAACGCCCGCCCCCGGAGCTCGGCGGCCTCTGCTTCGAGTTCCCCGATGCGTTCCATGGCACGGGCGCGGTCGGCCATGGCGCGGTCCACGGCGCCGAAATCCAGCCGGCCCACGGCCTCCTCCACCTGCTGGGTGGCTCGTAGGATGGCGCGACACTCGGCGATCTGGGCCTCCACGATCGCCTCCAGGGTGGCGGTCAGGGTGTCGGGCGGGACCGCGTGCCGGGCCATGGACGTCATCCGGTCACGCTCAGGCGGGTGCCCTCTTCGGTCAGGGGAACACGCCGGTCCAGGGCCTGGGCCCGGGCGTCGTCCTCGGGCACCTCCATTTCGGCCCATGCGTCCCGAAGGGCCTGGATCGCCGGAAGAATACCTTCCACGTGGGCCGGGTCGTTGGTGAGGTTCGCTTCGGTGATCTTTTGCATGAAGAACACGTACAGGTTCCACAGGTTCCGGGCGATCTCACCCCCTTCTTCCAGGTTGAGGGTGCTGGCGAGTTCCTGGATCACGGCCCGGGCCTTCTGGAGTTTCTCGTACTTGGGCTCGATCTCGCCGTTTCGCATGTGTTCCAAGGCCTGGTTCAGAAAACGAAGAATGCCGTCGTAGGCCATCACGATGAGCTGTTTCTGGCTCATCGTTGTGGATATCTGGGTTTTCGTGTAGGCCTCGACGCTGTTTCTGTTTGTCATTCACCACCTCCATGTGGTGTAAAACAGCCAATCCCGGCCCGATGTGGTAACTATTTCATTTCCAATTTTTGTTGAGTCCAGAGATGGCATTCGAAAGAGATGCGCTTTGGTTGTTGAATGAGCTGATTGTGGCCTCCATTCTGTAAAACTGTTCGAGCAAGCTTTCTCGTCGTTCCTCTAGCCTCTCTTCCATTTCGCTGATGCGCTCTTCGAGACGTTCGATGACGGTGTCGAGGGCATCCTCCCGGCTGTCGATGGTTCCATACGGTTTGGTGAGGTCCCAGAGGTAGTCGCTCAACTGTTCGCTGATGCCATCAGTGGCCCGGAAGATCGCCTCCACGGACTCGGAGTCCGTCTGGACTGCAGTCGAAAAGTCGGACGAATCGAATTCTAGGGTCCCGTCGTCTTCCATCGTGATGCCGATGCTGCGCAGGGTCGTGTACGTGCCCCCCGTGTCCACGGAATCACCGATAATGCTTTGGAGGCGTGTCTTGATCGTGGTGATCGTGAGATCCCCCATCAAGACCCCGCGGGTCTCGGTCTCTTCGTCATAGGCTGTTTGCTGCTGTATGAACTCCCATGCATCGTTGTACGCATCCACGAACTCTTGGATCTTTTCCTCCATGCCGCTCGAGTCGCGGGAGATCGTGAGCGTGACATTCGTCCCGGGCGCGGCTGACAGAAGGTTCAACGTCACCCCTTCGATCACACCGGTGACCGTATTGGTCGAGGAGGTCACGGTCATCGGATCGGCCCCGGAACCAAACTGGATGCTCGCGTCCTGTGCCGCCTGAAGTTCGTCGTAGTAAGCAGGGGTAGGAGCGCCGTTGGACTGCCCCAGGGAGGGGTCGTCGAAAATGGTCACGCCCGAGTCCCGCTGGAGCGAGATCGCGTAACCGGCACCCGAGTTGTCCGAGGTGAGAACCAGTCGATAACCGGTACCGTCGTTCACGATCGACGCGGTCACATCCACATCCGTTTGGGTGTTGATGGAGTTGGCCAGGTCCGACAGCGTCTGGGTGCCGTCCAGGCTGATGGTGGTGGAGGCACCGTTTACGGTGATGACGAGGTTGCCGGTTCCCACCGTGTCGCTGGTGGAGGAAAATGCCTCACTGGCGATCATGTGCTGTTGGGCCAGTTGGGTGACCTGGAGGGTGTAAGTGCCGGGCGAGGCGCTGGATGACGTCGTGGCCGTGAGCACGGTGGAGTCGGAACTCGTGGCTGTGAGCGTGTTCCATGTGGAGGCTCGCCACAGCTCCCGCGCCTTCTCTCTCAGTGTGAGAAGTTTGGTGTTGAGTTCCCGCCATGCCTCCAGTTGGTTTTCGTACCGGGTCTTCTCGGCCTCCTTGAGGATCTTGGGCCGGCTCTCGACCTCCATGAGCTTGTCCACGATCTCGGTGATGTTGAGCCCTGATGCCAAACCGTCGAAACTGATGGTGCCCGGCATGGCTTGAACCTCCGTGATGGGTGCGGGTGCCCCCTCATCGGGTTGGGAATTTTTGTCGGCGCATCACTCGTCACTGCCCATCTACCCCTTCTGGTCCAGCAGCGCACCGACCAGTTCGCGAATCTTCGCGGCCAGATCCAGAAGTTCCTCGGGCGGAAACGTCTTGATCACCTCTTGGGTGCGGTCGTCGATCACCTGGACCATGAGTTGTTTCATCTTCTCGTGAAGGGCGAACTGGATGTGACTCTCGTTGGCGCGCAGAAACCCGTTCAGGGCCTCCACGGCCTGCCGCATCTCGTTCGGGTCGGGCTGACGCCCGGCCCGCGCTCCCTCCGGCTCCTGTCCCGACAAGTGGCGAGCCGTTGGGGCGGGACGATCCGTTGCCTCCCTTGCGGGTTGGACGGCTCCTGTTACCTCCGGGGGCGACCCGCGGATGGTGAGGTCCGAAACCGCTTGCACGTTCATGGTCCTGCCTCCATTTCTAGCCTACGGCCGGAAGCCTACGTCTTGCCGTTCAACAATCGGAGACCGGCCGGGATTGGCATCTCAACCTGGTGAGTGTTCCGGGGTTCTGTCCCTTCCTAGCGAAAAACGGACGGGGGATGTGCCCCCCGTCCGTTGAGTGACCGAACTTACCTCAACAACTGCAGGATGTTGTTGGGTATCTGGTTGGCCTGCGCGAGCATGGCCGTGCCCGCCTGCATCATGATCTGGTACTTGGTGAACTCGGCCATCTCGTAGGTCATGTCGGCATCGCGGATCGTGGACTCGG
>CAZBGL010000071.1:0-17369 GCA_964491375.1 uncultured Thermodesulfobacteriota bacterium | reverse complement strand
CACGCGGAACTGCGGGAGGTGGTGGAGGCCTACCGCACGTACCGGGAGCTGCGGGCCCGGGTGGAGGAGGCCCGGTCCCTGGTGAACGACCCCGAGCTGGGGGAACTGGCCGCCGAGGAACTGAAGGAGGCGGGCGCCGCGCTGGAACGGGCCGAGGCCCGGCTTCGGGAGCTCCTCACGCCCAGGGATCCCCTGGACCGCAAGAACGTGATCCTGGAGATCCGGGCCGGGACCGGGGGAGAGGAGGCCGCCCTGTTTGCGGCCGAGCTGTTCCGCATGTACACCCGGTACGCCGAGTCCCGGGGATGGAAGGTGGAGGTCCTGAGCTCTCACCCCACCGGCATCGGGGGGCTCAAGGAGGTGATCGCCCTCGTCAAGGGACGGCACGTGTACGGTCGGCTCAAGTTCGAGAGCGGCGTCCACCGGGTACAGCGGGTGCCCGTGACCGAGTCGGGCGGCCGGATCCACACGTCCGCGGTCACCGTGGCCGTGTTGCCCGAGGCCGACGACGTGGACGTGGAGATTCGCCCCGAGGACCTGCGCGTGGAGGTGTTCCGGGCGAGCGGGGCCGGTGGCCAGCACGTGAACCGCACCGAGTCGGCCGTGCGGATCACCCACCTGCCCACGGGCATCACCGTGTCCTGCCAGGACGAGAAGTCCCAGCACAAGAACCGCGCCCGGGCCATGAAGATCCTCCAGGCCCGGCTGTTCGAGAAGGCCCAGCGCGAGGCCGAGGCGGCCCGCAGCGCGGAGCGGCGCGCCCAGGTGGGCACGGGCGACCGGAGCGAGCGGATCCGCACGTACAACTTCCCCCAGGGCCGGGTGACCGACCACCGGATCAACCTGACCCTGTACCGGCTCCGGGAGTTCCTGGAGGGCGACCTGGATCCGGTGGTGGACGCCCTGGTGGCCCGCGCCCAGGCCGAGAGCCTGGGCGCGGCGCGCGCGTGAGAACGTGAAGCCCCGCACACCCCTCGAGCTGGTGCGGCTCGCCGCCGGGTACCTGGCCGAAAAGGGGGTTTCTTCCCCCCGGCTGGACGCCGAGGTGCTCCTGGCCCACGTGCTGGGGGTGTCCAGGATCCGGCTGTACACGGAGTTCGACAAGCCCCTGGAACCGGCCGAGGTGGCCGCCTACCGCGAGGCCGTGCGGCGCCGGGCCCGGAGGGAGCCCGTGGCCTACATCACGGGCGAGCGGGAGTTCTGGTCCCTGCGGCTCCGCGTGGACCCCCGGGTGCTGATCCCCCGGCCCGAGACCGAGGTGCTCGTGGAAACCTGCCTGGCGCGCATGGGTGCCGAGGGGGTGCTCCTGGATCTGGGTACGGGCTCGGGCGCGGTGGCCCTGGCGCTCCTATCGGAGCGGCCCGGCTGGCGCGCCGTGGGGGTGGACCTCTCCGCCGGGGCCCTGGAGGTGGCCCGGGAGAACGCCCGGCGGCTCGGGCTGGCGGACCGGCTGGACCTTCGCGCCGGGGACCTGTACGGACCCGTGACAGGGGAGCGGTTCGACCTGGTCGTGTCGAACCCGCCCTACGTGCCGTCGGCCGAACTGGACCGCCTGGAGCCCGAGGTGGCCCGGTACGAGCCCCGCGGGGCCCTGGACGGGGGGCCCGACGGGCTGGCCGTGATCCGGCGGATCGCAAGCGGGGGCCGCCGCCACCTGAGACCCGGCGGATCTCTGGTCCTGGAGATCGGCGCGGGCCAGGGCCCGGCCGTCCGGCAGGTGCTGGAGCACGCCGGGCTCGCCGGGGTGCGAATCGTTCCGGACCCCGCCGGACGGGACCGGGTGGCCGTGGGCCGGCTGGGCCCTGGCCCGTGAACCCCGGGCGTGAAGGGCCAACAGACGGCTCCGGGGCCGCGGGCCCCGCCCCGGCTTCGCGGGGGGGGAGTCCCGCGCACACGGTTGACACCCGAGGTTGCCAGGACAGCCCATGGACGCACTGGTGATCGAAGGGGGGCAGGCGCTCGAGGGCTCGATACGGGTCAGTCCGGCCAAGAACGCGGTGTTGCCGCTGATGGCGGCGGCGCTCTTGGCCCCGGGAACGAGCCGGCTGCAACGGGTGCCCCGGCTCCGGGACGTGCGCACCCTCGCCACCCTTCTCGGGCACCTGGGCGCCCGGGTGGCGTTCGAGGGGGAGGGGCTTGCCATCGACGCCTCGGATCTGGCGGGGTGCGAGGCCCCGTACGAACTGGTGCGCACCATGCGGGCCTCGGTGCTCGTGCTGGGCCCGCTGGTGGCGCGGCTGGGCCGGGCCCGGGTGAGTTTGCCCGGGGGGTGCGCCATCGGCGCCCGCCCCATCGACCTGCACCTGGCCGGGCTCGAGGCCCTGGGCGCCCGGATCCGGCTGGACCACGGGTACGTGGAGGCGGAGGCCCCCCGGCTGCGGGGCGCGCGGATCGTGCTGGACCTGCCCACGGTCACGGGCACCGAGAACCTCATGATGGCCGCGGTGCTGGCCGAGGGCCGAACCGTGATCGAGAACGCGGCCCGGGAGCCCGAGGTGGCCGACCTGGCCGCGTGCCTGAACCGGATGGGCGCCCGGGTCCGGGGGGCCGGCACCCCGGTGCTGGAGATCGAGGGGGTGGACGCCCTGGCCCCGTACGAGCACGACCCGATCCCCGACCGGATCGAAGCGGGCACGTTCCTGGTGGCGGCCGCCCTGTGCGGGGGGGACGTGCGGATCGAAGGGGCCCGCGCCGACCACCTCGACGCGGTGGTCCAGAAACTGCGTCAGGCGGGGGCCGCGGTGGACGACCTGCCGGAAGGGGGACTCCGGGTGACGGGCGCGCCCCCGGCCCGGAGCGTGGACGTGCGCACCGGGCCGTACCCCGGCTTCCCTACGGACATGCAGGCCCAGTTCATGGCGTTGATGGCCCTGGGCCGGGGGCTGAGCGTGGTCACCGAGACCGTGTTCGAGAACCGGTTCATGCACGTGCCCGAGCTGAACCGCATGGGCGCGGACATCCGGATCGAGGGCTCGAGCGCCGTGGTCCGGGGGGTGCGGCGCCTGAGCGGGGCGCGGGTCATGGCCACCGACCTGCGGGCGAGCGCCGCGCTCGTGCTGGCCGGCCTCGTGGCCGAGGGCACCACCGTGGTCTCCCGGGTGTACCACCTGGACCGGGGCTACGAGGCCCTGGAGGCCAAGCTCTCGGCCCTGGGCGCCCGCATCTGGAGGATCCAGGAGGCATGAACGCCGGAGCCGGACCCCTCACCTTCGCCCTGCCCAAGGGCCGCGTGCTGCAGGAGACCGCGGCGTTCCTGGAGGCGTGCGGGGTGCCCGCGTCGGTCGCCCTGTCCGACTCGCGCCGCCTCGTGTTCGATGCCGGGGACTACCGGTTCCTGGTGGTGCGGGGCCAGGACGTGCCCACGTACGTGGAGCGCGGCGCGGCCGACCTCGGGGTGGTGGGCCGGGACGTCCTCCTGGAGCAGGCCCCCCAGGTGTACGAACCCCTGGACCTGGGCCTGGGGTACTGCCGCCTCGTGGTGGCCGGGCCGCCCGGCGGGGGGCCGGGCCGGAGCCGCTCCCGGGTCCGGGTGGCCACCAAGTATCCCCGGCTGGCCGAGGAACACTTCCGGCGGCGGGGGGTCCAGGCCGACGTGATCAAGCTCTACGGCTCCATCGAACTGGCGCCGCTGGTGGGTCTGGCCGACGCCGTCGTGGACCTGGTGAGCACCGGCGAGACCCTCCGGCAGAACGGCCTGGTGGAGTACGAGACCGTGCTGGAGTCCACGTGCCGGCTGATCGTGAACCGGGCGGCCATGAAGACCCGCACCGCCGAGGTCGCGGACCTGGTCCGTCGGTTCCGCGCCCGTCTGGAGGTCCCATGAAAAAATCGTTCGTCCGCAAAGGAACCCCCGCGTTCGACGAGGCCCTGGATCACCTGTGCCGGAGGGGCGCGGAGGACGCCACCGGCGTGGAGCCCGCCGTCCGGGAGATCGTCGATGTCGTGGCCCGGGAGGGGGACCGGGCCCTGAGGGACTACACCGAGCGGTTCGACGGCTGGCGGCCCGGGGACCTCCGGGTGCCCGAGGCCGAACTCGAGGCCGCCTGGCACGCCCTTTCCGAGGAGGACCGCCGGGCGCTCGAACTGGCGGCCGAGCGGATCCGGCGGTTCCACGAACGCCAGGTGCCGGGCTCGTGGTTCGCGGAGGAGCCCGACGGCGTGGTCCTGGGCCAGCGGGTCACCCCCTTGGAGGCCGTGGGCATCTACGTGCCCGGCGGCACGGCCGCCTATCCGTCGAGCGTGTTCATGAACGCCCTGCCGGCCCGGGTGGCCGGGGTGGAGCGGATCGTCATGGTGAGCCCCTGGCCGGGGGGCCGGCCGAACCGCCAGGTGCTGGCCGCGGCCTGGATCGCGGGGGTGCGGGAGGTGTACCGGATCGGGGGCGCCCAGGCCGTGGCGGCGCTCGCGTTCGGCACGGAGACCGTGCCCCGGGTGGACAAGGTCGTGGGGCCGGGCAACATTTACGTGGCCACGGCCAAGCGCCTGCTGTACGGCCGGGTGGACATCGACATGGTGGCCGGACCCAGCGAGATCCTGGTGGTGAGCGACGGGAGCGGCGATCCGGCCTGGATCGCGGCGGACCTGCTGAGCCAGGCCGAGCACGACCCCCTGGCCACGGCGGCCCTGGTGTGCACCGACGAGGTGTTCGCCGCGTCGGTGTGCGAGGAGGTGGAGGCCCAGCTCGCCCGGCTTCCCCGGGCCGAAACGGCCCGGAAGAGCTGGGACGCCCGGGGGGCGGTGCTGGTGGTGGACACCCTGGAGGAGGCGTGCGAGGTGGCCAACCGGGTGGCGCCCGAACACCTGGAACTGGCGGTGGAGCGGCCGTGGGAGCTCCTGGGCCGCATCCGGCACGCCGGGGCGATCTTCCTGGGACTCCACACCCCCGAGGCCCTGGGGGATTACGCAGCCGGCCCCAACCACGTGCTTCCCACGGCGGGCACGGCCCGATTCTACTCGCCCCTGGGGGTGGAGGACTTCGTGAAGCGCTCGAGCGTGCTCGCGTTCTCCCGGGAGGCCTTGGAGCGGCTGGCCGGGCCGGTGGTGCGGATCGCCCGCCTCGAGGGCCTCGAGGCCCACGCCCGGGCGGTGGAGCGGAGAGCCGGGGGGTGACGACCACGGGAACCCTCTTCGCGGAGCCGGGACATGGAACGCACGGCACAGATCGAACGGCAGACGGCCGAGACCCGCATCCGGCTGCGACTGGCCCTGGACGGCGCGGGCGCGTGCCGGGTGGACACGGGCGTGGGCCTCCTGGACCACATGCTCACCCACGTGGCCGTGCACGGGCTGTTCGACCTGGAGGTCGAGGCCCGGGGCGACCTGCACGTGGACGCCCACCACACCGTGGAGGACGTGGGCATCTGCCTGGGGCAGGCGCTGGACCGGTGCCTGGGCGACCGCACGGGGCTCGAGCGGTACGGCGAGGCGACGGTGCCCATGGACGAGGCCCTGGCCCAGGTGGTGGTGGACCTGTCGGGCCGGCCCCACCTGTCCTACGACGACGGCCTGGCGCCCGGAAAGGTGGGCACCCTGGACACCGAGCTGTTCCGGGAGTTCTTCGAGGGGCTGGTCCGCAGCGCCCGGTTGACGCTCCACGTGCGGGTGCTCGCCGGCCGGAACGGCCACCACAAGATCGAGGCGGTGTTCAAGGCCTTCGGTCGCGCCCTGGACCGGGCCACCCGGCTCGACCCGCGGCGCCGGGGCGTGCCGTCCACCAAGGGGAACCTGTAGCCATGGACGTGGTCATCGTGGACTACGACTCGGGCAACCTGCGCAGCGTGGAGAAGGCCTTGCAGGCCGTGGGCGCCCCCGCCGTGGTCACCCGGGACCCGGCCCGCGTGGCCGACGCCGCGGCCATCGTGCTGCCGGGGCAGGGTGCGTTCCCGGACTGCATGCGCAAACTGGAGGCGTTCGGTCTGGCCCGGGTCGTCCGGGACCGCATCCTCGCCGGGGTGCCGTTCCTGGGCATCTGTCTGGGCTACCAGCTCCTGTTCGACGAGACCGAGGAGCACGGCGGGTGCACCGGCCTGGGGATCCTCCGGGGGCGGGTGGTGCGGTTTCCCCACCCGGCCGACGGCGCTCCGGCCCGGCTGAAGGTGCCCCACATGGGCTGGAACCGGATCCGCAAGCGCGCACCGACCCCGGTGCTCCGGGGCGTGGAGGACGGCGCCTGGGTGTACTTCGTGCACTCGTTCTACCCCGTGCCCGAGGATCCGGGCGTGGTGGCCACGGTCACCGAGTACGGGGTGACGTTCGCCTCCAGCGTGGCCCGGGGCAACCTGTACGCGTGCCAGTTCCACCCCGAGAAGAGCCAGCGGGTGGGCCTGGCCCTCCTGAGGGGGTTCTGGGAGAACGTGAGGGCAGCGGCCCCACGGCCGTCGTCCGCCCCTCCTGGATTCTGAAACCCGACGTCGGATGAGGCGACGAACATGCTCGTGATCCCGGCGATCGACCTCAAGGGGGGACGGTGTGTGCGGCTCCGGCAGGGCCGGATGGACCGGGCCACGGTGTACGGCGACGACCCTGCGGCCATGGCCCGGCGCTGGGCCGGTCTGGGGGCGCCCCGGATCCACGTGGTGGACCTGGACGGGGCGTTCGCCGGCCGGCCGGAGAACCGCGGGGCCATCCGGGCCATCTGCCGGGCCGTGGACGTGCCGGTGCAGGTGGGCGGCGGGGTGCGCGACGAGGCCACGGCCGCGCGCCTGTTCGCGGACGGGGCGGACTACGTGATCGTGGGCACGGCCGCGGTGGAGGACCCGGGGCTGGTGAGCCGCCTGGCGGACCGGTTCCCGGGCCGGATCCTGGTGGGGATCGACGCGCGGGGGGGACGCGTGGCCGTGCGGGGGTGGGCCGAGGTGACCGACGTGGCCGCCGAGGATCTGGCCCGCCGGCTCCGGGACGCGGGCGCGGCCGGCTTTGTGTTCACCGACATCGAGCGGGACGGGATGCAGACCGGGGTCAATCTGGAGGCCACGGCCTCGTTCGCCCGGGCCGCCGGGGTCCCGGTGATCGCATCGGGCGGGGTGGCCACGGTGGAGGACATCCGGCGGTTGAGAACCCTGGAGCCGGCGGGGGTGATCGGGGTGATCACGGGCCGGGCCCTGTACGAGGGAACCCTGGACCTGGCCGAGGCGCTAGCCGCGGCCGGAGGGGGATGACCGGGGCCGGAGGGGCCCAGGCCACCTCACACGACGACCGGGTCTTCTGGCATTCCAGCTTTCTGGCATCCAAGCCGAGGAGCCATGCTCGCCAAGCGCATCATTCCTTGCCTCGACGTCAAGGCCGGCCGGGTGGTCAAGGGCGTGAACTTCGTGGGGCTGCGCGACGCCGGCGATCCGGTGGAGATCGCCGAACTGTACGACGCCCAGGGCGCCGACGAGCTGACGTTCCTGGACATCACGGCGTCCCACGAGGAGCGGGACATCATCATCGACGTGGTACGGGCCACGGCCGAGCGGGTGTTCATGCCGCTCACCGTGGGGGGCGGGGTGCGCACCGTGGAGGACGTGCGCCGCCTGCTCCTGGCCGGAGCCGACAAGGTGTCCATCAACACGGCCGCGGTGGCCCGGCCCGAGCTGGTGGCCGAGGCCGCGCGCCGGTTCGGGTCCCAGTGCATCGTGGTGGCCATCGACGCCAAGCGCCGGGGGCCGGATCCCTCGCAGGGATGGGAGGTCTACACCCACGGCGGGAGGCGGCCCACGGGCCTGGACGCCGTGGAGTGGGCCCGCCGGGTCGAGGCCCTGGGGGCCGGGGAGATCCTGCTCACCAGCATGGACCGGGACGGGACCAAGGACGGCTACGACATCCCCCTCACCCGGGCGGTGTCCGACGCCGTGGAGATCCCGGTGATCGCATCGGGCGGGGCGGGCTCGGCCGAGCACCTCTACGAGGCCCTGACCGACGGACGGGCGGACGCGGCCTTGGCCGCCAGCATCTTCCACTACCGGGAGACCACGGTGGAGGAGGTGAAACGCCTCCTGGCCTCGAGGGGGGTTCCGGTGCGCCTGGCCGCGGCCTGAAACGAAGCCCCTTGGGGGCAGGCCCTTCTCCCGAACTCGGAACCATGAGCGAAGAACGCCCATCCTCAGACATCGTTCGCCGCCTCTATCGGGTCATCCTGGACCGGAAGGCCCACCCCCGGCCCGACAGCTACGTGTGCCGGCTGCTGGAGCAAGGGCCGGACAAGATCCTCCAGAAGCTCGGGGAGGAGGCCGTGGAGGCGGTGATCGCGGGAAAGAACCCCGACGACGGCCCCCTGGTGCGCGAACTGGCGGACCTGGTGTTCCACGGGCTCGTCCTCCTGGGCTCCCGGGGCATCCCCCCGGAGGCGGTGGCCCGGGAACTGGAGCGCCGGTTCGGCGTTTCGGGCCTGGCGGAAAAGGCGGCCCGCGGCCGCCACGGCCAGAGCGGCCGGTCGCAGCCGCCGCGGGAGCGGGTGGCCCGTGTGTCGGCGCTCCGCTCGTTCTCGGACGAGGGCCCCGCCAAGGTGCCCCTGGCCCGGGGGGGGCGCACCCGGGTCACCCTGTGGTGCCTCGAGCCGGGCCAGGAGATCCGGCCCCACGCCCACGGCGGGGACCACGTGTGGGTGTTCCAGGAGGGCCGGGGCGTGGTGCAGGCGGCCGGGCGGGAGCACCCGGTGGAGCCGGGATCGGTGGTGTGGGTGCCGGCCGGCGTGCCCCACGGGGTGCGGGCGGCCGAGCGCCTGGTCTTCGTGTCGGTGAGCGCGGGCTGAGGGGGGCGGGGCCAGCCCGCGCCCTGCAGGAGGCCGTCCCGGCCCGGGCTTGCTATCACGCCCAACCACAAAGGATTCGCCCGCCCCCGAAGTGGAGCAACGGCAGCTCACCCCCGCGTTCCAACCCCCGCCAGGGGTTCGTCTCCGCTTGGCGTCACGGCCTCGATGGAGCCGCTCAGAGGCAGACGTGCCGCTCGCATTGGCGGTCGGTGGGATCGGGAAACGATAGCGTTCGGCCTTCCGACTCCTGCGCGGATCCGAACCCCCCTGGCGATCTCCGCGACACCCCGGGGAACCGGTGGATTCCCGCGGGTGTGTCTAGAAAATAGGCACCCTTCCATGTTGACCCCATTGCCTTAACACGGTAAAAAGAGAAGCCCGGCCCTTGGAGGGAATGTCTAGATTTTAGGCAACGGGACAGGGCCACCCGTCCCACGGAGAAGGTTCATGTGCCGCTTAGCCGCCATCATTTCGTCGGAATACATCTCGCCCATGGAGAACATCCTGGCCCTCGAGACCATGAAGGAGGGCCACGACGGCTCGGGCCTGGGGCTGATCCTCCGGGACCTGGGGGGTGAGTTCGAGGAACTCAAGGAGTTCCCCATCCTGTCGGCCATCACCACGGAGAAGGGCTTCTACGACCTGGACGCCTTCATGGTGTCCAAGGGGTTCCGCACCAAGCACATGTGGGAGCCCGAGATCAGCCTGAAGCCCGGCATGGAGATCGAGCCCCACGACCGCTACATCGTCAAGGCGTTCGAGTACCCGGACCACATGCGGGACAAGACCTGGGAGGAGAAGGCCGAGTTCCTGCTCCAGACCCGGCTCGAGATCCGGCGCATGGGCGAACGCGACGGCGGCTCCATCACGGTGTTCAGCTTCTGGCCCGACGTGGTCACCCTGAAGGAGGTCGGCGACCCCCTGGAGGTGGCGGAGTTCTTCGGGCTCGACAAGAAGCCCATCCCGGCCAAGATCGTGTTCGCCCAGGGGCGCCAGAACACGAACTACGCCATCAACCTGTACGCGTGCCACCCCTTCTTCATCCAGGGGGTGTTCACCATGACCAACGGCGAGAACACCGCGTTCGTGCCGATCCGGGAGTTCCTGACGAGCCGGGGCGAGCCCGGCTACATCGGGTACAACTCGGACAGCGAGGTGTTCGCCCACATCCTCCACTACGTGCGGGTGCGGCTGGGCTATCCCCTCAAGTATTACAAGGACGTGATCACGCCCCTCAAGGACGAGGAGATCGAGGGGCGCCCCGAGGCGGACGTGCTCCGGCTCATGAAGCGGAGCCTGCGGATGCTCACGATCGACGGGCCCAACTGCGTGATCGGGTGCGATCGGGACGGCACGGTGTTCATGGTCCAGGACACCAAGAAGCTCCGGCCCGGCGTGGTGGGGGGAGTGAGGGGCAAGGTGGGGCTCATGTCCGAGGTGTGCGGGCTCACGTCGGTGCTTCCCGACCGCGACACCGAAAAGGACGTGTTCCCCATGAAGTATGACTTCGTCACGGTGCGGCCCGGCGCCGAGGAGATCGAGGTATGGAATCAATTGGACGGCTCGACCACAACCATCAGCTTAGCCTGAACGACCTGCCGTACGTCATCCACTGGAACGAGAACCAGTGCACCCGGTGCGGCCGGTGCACCGCGGTGTGCCCCACCCGGGCCATTGAGCCGGGCGTGTTCGAGAAGCGCCTGGTGGAGTCCACCGGCCCGGTGCCCCTGCCCACCACGGTGCGCAAGGTGGTGTCCGGGATCCGACAGGTCACGGACATCCGGCGCCGGTGCATCGGGTGCGCCACCTGCCGGCTCGTGTGCCCCAACGACGCCATCCGGCCCGAGTTCAACCCGGCCAACAAGTTCGCCTGGCACATCAACCAGGGCGGCGACCCGTACAAGCGGGGGGGCCGGCGCAACGACCCGGGCACGTCCACGCTCGACCGGCTCAAGTTCACCCGGATCTCCATGCTCACCGACCCGGCCCTGGACGCGGGCCGGCACGAGTTCCGGGTGCGCACGCTCCTGGGCCGGAACCTCCCGCCCGAGAAGCTTCCGGTGCGCATCGAGGGCGACAGCCTGGTGGCCGACGGCACCCCGTTCATCCCGCCGGTGCGCGAGATCTTCCCGATCCGGATCGGCGGCATGTCCGTGGGGGCGCTCTCGCCCCACATGTGGGAGGGCTTGGCCATGGGGGTCGCCTACCTCAACGAGGTGGAGAAGATCCCGGTGGTCATGTGCACGGGCGAGGGCGGGATGCCGCCTCGGCTGCTCAAGAGCCCGTTCCTCAAGTACTTCATCCTGCAGATCGCCTCGGGCTACTTCGGCTGGGACGAGATCATCCACGCCGTGCCCGAGATGCAGTGCGACCCCTGCGCCATCGAGATCAAGTACGGCCAGGGGGCCAAGCCCGGCGACGGGGGGCTCCTCATGGCCTCGAAGGTCCTCAAGCACATCGCGCGCATCCGCGGGGTTCCCGAGTACGTGGACCTGGCCTCGCCCCCCACGCACCAGACCAAGTACTCCATCGAGGAGGCCGTGGCCAAGATGATCACCTCCATGTACATGCTGTTCGAGTTCCGGGTGCCGGTGTACCCCAAGATCTCGGGCACCCGGACCGCGCTGGCCGTGCTCAACAACCTGGCGCGGAACCCGTTCGCCGCGGCGCTCACCATCGACGGCGAGGACGGCGGGACCGGTGCGGCCTACAACGTGAGCCTGGACAAGATGGGGCACCCCATCGCGTCGAACCTGCGGGAGTGCTACCTGAACCTGGTGAAGATCGGCAAACAGAACGAGCTGCCCCTGTTCGCGGCGGGCGGGGTGGGCAAGCACGGAAACCTGGCGGCCAACGCGGCGGCCCTGATCATGCTGGGGGCCTCGGGCGCGGACACGGGCAAGTACATCATGCAGGCCGCGGGCGGGTGCGTGGGCGACGAGCGAAACCGGTGCAACATCTGCAACACCGGCAAGTGCCCCCGGGGCATCACCACCCAGGATCCCAAGCTGTACCGCCGCCTCGACCCCGACAAGGTGGCCGAGCGGGTGGTGGACATCTTCGTGGCGGCGGACAAGGAATTGAAGAAGATCTTTGCCCCCATGGGCCGGTCCACCGAGCTGCCCATCGGCATGTCCGACGGACTCAGCGTGGACGACAAGGCCATGGCCGAGCGGCTCCAGATCAGCTACGCGTGCTGAGGGGGAGGAACACGAGGTGCCTTCCATGGTGGAGATCAAGGGCAGGGTGCGCGGCAGGCGCGTGTCGTCAAAGGAACTGAACGAGAAGATCCAGCAGGCCGTGCGCAGCGGCAAGCGACGGCTCAAGGTGGTGGCGGACGGCCAGCACGGCATCGGCGGCCGCATCTGGCCCACGGGCGACACCGTGAAGATCCGGGTGGTGGGGGCCCCGGGCCAACGGCTGGGGGCCATGGGCATGTTCGGGACCGAGATCGTGGTGGAGGGCTCCTGCTCCGACGACGTGGGCTGGATCAACTGCGGCGCCAGGATCACGGTCCTCGGCGACGTGGCCAACGGCGCCCACAACGCCGGCGCCCAGGGCGTGCTGTACGTGCAGGGCGGGGGAGGCGCCCGCTGCGACACCCTGACGAAGTACAACCCCCGGTTCGATCCCATCCAGTCGTGGTACTTCCGGGACGTGGGGGACTCGTTCGCCGAGTTCAAGGCCGGCGGCATCGCCGTGGTGTGCGGGGTGAATCCCCGGAATCCGGACAACGTGCTCGGGTACCGGCCGTGCGTGGGCATGGTGGGGGGCACGATCTACTTCCGGGGGCCCACCGAGGGGGTGAGCGAGGACGACGTGCGCATCGCCGAGCTCACCGACGCGGACTGGGCGTGGCTCAAGAAGCACATGCGCCCCTTCCTCAAGGCGATCCACCGCACGGAGTTCTACGACGCCCTCACCCGGAGCCCGGAGGAGTGGCGGAAGATCGTGGCCTACACGCCGGACGAGCGCGAGGCGCGGGCCCGGTCCAAGCGCCGCTCCATGGTGGAGTTCCGCAAGAACGTGTGGTTCAAGGGCGTGGGCGAGGGCGGCATCTTCGCGGACTACATCACGGACGACCGGGAGATCATCCCCTACGTGGTCACGGGCGAACTTCGGCGCCAGCGGCCCGTGTGGGAGAACGACCGGTACGCCCCGCCCTGTGCCGGCATGTGCCCCACGGGCATCCCCACCCACGAGCGCACCCGGCTGCTGCGCGAGGGACGGCAGGAGGAAGCCCTGGATCTGGTTCTTCGGTACTCGCCGTTTCCGGGCACGGTGTGCGGGTACGTGTGCCCCAACCTGTGCATGGACCACTGCAGCCGGCAGTACTACATGGGCGACCCGGTGGACGTGTCGCTGCTGGGCCGGATGAGCCTGGACCGGCCAGCCCCCGAGCCCGACAAGCCCCGGCCCGAGCGGATCGCGGTGATCGGGGGCGGGCCCGCGGGCATGAGCGCGGCGTGGCAGCTCCGGCTGAGGGGCTACCGGGTGAGCCTGTTCGAGCGCGAGCCCGAGCTGGGGGGCAAGATCTACCAGTGCATCCCCCGGGACCGGCTGCCCCGGGAGATCCTGGCCCGCGAGATCGAGCGGTTCCGCTCCCTCGGGATCGACATCCACACGGGCGTGGAGGTGGACGCCGAGCGGTACAGAAAGATCCATGCCGAACACGACATCGTTCTCCTGGCCACGGGCTGCCACTCGCCCCGGACCATCCCGTTCCCGGGCTATGAGCACGTGGTCCCGGGGATCGTGTTCCTCAAGGAGATCAACGCCCGCAACCCGCGGGACCTCACGGGCAAGGACGTGGTGGTCATCGGCGCCGGGAACGTGGGCATGGACATCTGCATCGAGGCGTTCAACTGCGGCGCCCGCAGCGTCACGGCCATCGACATCCAGAAACCGGCCTCGTTCGGCAAGGAACAGAAGATGGCCAAGGCCCGGGGCGCCAAGATCCTGTACCCCAAGTTCACCGAGCGGTACGACCCGGAGGCCCGGCGGATCTACTTCAAGGACGGCACGTCGCTTCCGGCCGACGTGGTGTTCATCTCCATCGGCGAGGTGCCCGAGCTGGACTACTTGCCCGAGACGATCGACCGGGAACGGGGGTTCGTGCGGGTGGACCCGGTGGGCCGCACCACCGACCCCAAGGTGTTCGCCGTGGGCGACGTGACCCGGCCGGGCCTGATCACCGACGCCATCGGCGCGGGCCTGCGGGCCGCCCGGTACATACACGCCCTGATCACCAAGACCGAGTGGGAGGACGACCGCAAGGAGATCGTCCCCTACGAACGGATCAGCTTCCAGTGGTTCGAGCGCGCCCGCCAGGACGACCTGTCGCGCACCTGCCGCGCCGAGGGCGACAAGTGCATCTCGTGCGCCAGCTGCCGCGACTGCCACCTGTGCGAGGCCACGTGCTACTGGGGGGCCATCTCCCGGCGGGATCTGCCCGACGGCGGCTACGAGTACGTGGTGGACGACGAGAAATGCATCGGGTGCGGGTTCTGCGCAGGGGTGTGTCCCTGCGGCGTCTGGACCCTGTACGAGTTCTGAAAAAGGGTGTACCCGCCTCGGACCCCTCAGGGGCGCGACTTCTCGCGCCCCTCTTTCCGGCTCACGGGCCGGCCCCTGCCACCAAGGCGGTGCGCCGTTCGCCCCACCCGAGGACCACGGCGGGGGCCGAGGGGCTAAGGTTCTCGGCCGCGGTGAGTGCCCCTTGCCGTACCGCTCCGTCCCTTGGAGGCCGGAACGACACCACCAGGAGCCCGGCCGCCCGGGCGAGGGCCTGCACCTCGTCCAGGGAAACCCGCAGCGGAGCCTGGAACCAGGCCTCTCCCCCGAAACGGCCTTCCGCCACCTCGAACACGGACGTCACGAACCCCTGGACCCGCCGGCACATCTGCTCGTCCCAGTCCACCCGGTCCCAGGCCTCGCCCACCACGTCCAGGTACACGTTCAGGCTCTCCTCGGCGCCCTCCGTCGCCGGTGCCGGAGGCCGCGGGGCAGGCGGAACGGGTTTCCGGAAGGCCTGGTCCAGCAATCGGGCCAGGGCGTCGTGCACCCGCGCATAGGTTTCTAGGTTCATGCACCCGGTCAGGATGCCCCCCACCAGGGCGGAGGACAGGCGCACGGCTTCTTCCGGAGCCACCGCCCCTTCCGCCCGGGCGAGGGCCACCGCCTGGCCCAGGGCCACGAACGTATCCGTTTCCCGTGCGATCATCGACGTTCTCATCGACCCCTCGCCGCCGCGACTAAAGCCTCCTGAACCGGCGCATGCGCACGTTCAGAAGGAGGCCCGCGATGAGGAACGTGCTGACCACCGAGGACCCGCCGTAGGAGAACAACGGCAGGGGCACCCCTACCACGGGCAGGAGTCCCAGCACCATGCCCACGTTGATCACCACATGGAGGAACAGGATGCTGGTGAGCCCCACGGCGAGCAGCCGACCGAACTCGTCCCGGGCCTTGGCCGCGATGTCCAGCCCCCACAGCACGAGCAGGGCGTACAGGAGCAGGACGCCCGCCGCACCCACAAACCCCCATTCTTCGGCCAGCACCGAGAACACGAAGTCCGTGTGCCGCTCGGGCAGGAACTGCAGGTGGGCCTGGGTCCCCTTGAGAAAGCCCTTGCCCAGGAACTGGCCCGAACCCACCGCGATCTTGGACTGGATGATGTGGTATCCCGCCCCCAGGGGGTCCCTTTCCGGGTCCAAAAAAGTGAGGATGCGCTGCCGCTGGTAGTCCTTCAGGAACGACCAGCCCAGCGGGATGCCGGCAAGAACGGCACCCGTGCACCCCACCACCACCCGGCGCCGCACCCCCTGGAACAGCACCTGGAACCCCGCCACGGCCAGGATGAGGACAGCCGTACCCAGATCGGGCTGGACCAGAACCAGGGCGGCCGGCACGAGGGCCGCGCACAGGGGGAACAGGAGGGCCCGGAACCCATAGGGGGGTGGCGTGCGGTTCCGGGCCAGGATCCGCGCGGTCACGATAGCCGTGGCGATCTTGGCCGGCTCGGAGGGCTGGAACCGGAAGGGGCCCACGGCCAGCCACCTCTGCGCCCCCATGCTCGTGTGTCCGCCCGCCAACACCGCCCCGAGGAGCAGCAGGACCGCCGCGTAGACCCACCAGGCTCGGGCCTCCAGATGCCGGTAGTCCAGCCCCAGGGACAGGGCCATCACGCCCACGCCCACCCCCATCCACCGCACCTGGCGGGCCGCATACCCGGCCACGTGACCTCCAGGACCGTGGCTCGCGCTCCACAGCACGGTGAGCCCGGCCGCGCAGAGAAGCGCCAAGAGGAACAGAAGGCCGTAGTCCAGATGGACCCACCACCGCCGGCGCATCACGGTCGGGCTCCGGCCGCGGCCACCTCGTCCCGAAGGAGGTCCCGGTAGGCCTCCACGATCCTCCGGGCCACCGGGGCGGCGGCGCTCCCGCCGTGCCCCCCGTGTTCCACCACCACGGCAAAAGCGATCCGCGGGGCGTCCGCCGGCGCATAGCCCACAAAAAGGGCGTGATCCCGGTGCTCCCACGGGACTTCCTCGGGCTTGAGGTCCCGCTCGGAAGGGAGCTTCACGACTTGGGCCGTGCCGGTCTTCCCGGCCACGGGAAACCCCTCCACCTCGGCGCGCCGGCCCGTGCCGTGCACGTCGGCCACGGCACGCCGGAGCGCTCGGCGAACCACGTCCAGATGGAGCCTCCGGAACGGGAGTCGCCCGGTCTCCTGAACCGGCACCTCCCGGAGGGGCCGCCCCGAAGGATCCTCCACCCGCACCACCAGCCGGGGCCGGATCCGGGCGCCCTGCGGGTGGGCCACCGCGGCCACCATGGCCGCCAACTGCAAGGGTGTCACGAGGGTGTACCCCTGTCCGATGGACACCGAGAGGGTCTCCCCGGTGTACCAGGGCTCCCCTTTCGCCCGGCGCTTCCATGCCTTGGTCGGGATGAGCCCACCGCGCTCGTTGGGCAGGTCGATCCCGGTGGGCTGCCCGAGGCCCAGCTCCCGGACCCACCGGGCCACCGTGTCCACGCCCAGTTCCAATCCGAGCTGGTAGAAATACACGTCGCAGGACTCCACCAGGGCCCGTTCCAGATCCACCCAGCCGTGGCCCTGCTTCTTCCAGCACCGGTAGCCCCGGCCCGCGAACACGTATTCCCCCGAGCAGAACACCCGGGTGCGCGGGGTGATGACGCCCTCCGCCAGGCCCGCCAGGGCCATGGCCACCTTGAACGTGCTCCCGGGCGGATACTGCCCGCGGACGGCCCGGTTCTGCAGGGGATGGCGGGGGTCCGATACGAGTTCCTTCCACCGCCCGGGTTCCATGCCCCGGGCCAGATCGTTCGGGTCGAACCCGGGCGAGGACACCATGGCCAACACGTCGCCGGTGAGTACGTCCAGTACAACGGCCGCCCCCACCTGGCTCCCCAGGGCGTCCCGGGCCGCCTCCTGAAGCCTCCGATCCAGGCTGAGCACCAGGTTCCGCCCCGGCTGGCACCTGCGCTCCGCCAGGGTGCGCAGCTTGCGGCCCCGCACGTCCACCTCCACCTGGCGCCCGCCCGGCAGCCCCCGGAGCGCCCCCTCCCACGCCCACTCCAGGCCCGAACGGCCGATCACGTCCCCGGGCTCGTA
>CAZBGL010000070.1:0-5435 GCA_964491375.1 uncultured Thermodesulfobacteriota bacterium | reverse complement strand
CCGTTGGCGCATGCGAGCGGCACGCCGGCCTCCAAGCACCATCACCGAGGCCGTGGCCCCGAAGCGGAAACGGGCCCCGGGCGGCATCACCACGGTCCTGGAGGGTCCCCTGGCTCGGCCGGGCGTTTCCTCGCGCCCCGGGCCAGCAGGAAGCACATCCAGCAGTGTGGCCGAATGCGCCAGAACCCGTCAACTTCTACCGGCTTCCCCCGCTTCCTTGATTCCGGTCAAGGTGGGGGCCCCCCGTTGCCGGTACGCTAGCGCCGACTTACCTTGTTCCGGCTTCCAGCCGGGCCCGAACGGGAAAGGAGCGTGCCATGAAGCGCCAGATCATCCGCATCGACGAGGAAAAGTGCACGGGCTGTGGCGAGTGCATCACGGCCTGCGCGGAAGGCGCCCTGGAAATACGCAACGGAAAAGCGGTCCTCGTGCGCGAGGCCCTGTGCGACGGGCTTGCGGCGTGCATTGGGCACTGCCCCGAAGGAGCCCTGATCATCGAAGAGCGGGAGGCCGAACCCTTTGACGAGGCCTTGGTGGAGCGGCGGCTGGCCGAGCTCGGCCGGCGGCCGGCCCACCACACCCATTCCCCCATGGGCGGGTGCCCTTCCGCCCAGGTCATGGATCTCAAACCCCGGGGAGACGTTTCCGAGCCGGCCGGGGGGGCGGACGAACCCTCCCAACTCGGGCAGTGGCCGGTTCAGCTCGCCCTGCTCCCGCCCACCGCACCGTTCTTCCGTGACGCCGAACTCCTGGTCGCGGCCGACTGCGTGCCGTTCGCCTTTGCCGGCTTCCACCAGCGCTTTCTCAAGGGCCGGGCTGTGGCGGTGGCCTGTCCCAAGCTGGACAACGCGGGCGCTCACTTCCAGAAACTGATCCAGATCTTCGAGCAAGGGGGGCCGAGTTCCGTGACAATCCTCCGAATGGAGGTACCCTGCTGTGGCGGGTTGACAGCCATGGTGGCCGAGGCGCTCCGGGAGGCGGGTTCGGACATCCCGGCCCGCGAGGTGGTGATCGGGCGTGACGGCACCGTGGTGGGTGAACGGTCGGACATCGTGGCGTAACCCCAAGGCCCCTGCGGGCCGGATCAGCCAACCCCTAAACCCAAGGAGGTAGGACATGGAACAGTGGAGAGCGGTACGAGGGAGGATTGCCGGCTTCTCATTGTTGGCCGCGGCGGCCGTGCTGTTGCTGCCCTTCTCCGCCGTGGCCGAAGAGAGCGCATGCGTCACGTGCCACCGCAACGTCACCCCGAACATCGTCAAGGACTTCCTGTCCGGCAAGATGGGGCAGAGCGGCATCGACTGCTCGGCCTGCCACGGCTCCGAGCACACGAGCGCCGACGACGTGGCCGAGGTCCAGTTGCCCACCGAGAAGACCTGCGGGGAGTGCCACGAGAGCCAACTGGAACAGTACATGGCCGGTAAGCACTCCCTGGGCTGGATCGCCATGGCCGCCATGCCCAAGACCGGTTTTCAGCCCCACGCCTACATCCAGGGCCTCAAGGGGTGCGGCGGGTGCCACAAGATCGGGGTGCGCGACGAGAAGACCCGGGCCGAGTCCCGATATGGCAGCCCCTGCGACTCCTGCCACACCCGCCACAAGTTCTCCAAGGCCGAGGCCCAGCGGCCCGAGGCCTGCCGTACCTGCCACATGGGCTTCGACCATCCCCAGTGGGAGATGTGGTCCAGCTCCAAGCACGGCGTGATCTACCTGACCGAAGGCGACACCGGGCGGGCACCCAAGTGCCAGACCTGCCACATGGAGAACGGCAACCACAACGTGATGACCTCGTGGGGCTTCCTGGCGCTGCGACTGCCTGAAGAGGACGAGGAGTGGATGAAGTACCGCGTGACCATCCTCAAGGGACTGCACGTCCTCGACCCCGAGGGGAACCCCACGCCTCGCCTGGACGTGGTCAAGGCCGGCAAGGTGGCCCGCCTCACCAAGGAGGAATGGCAGGCCGAGCGCGAGCGCATGCTCAAGGTGTGCACCCAGTGCCACAGCCGGTCCTACGCGGAAACCCAGCTCAAGAACGCCGACGCCATGATCAAGGAGGCCGACAAGCTCATGGCCGAGGCCATCGAGATCGTGGCCGATCTGTACAAGCGGGGGATCATCGAACCCGAGCCGGGCAAGCCCGCCTACCCGGACCTGCTGACCTTCTACGAGGCCATGACCCCCATTGAGCAGACCCTGTACGTGATGTTCCTGGAGCACCGGATGAGGGCGTTCCAGGGCGCGTTCCACATGAACCCGGACTACGTGACCTGGTACGGGCTGGCCGAGCTCAAGCGCGATCTCGTGGAGATCAAGGCCGAAGCCGAGCGCATGATCCGCGAGGCAGCCCGACAGTAGTCCCCCCACCCTCCGTTCCCACGGGGAGGCCGGCCACCGGCCTCCCCGTTGTTTTTTCCCGGCCCCGTGTGCACGTCAAGAAAAGCGCACTCCCGCCCGATCTATACACCTCGTCACCCCCCGGTCCGGAACGGTTGCGTTCGGCCCCTGACCCGGGCATCCTTCGGCCAGGAGTATCCGGATGGCGCGACGTGCTCAATCGGTCCTCGTTGGGTTGGGACTCCTGGCCCTGTCGGCCTGCGGTTGGGGGGGCGGGGGGGCGTCCGACGACCGGGCCGTTCGCTTCGAAAACGGTGTCCTCTGGGCCCCGGACGAAGTCCTCGTCCTGACGGTGCCCGAAGGGGTGGTTCCTCCTGCGCAGCTCCGAGAGTACGTGTATTGGGCGACCGCCTCCGAGCCGGCCTGCCAGGATCCGTCGGATGACACCGTGGATTTCCTCCTCGCCCAGGCGTGCCTGGCGTTCCACGATTCTTATCTCGAGCCTGAACTTTTACCACATAACCTCTCGGTACTCCGAGAAGATACGGTCACAGCCTACATCGAGGCGATCAAAGGCGCCTCGCCAGACCCGGACCACGAGTTCTCCGGATACTATCCCGCTGAGGAGTTCGAACGGTTCCAGGAACCCTCCCTTTCCGGCGAGCGGGCGCTCATCGGCATGAGACTCTCGATCCCCGAAGGGGAGTCCGTGCCCGTGGTGGAGGAGGTGCTCCCCTACTCCAGAGCTTGGTGGGACGGCATCCGGGCCGGCGACCGTCTGCTCGCAGCCACCCGCGGGGACCAGACGGTGGAGTTCGAGGGCATGGAATTGGAGGGCGTACTCGCCGCCCTACCCCATGCGGAAGAAGAAGGGGTGACTCTGACCGTGGAACGCGGGGGAAAGGTCTTCGATGTGTCCACCGCCTCCGAGACCCACATCGAGCGCTTGTTGGAGGGGAACGTGGCTTACCTGGGCGTGCGCCGCTTCACCCTCCAGACCGGTCCGGAGGTGGCGAAGGACTACGACGATCTGCTGGAACGCTCCGGGGAACTGAGCGGGGTCATTGTGGACCTGAGGGCCAACACCGGCGGGAGCCTCTACGGGGCCATCCAACTGGTGGACTTCCTGGCCGGGGATGGGCGTGACAGGGAGCCCATGCTGAAACTCCAGGATGTGTACGGGCTGGAGACCGTGTACCGATTCGGCGACGAATGGCCCCCTGCGGACCTCCCCGAGGGTCTCGTGGCTCACCTCGATTCGGAACTACCCGTGGTGGTGCTCGTGGACGGCGGCTCCGCCTCGGCCGCCGAGATCGTGGCCGCGGTGCTTCGCTACACCGGCCGGGCGACGCTCGTGGGCGAGACGACCTACGGCAAGGGCGTGAGCCAGGACGTGGTGGAGTTGGCCGACGGATCCGCCGTGCTCGTTCCTTCACGATGGGTACTCCTGCCCGACGGGACATCCTGGCACGCGAACGGTCTTGTTCCCGATGAGGTGGTGGAGGCCCCGGAGGGGGGGGCGAGTCCGGACAACGACCCGCAACTGGAGGCCGCCCTTCGGTGACTGGGTGACCAACCCAGCGGCCCGGGGGGCGGGGCGTCTCCCTTTCGTCCTGGTCCCGTCGCCTGGATCCCTGCCCGATAGGTGACGGCCGCACTTTTTCCGGGCACAGCCTAAAGCCCCGTCCTTCTTCATCCGTACAAAAAGGTGCATCGGGTGCCCGTTGACGGGGAGGTGGATGGAGGGGACATGCCCATCCTGAGCTGGTTGTCCCGCAACCGAGCCGTGTCCAAACCTCCGGAGTCGCGCCAAGGGGGACTTCTGCCCGAGGAACGGATCCCGATGGCGGCCCGGTGGATGATCCCGGGCCCCGACGGGAAGACACTCCGGGACCGAGTACTGGTCGAGCTGCGCGCCGGCCGGCCGCCCCGAGATGCCGAAGGCAGGCCCACCCGTGATCTTCGGGCCATTCCCCTGGCGGGCGAGGACCTGTCCGGGCTAGACCTCTCGGATCTGGATCTCACCGGGGCCGACCTCTCGGGGGCGAACCTTCGCAACGCCCGGCTTCTTCGAACCGATCTCCGCCACGCCGTGTTGATGGGGGCGGTCCTCGAAGGGGCGGAGTTCATGGGGGCGGACCTGTCGGGGGCCAATCTCAACGACTGCCGGGCGGCGCGGGCCGGCTTCGGACGGGTACACGCCTCTGGGGCGAGTTTTTTCAATGCCCACCTCCAGAGTACGACGTTTACCGATGCCGCCTTGGCAGGAGCAGACTTCCGGGCGGCGCAGATGCGCGGGGCCCGCATTCGCAAGGCCGACCTTCAGGGTGCCGACTTCAGCCGGGCCGACCTCCGGGAGGCGGACCTGGGTCTGAGCCGGGTGGCCCACGCCGTGTTCGACCGGGCGGACCTTCGTGCGGCCCGGCTGCGCGCTCTCCAGGGCTTCCGGAAGGCGTCGTGGATCGGCGTGGACCTCCGGGATGTGAACTTCACCGGGGCCTACATGCTCCGCCGCCATGTGGTCGACGAAAATTACCTGTTCGAGTTCCGGACCCGGAACCGCTGGACCGCGCTGATCTACTGGGTGTGGTGGATCACATCGGACTGTGGTCGTAGCTTGTGGCGGTGGGCCGGATGGAACTTGGCGCTCATCGCTGGGTTCGCACTCCTGTACGAGCGGGCCGGCATCGTCTCGGATGTGCCCCAGACCGAGCTCACGTCCCTTTATTTTAGCGTGGTCACGTTCACTACTCTGGGGTACGGGGACGTGGTCCCTTCCACGGCCGGGGCTCAGGTGTTGGCCATGATCCAGGTGATTCTGGGATATCTCGGCCTAGGGGGGCTATTGGCGATCCTAGGGAACAAGATGGCCCGACGGGCGGATTGAGGCGTCATGCTCCGGTTCCTAAGAAAAAAGAAAAAAGCACACCCCACGCCCCCCACCCCTTCCCGGGCCGCTGTGGAGTCTCCCCCGGTGCCAGACCTCGAGGGGTTCGAGTTGCCCACGTTTCCCGCGGTCGCCATGCAGGTACTCGAGGCGATCCGGCACCCCGAAGCCACCCCCGCCTCGGTGGCACGCATCCTGAGCTCGGACCCTGGGC
>CAZBGL010000069.1:0-5642 GCA_964491375.1 uncultured Thermodesulfobacteriota bacterium | reverse complement strand
TGAGCCAGTGTCTCGAGGAGGTCCCCCGTCGTGTTCTCAAAATATATATTGTTGCGCGTGTCTTGAATGGCATGGGGGGCTCAGGGGAAGAGTCGCCAACGCACCGCCGTCGACAGCTCAAGGAGGAGCGAAGCAGGAGTCATGGTTGCCGTGTCGCGAAATTTTCCAGAACTTCACGTGGCCACTCCCGGGTTTCTTCTGTGCCGGGTGCTCGGGAGCGTATCCCGGGTGAAGGTGCTGGGAGCCCTGCTGGATGCGGGCAAGCCCATGTCGGGGCGCGAGGTGGCCCGGCGGGCCCGGATGCCGGCATCCACTGCCGCACAGGCGTTGCGGGAACTGGTGGGCGTGGGGGTGGTGGTTCGGGTCCGGACGGCGGGCAAGACACGATACGGGCTCAACCCGCAGCATCACCTCTTCCAGGCGGTCCGGGCCCTGTTCCGGGCGGAGGCCGCTCTGCCCGACGCCTTGGCCGAGTTCCTGGCCGAAAGGCTTCGCAGGGCAGGGATGGATGTCCGAAGCCTCGCCCTTTCGTTCACGGAGAGAGGAGAAGTGCTCGCCTTACTCGCCGGGAAGCCCGCTCTGGGCAGAGAAGACGTGCACGAACAGATCGTGAATCGGTACGGGTTGGACTTTTGCGGTTTCGTTTCAGACCCGGCGGCGGGTTCGGAGCGTTTCGGGGTGTGGCAGGAGTTTTCCGATGACTACTCGGGCGGCCGAAGCACAGACGGATCGGCGGTGTGCGGCGAGCCGGTGCAGTTCCCGGACCACGGGGAACGCGTTTCAAGGGGGGAGCTCTCCCGGCCGTCCTCCAGAGACCGGCACCGAACCTGACCCAGGCCCTCTGTGGACGCTTTGCGTTTTTGGCAATACCGAGGCCCGCGGGGGAGGGGTGGCGGATGGGCAGGGTCTCCGGGGGGTGCTCGAGGCCGAGGGGTTCATCCTGTTCCATCTTCGCAACGGCCCCTCCCGTCCACGGTTCATCTATGTCAGCCCTGGAGCGGAGCGCGTGACCGGCTATCCCCGGCAGGCGCTCCAGGCCTGCCCCCGGCTCGCCCTCCGGGCCATTTGGGCCGAGGACCGGCGCCTTGTGTTCGCAGCCCTGCGCAGGGGGGTTGGCAATCTCCGGGTCCGGATCGCGGGATCCAAGGACTGGGAAGGAGTCCTGAACATGGCGTTCACAGTGCAGCGAGGGCCTTGCCAGGGGCGTGACGTCCTCGGTCTTGCCCGGCCCTACGTGGGGCCCGAAGGGGCGTGGAAACCCCAGGGCCGGTCCTCCGACGCGCCTTTCCACCTGTTGGTGGCAGGGTTCGTCCACGACCTGGGGAACCTGTTCGTCCCCATTCTCGGCAACGCCGACCTGGCGTCCCGGGCCATGCCCCAGCACGACCCGGTCCAGGAGAACCTGAAAAAGATCCTGGCCGCCGCTCACAAGGCGGTGGAGTACATAAAGTCCTTAGAAAATCTGATCAGCCAGCGCGCCGCTCCCGAGGCACCGCGCGATCGGGGGCTCGACCTCGGGTCGGACGCGCTCGAGCGGTTCGTGCGCAGCGCGCGACAGATCCTGCCCTCGGGGATCGAACTGGAACTGTGCCACAGCGTGCAGGGCCTCCGGGGTTGCCGGGTATTTTGCGACGTCACCGAGCTGGACCGGGTGCTGATGAACCTGTGCCTCAATGCGGCACAGGCCATGAACGGGCGGGGGCGAATCCGGGTGTCGTTCTCGTACGGCAAAGCCGTGCCGGGTGATGCCGTGCTCAACTTTTGCCGCGAGGGTGGCGGAGGATACGCCCGGTTTTCTGTGGAGGACGACGGCCCCGGGCTTCCGGACGGCTCGCTCCACCGGCTCTTCGATCCGTTCGTGAGCGCGAGGTCCGGAGGCAAAGGGCTGGGGCTCGACGTGGTGAGGCGGTTCGTGGCTGCCGTGGGAGGGGCTGTTGCCGTGCGCACGGCCGCGGGCAAAGGGACCCGGTTCGACGTGTTCGTGCCGGCTTCCCAGGGGCGTGGGTACGCCGGTTCCCCGGAAGGAGAGGAAACGGGGGGGATCGTCCTTGTGGACGACGACGAGGCCGTGCTCGAAATCACGGGCGAGATCCTGAAAGAGGCCGGATGGCACGTGCTCGGTTTCTCCAGGGGCGAGGACGCGGTGCGGTTCTTCCAGCGTGAAAGAAGCCCCCGGCCGCGGCTGTTGATCACCGATGTGTGCCTGGACGCCCTTTCCGGGGTGGAGGTGGTACAAGAGGCGAGGCGCCGGTATCCGGAGCTCCCGGTGGTCGTGGCCACCGGGGATCCCAACTCGCCTCGCTGCCGGGAACTGGTGCGCGCCGTCCCTGACGCGGTGGTCCTCCGGAAGCCCTGGCGTCGCAGCGAGTTGTTCGATCTCATCCACCGGCTGACCGGAGTCGGGGGGAGCGGGGCATCCCCTTAGTCCCCGGGGGTATCCGGCTCGTCGTGGCGGATCTTTGCGTGCGAAAATCCGAACAACATATTCCACTCTGGGAGGTCAAGGGGGATAGAAGAAGGCCCGATCCACTGACTTAGGTTGTCCCCAGGCCGTGGCGGCGTCGCGGCGTTCCGAGGCATACGGATTCAGGTAGTGCCGGGTAGAGGACCCCATGCTGGTCAAGATCGTGGGTACGACGTCCAAGGTTCGCGTGATCCGAGCCCTTTTCCACCTTGAACACGCAACCGGCCGCGAGATCTCGCGGAAAGGAAAGCTTCCCTCCTCGTCGGCAAAGGCGGCCCTGGACGAGCTCGTCGAGATCGGGCTGGTCCGGCGAACCCGGGAACGACGGCACCACGTGTTCGCATTGGACCCCCACCACCCCTTTTACCGGCCCCTCCGGATGTTGTTCGAGGCGGAGGACGCCGTGGCGGGCCGGGTGGCCACGACGGTGCAGGAGGTCTGTGCCGTGCCCCCCTTCCAGGGGTTCCGGCTGGTACGGATCGGCGTGGACGGACTGAGGGGGACCCTCAGCGTGCAGTTGCAACCCAAGCCGGGACGGCTGGCCGATTCGCTGCGAGACCACTTGGTCACCGCGCTCCGGGCCCACCACGGGTTGACCGTGGACCTCGTGCTCGCCGACGGGCGGTTCATGGGGCACGAGATCGTGTGGCCGGGGGCTGCCGGCAAGGTACACGGGGCCTGAGCACGAGAGGCCCACACGGAGGCGAACGCGATGAAGACCGTGCTCATCGTGGATGACTCGGCGACGATCCTCCTGAGCCTGGAGGGTCTGCTGGCCCGAGCGGGGTTCCGTGTGGCCAAGGCCGGCGACGGATACGAGGCCCTGGAAAAGCTCCAGGCCGGCCTTCGGCCCGATCTCGTGATCACCGATCTCCACATGCCCGGCATGGACGGGATCTCGTTGGTTCGGGAGGTCAGACGGCGGAGGGCGTTCCGTTTCGTGCCCATCCTGATGCTCACGACCGAGTCCCAGCAGGCCAAGCGCCGAGAGGCGCGGGCGGCCGGTGCCACGGGGTGGCTGGTCAAACCCGTTGGGGCCGACCACCTTCTCGGCGTGTTGCGACGGGTGCTGCCCGGGACGGAAACGAGGCTGGGAGAGGATTGGAGATGAACGCGGGTCATGCGGAGACAGGTGGACTTGTCGCGGCCGGACGGGTTGCCTGGTTAGGGCCCGCGGCGCGGGAGGGGGCCGGCGTGTTGGTAGGCGGGGGGCTCGTGGGCGCGGCGTTCATCGCAGGCGTGCACGTATCGTGGGGGGGCACGCTCCACGAACCGGCCCTCAGCCTCGTCCTGGTGGGGGCGACCGTGCTCGGGGCGTGTGTCCGGAGTGCCCTGGGGCTCCGGGCGCGGAGGGCGAGGGGCCGGGAGACACGCGCCGTGCAGGAAGAGATGCAGGCGGTGGAAGGCGCCCATACGCGGTTGTCGGCCTATGCGGACCAGCTGGTGGCGACCCTGGGCCAGTACCGGGCCGCCAAGGCGGTGCTGGTCCGCCAGATCAAGGCGGTGGTGGGTTCAACCGAAGAGGCGGCGAAGCGTCTGGTGGAGAGCACGAGACGTGTGGACGAGACCATCCGGGATCTCATCGGAGGCCTCGAGCGCGCCTTGACCGAGGCGGAGGGACGGGATCAAGAGGGCACCGGCAAGCGCCAGGCGGTCCGGAACGCCATCGGGGTGATGAGGCGCTACATCGACGCCCGCTCCGGGGATCTGGCTCTGGACAGGGAGCGGGTGGAGGCGGTGAGACGCCGGGCTGACGACCTGAGCCGGCTCGCCTGTCTCGTGGAAGACCTGGCGGACAGGACGAAGGTCTTGGCCATCAATGCCTCCATCGAGGCGGCCCGCGCGGGAGACCGCGGCCGGGCGTTCGCGGTCGTGGCGAGCGAGGTCCACAATCTGGCCCAGCAATCGGCCCGTGCTGCGGTGGAGATCTCCCAGGGCCTTTCGGCCGTGCGGCGGGCGATCCACGAGCAGTTCGCGGCCAAGCTCGATCCCGAAAAGGAAGCGGAGGAGCGCAGGCTGCTGGAGTTTTTCGCCGATGCCCTGGGGGAGATCGACGAGAGGAGCGCAGCCCTGGAGCGGATCCACCGCGGGGTGCTCGCCGAGGCCAGGGAACACGGCCGCCGGGTGGCAGAGACCGTGATGGAGACCTTTGCCGGTCTCCAGTTCCAGGACGTGGTCCGCCAGCGGCTCGATCAAGTGGTCGACGCACTGGATCGCATGATCCGGCACACGGAGGCGCTCCTAGAATCCGCCCGGGAGCCCGAGGGGCCCTTCCCCGAACCCTTCGGTGTGGAGGAGATGTTTGGGGCCTACCGGATGGAGCCCCAAAGGACGGCTCACCGGGAGGCCCTGGGGCAGGAGGGCACCCCGGAAGGGGCCCCTGCCGTGGAACTGTTCTGAGTACTGGCGTGCTCTTCCCGGCATATCCCGCACGTCCGGCAGGGGCCGGGGTGGCACGGGAGCGGTTCCGCACCGCTTTGGGCGGCTCGGCGTTCGCCCAGAAGGTGTTCCCGGGAGGGGACCCCGTCCACGAAGTCCCACGGTAGGGGCGCATCCGGATCCGCCGCCTCGTCCAGCACCCGGCGGGCCGGGGCGGAACGCAGGACCCCGCGCCAGTCGCCGGTGCGCACGGCGGCCTCCAGGAGCTCTGCCACCGCACGGTTCCCGCGGCTGAGCAGGCCCTGCACCCGGGCCCACTTGGGGGACTCGGCCACGGCGTGCACCCCCGTGCGGCCGCACAGGGCCTGGAGTCTCCGGATCCGGCGCCTCAGGAGGGCCTCGGGGACCATGGGGTCCCACTGGAAGGGGGTGTGGGGCTTGGGCACAAAGGGCGCCACGCTCAGGGTCACCGTGCCCCCGAAGGCCCTGCGCGCATCCGCGGCAAGGAGGGCCAGTTCCTCCACGTCCTCGTCGGTCTCGGTGGGCAGGCCCACCATGGCGTAGATCCGGAGGTTGGACAGGCCTGCCTTCCGGGCGGCACGGGCCGCCTCGAGGATCTGCTCGCGAGAGAGCCGTTTCCCGATCGCGCGGCGGAGGCGCTCGGACCCCGCCTCCAGGGCCACGGTCAGGGTGCGGGTGCCGCCCCGGGCCAGCAGGGCGGCCGCCTCCGGGGTCAGGTTCTCGGCCCGGAACGAGCTCACCGTGAACCCGGCGCCCTCGCGCACCACCGCCCGGGCCA